>DASSYJ010000085.1:0-43412 GCA_035703305.1 Ornithinibacter sp. | reverse complement strand
CTCGTCGAGGGTGAGCGTCCAGGCGTCGGCGTCCGCGACCCCGTCGAACACGACGACCCGCGTGACCGCAGGGGTCGACGCGCGCACCGACCGGAGCTTCTCGAGCTGCTCGGTGTTCTCGGCGAACACGACCTTGGCGCCCGAGTCGGCGACGATGAACGCGACGTCGTCGGCGATGGTCGTCGGGTAGATCGTCGTCGTCGCCCCGCCGCTCACCATGATGGCGAGGTCCGCGAGGGCCCACTCGTAGCGGGTGTTCGAGGCCACCGCGACGCGGTCCTGCGGCTCGATGCCGAGGGCCACGAGGCCGGCACCGATCTCGCGCACGTCGGTGTCGAGCTCGGACCAGGAGACGGTCACCCAGTCGTCCCCGGAGTCACCGACGACGGCGTGCATGAACGCCGGGCGGTCGGGCGTGGCGGCCACGCGGTCCCGGAAGAGGTGCCCGACGCTCTGGGCCTGGTTCTCCAGCACTGACTGGTCGACGGGCTCGTCGGCGGGCGAGTGGATCTGGGGGGAAGCGGTGAGCATCGAACATCGTCCTCGTCATTGGGGGCGTGGTGCGCGCATCCTGTCACACCGCCCACGCGGATGGGAACGGCATGTTACTCGCGAGTCGCAGCGGTGTGCGCCGCGTCGACGAGACCCACGGCGACCCACGAGACCAGCATCGAGGACCCGCCGTAGGACACGAAGGGCAGTGGGAGCCCCGTGACGGGGGTGAGGCCGAGGTTCATCCCGACGTTCTGCACGACCTGCAGGGCCAGCCAGGTCGCCACCCCGACGCCGACGAGCCGCCCGAACTGGTCCGGGGCCCGCGACGCGACGACGAGCATCCGCACGACGACGAAGCCGAGCAGCAGGATCAGCCCCGTGGCACCGACGAAGCCGAGCTCCTCCCCCGCGACGGAGAAGATGAAGTCGTTGAGCTGGTAGGGCACGAGGCCGCCCTGGGTCCGCTCCCCGCGCATGAACCCCTGGCCCCAGAGACCTCCGGCGCCGATGGCGAGCCGGACCTGGTGCGTCTGGTACCCCGCGCCCTGCGGGTCGGCGGACGGGTCGGCGAATGCCGTGAGCCGGTCGCGCTGGTAGTCGCTGAGCACCGGCGTCGTCAGCACGACGACGACCAGGGCCACGGCGAGCACGGCGGCCCCCACCAGCCACCGGCGCGGCACCCCGGCGACCGCCACGACGACGACCCCGAGGACGACGATGACCGCGGCCGACCCGAGGTCGGGCTGGAGCAGGACGAGGCCGGCCGGGAGGGCGACGAGCAGCGACGAGACCACCACCTCGCGGGCCCCCGGTGCGAGCCCGCGCTCGGCCTGGCCCGCAAGCACGCCGGCCAGCGCGAGGCAGAGGCCCACCTTGGCGACCTCGGCGGGCTGGACGGTGAACCCGCCGACGAGCGGGATCCAGGACCGCGACCCGTTGACGGTGCGACCGAGCGGCGTGAGGACGGCGACGAGCCCCAGGAGCGACACGGCATACACCCACGGCGCCGCAAGGCGCACCCGCCGCTGACCCGATCGGCTCACGAGCAGGGCCAGGCACAGCCCCAACGCCGCCGTGACGAGGTGGCGGACGAGGTATGCCGTGCCCTCGGTGCGGGCCGTGGCCGACCACACGAGGAGCGAACCGACGACGGACGCCCCCGCCGCCGCGACGTAGAGCCCGACGTCGTGCCGGGCCCAGGGGCTCAGGCCGGCGGGCCCACGCCCTGACACGGACGCTTGCGTCCGGATCAGGCGGGGACGATCTTGGTGAGGAGCTGGCGGCACCGCTCGACGTCCTCGGCCATCGCCTCGGTCAGCTCGTCGACGCTGTCGAAGCGCAGGGTCGGCCGGATGTGGGCGGTGAACTCGACCATGACCTCCTCGTCGTAGAGGTCGAGGTCGTCGCGGTCCAGGACGTAGGCCTCGACGGTGCGCCGGTCGTGGGTGTCGAACGTGGGGTTCGTGCCCACACTGATGGCGGCCGGCATCGTCCGGTCGGGCTCGCCCTCGGCGAGGTCGAGTCGGGTGAGCCATCCGGCATACACACCCTCGAGCGGCACCAGGCCCAGCGAGTCGGCGGACAGGTTGGCCGTCGGGTACCCGAGGGCCTTGCCCCGGTGGTTGCCGTGCACCACGGTGCCGACGACCCGGTGCGGGCGGCCGAGGATCCGCGCGGCCTCGCCGACCTCACCGGTCCGGAGGTGCCGTCGCACGACGGTGGAGGAGAAGCGCTCGTCCTCGCTGCCGACGTCGTCGAGGGCGATGACCTCGAACCCGAACTTCTCGCCGAGGTCGGCGAGGGTCGAGACGTCACCGGCGTTGCGGTACCCGAAGCGGGTGTCCATGCCGACGACGACCGAGCGGGCGTCGAGCCCTCGCACGAAGACCGCCCGCACGAAGTCCTCCGGCGTCTGCTGGGCGAACTCCTTCGTGAAGTCCAGGACGAGCAGGCCGTCGACGCCGCTGTCGGCGATGAGGTCCTCGCGGAGGTGGCCCGGGGCGATGAGCTCAGGCGCCACGTCGGGCCGCAGGACCGCGACCGGGTGCGGGTCGAAGGTGATGGCGACGGCGGGGAGACCGTGCCGCCTGCCGGACTCGACGAGGGCGTTCAGCACGGCCCGGTGACCGCGGTGGACGCCGTCGAAGTTGCCGAGCGTGACGACGCAGGGCCGCAGGGCCTCGGGCGTCCGGGAGGGGTCGGTCCAGCGATGCACGGGACACACTCTACGAACTCGAGGGGGAGAAGACGACGAGGCTGCGCGCGGTGGGACGCGACTCGTCGAGGATCGCGACGAGCCGGCCGTCGGGGGCGAACGCGGCGACGGGTTCCGGGCGTCCAGGGACGGTCGACGGGAGCCGCTGCCCGAACCCCAGCGAGCGGGCCTCGGCCTCGTCGACCTCGCGGACCACGAAGGCCGCTCGAGCGGCCTCGGCCAGCGGCGTCACCGGCATGGCGTGCCCCTGCCTCGCCTCGAGGTCGGCGAGCGGGTGGGCGTCGGCGATGCCGAAGCCGCCGACGCGGGTGCGCCGCAGTGCGGTGAGGTGGCCGCCCGAGCCGAGGGCCACCCCGAGGTCTCGCGCGAGTGCCCGGACGTAGGTGCCCGACGAGACGGTGACCTCGATGTCGACGTCCGTCACGGCGACGCCGTCGACGACGCCCTCGCGGATCTCTCCGACGGCGAAGCGGGAGACCGAGACCGGTCGGGCTGCCAGCTCGACGGACTCCCCGCCGCGCACGCGGTGGTAGGCCCGCTCGCCGTCGACCTTGATCGCGCTGACCGCACTGGGGACCTGCTCGATGTCACCGGTGAGCCTGGCCGCGGCGGCGACCACGGCCGACGTGTCGAGGCCCGCCGCACCCGGTGCCGACGTGACCTCGCCCTCGGCGTCGTCGGTCAGCGTCGCCTGGCCCAGCCGCACGCTGGCCGTGTAGTCCTTGTCGCACCCGACGAGGAAGGTCAGCAACCGGGTCGCCCGGCCCACACCGAGGACGAGCACGCCCGTGGCCATCGGGTCGAGGGTTCCGGCGTGGCCGACCTTGCGGGTGGCGCACAGCCGGCGCGCCCGCGCGACGACGTCGTGGCTCGTCCACCCCTGGGGCTTGTCGACGACGAGGATGCCGTCGGGCGTCGGCTCGGTCGGTCCGCCCTCAGGGGGTCTGGGCACCCGGGACCCCGCCGCCGGGGAGGCGTCCGGCATCGACGGGGCGCGCGGCACCCACGGCGTCCGCCGCCTCCGCGGCAGCCGCCGGGTCAGCGGCTTCCGCTCGGTCCGCGGCGTCCCCGCCCGCCTCGTCGGCCTCGAGGTCACGCTCCCTGCGGTACGGGTCGGGCTCACCGGCATACCTCGCACCGGCCGCAGCCTTGGCGACCTCGGCGTCGCGCTCCTTGGCCTCCTTGAGGAGGTCCTCGAGGTGGGCGGCGGTCTCGGGGATCGCGTCGGCGATGAACTCCAGGCTCGGGGTCAGCCGGATGCCGAGCTGCTTGCCCACGAACGAGCGGAGCCGGCCCTTGTTGGCCTCGAGGAGGCGGGCGGTGCGCTCGCGCTGGGCCTCGTCACCGAAGACCGTGTAGAAGAGCGAGGCGTGCTGGAGGTCGCCGGTGACCCGGACGTCGGTCACGGTGACGAAGCCGAGGTCGGGGTTCTTGACGATGGCGTCGAGGTTCTCGGCGGTCACCGTCTTGATGCGGTCAGCGACCTTCTGGGCGCGCGCGGTGTCGGCCATGGGGTCCTCCTGGGCTCGTCGGGACGGGGGCGCCATCCACCCTAATGACCGGGTGGGCGGCGACGGACGGGAGCGGCCCCGGGCCGAGGGCCCACCCCTTCCCCTGCTCCCCGACCTTGTCTGTCAGAGTGCGTCGGAAACGCCGCGGAGCGGCGTGTCGCCGACGACCTGACAGACAAGGTCGGGGAGGACGGGGATGGGGGCGAGGGCGCGGCGCGGCGTGGGCCACGCCTCGGGTTCAGGCCCGGGGCTTCTCCCGCATCTCGTACGTGGCGATGAGGTCGTCGAGCTGCAGGTCGTTGAAGCTGCCGAGGTTGATACCGCACTCGAAGCCCTCGCGGACCTCGGTGACGTCGTCCTTGAACCGCCGGAGGCCGGCGATCTCGACGTTCTCGGCCACGACGACGCCGTTGCGGGTGATCCGTGCCTTCGTGCCGCGCCTGATCTCGCCGCTGCGCACGATGGACCCGGCGATGTTGCCGAACTTGCTGCTCCGGAAGATCTCGCGGATCTCCGCGGTGCCGAGCTCGACCTCCTCGAACTCCGGCTTGAGCATGCCCTTGAGCGCCTGCTCGATCTCCTCGATCGCCTGGTAGATGACCGAGTAGTAGCGGATCTCCACGCCCTCGCGGTCGGCGACCTCGGCGTTCTGGCCCTCGGCCCGCACGTTGAAGCCGATGATGATCGCGTTGGACGCCATCGCGAGGTTGATGTTGTTGAGCGTGATCGCGCCGACGCCGCGGTCGATGATCCGCAGGTCGACCTCCTCGCCCACGTCGATCTGGAGCAGGGCGTCCTCGAGCGCCTCGACCGACCCCGACACGTCGCCCTTGAGGATGAGGTTGAGGGTGTCGACCTTTCCGGCCGCGAGGGCCTCGTTGAGGTCCTCGAGCGAGATGCGCTTGCGGGCCTTGGCCAGGGAGGCCTGGCGGTCCGCAGCCTCGCGCTTCTCGGCGATCTGCCGGGCGGTGCGGTCGTCGGGGGCGACGACGAAGGTGTCGCCGGCCCGCGGGACCGAGGAGAGGCCGAGCACCTGCACCGGCCGCGACGGGGTCGCCACCGGCACCTGGTTGCCGTGCTCGTCGAGCATCGCCCGGACGCGGCCGTGCGAGGAGCCCGCGACGATCGCGTCACCGACGTGCAGCGTGCCCGACTGGATGAGGACGGTCGCCGTGGCGCCGCGGCCCTTGTCGAGGTTGGCCTCGATCGCGACACCACGGGCGTCGCGGTCGGGGTTGGCCCGCAGGTCGAGGGCCGCGTCCGCGGTGAGCAGCACGGCCTCGAGCAGCTCGTCGATGTGCTGCCCCTGCTTCGCGGAGACGTCGACGAACATCGTCTCGCCGCCGTACTCCTCGGCGACGAGGTTGTACTCGGTGAGCTGCTGACGGATCTTGGCCGGGTTCGCGCCCTCGACGTCGATCTTGTTGACGGCGACGACGATCGGCACGTCCGCGGCCTGGGCGTGGTTGAGCGCCTCGATGGTCTGCGGCATGACGCCGTCGTCGGCGGCGACGACGAGGATCGCGATGTCGGTGACCTTCGCACCACGGGCCCGCATGGCGGTGAACGCCTCGTGGCCCGGGGTGTCGATGAACGTGATGGCCCGGTCGACGCCCTCGTGGTCGGTGTGGATCTGGTAGGCACCGATGTGCTGGGTGATGCCGCCGGCCTCGCCGCCCGCCACGTCCGCCTTGCGGATCGCGTCGAGCAGCCGCGTCTTGCCGTGGTCGACGTGACCCATGACGGTCACGACCGGGGGACGCGCCTCGAGGTCCTCCTCGTCCTCGGTGTCGACCCCGAACTCCAGGTCGATGTTGAACGAGTCGAAGAGCTCGCGCTCCTCCTCCTCGGGAGACACCATGCGGATGTCGTAGCCGAGCTCGCCACCGAGCAGCTTGAAGGTGTCCTCGTCGAGGCTCTGCGTCGCGGTCGCCATCTCGCCGAGGTGGAAGAGCACCGTGACGAGCGAGCCCGGGTTCGCGTTGATCTTGTCGGCGAAGTCCGTGAGGCTCGCACCCTGGCGCACCTGGACGACCGTGGTGCCGTCACCGCGCGGGACGCTCACGCCACCGATCGTCGGCGCCTGCATCTCCTCGAACTCCATGCGCTTCGCGCGCTTGGACTTGCGGGCCCGGCCGGGACGGCCGCCACCGCGGCCGAAGGCACCCTGGGTGCCGCCGCGGCCACCGGGGCCGCCGCGGAACCCGCCGCCGCCACCGGGGCGGCCACCGAAGCCACCTGCACCGGCACCCGGACGAGCGCCCGGGGCACCGGGACGCCCACCGCGGGCCGGACGGTCACCGGGTCGGGCGACCGCGCTGCGGTCGGGCATCATCCCCGGGCTGGGACGCGCGCCACCGGGACGCGGCCCGGCCGGCGCGGCGCCGCCGGGGCGCGTGCCGGGACGGCTCTGCGGCCGGGGCATGCCCTGGCTGGCCGCGAACGGGTTGTTGCCCGGGCGCGGCGTGGCCTCACGCGAACGGCCCATGCCCTGGCTGGGGGCGAACGGGTTGTTGCCCGGGCGCGGGGTGTTCGGCCGCGGGGCCGGGCGGGGTCCGGCGTCGCCGGACCCACCCTCGCGCGCGGCGGGAGCCACCGGGGCAGCCGGTGCCGACGGGGCGACCGACGCCGCGGGGGCCGACGAGGCCGCGGCGGCGGGCGCCGACGCGGCCGGAGCCGCCGGCGCCGCGGGAGCGGCAGGTGCGGTCGGGGCCGAGGCCGCCGGTGCCACGGGCACCGACGGGGATGCCGGGGCGCTGGGGGCAGCCGCGGCCGGTGCCGACGCTGCCGGAGCCGCGGGAGCGGCTGGGGTCGCGGACGCTGCCTGACGAGCCGGCGTGGTCCTGGTGGTGGCGGCCCGCTTCGCCGGGGCCGGGGCGGCCGCGGCCTGGGGGGCCTCCTCCGGGAACTTCTCCCGGTAGCGCCGCACGACGGGCGGCTCGATCGTCGAGCTGGCGCTCTTGACGTACTCCCCCATGCCGTTGAGGCGCTCGAGGAGGACCTTGCTGGTCACTCCGAGCTCCTTGGCGAGGGCGCTCACACGGACTTTAGACACTTCTCTCCTGTCCAGGTCCGTGCCGGGTCGGCCGGACCGTCGTTACAGCTGGGGGGTGCTCATCGCTGAGTACTCATCGGGTGCTCATCAGCGTCAAACCCGCTTTCGGTTCTTGCTCTCGGACGGTTGGCCCTGCTCGTGGGCCCTGACCCAGTCGTCGACCGCGGTGTGGTCGGGTGGCGTGCTGCTGCGCAGCGCGCGCCCGAACGCCCGGCGGCGGACGGCGAGGTCGAGGCACGAGACGACCGGGTGCAGCCATGCGCCACGCCCCGGACGACGGCGCTCGGGGTCCGGCACGACGACGGGGATGCCGTCCGCACCGGGTCCGAGGACCACTCGCAGGAGTGCCGACCGGCTATCCGCCCCACGACACCCGATGCAGGTGCGCACCGGGTGGCCGGGCCGGAGTCCAGTCCGGTCGGTCCGCACCAGTCTACCGCCTACGCGCGGCCGGCCGTGTCATCGGTGCGCGGCCCCGCCGCGCCCGACCCCTCGGTGTCGGGCCGGATGTCGATCCGCCAGCCCGTGAGCTTGGCCGCGAGCCGGGCGTTCTGGCCCTCCCGGCCGATGGCGAGGGACAGCTGGTAGTCGGGGACGATGACCCGCGCCGAGCGCAGCTGCCGGTCGACGATCTCCACCGACGACACCCGGGCCGGGGACAGCGCGGCGGCGATGAACGTCGCCGGGTCCTCGGACCAGTCGACGATGTCGATCTTCTCGCCGTGCAGCTCGCTCATCACGGCGCGCACCCGGGCGCCCATCGGCCCGATGCACGAGCCCTTGGCGTTGAGGCCGGGGACCTTCGAGTGGACCGCGATCTTGGTGCGGTGCCCGGCCTCGCGGGCCAGCGCGGCGATCTCGACGCTCCCGTCGGCGATCTCGGGCACCTCGAGGGCGAAGAGCTTGCGGACGAGGTTGGGGTGGGTGCGCGAGAGCCCGATCTGGGGCCCCCGCATGCCGCGCTTGACCGACACGACGAAGCAGCGCAGCCGCTGCCCGTGGGTGTAGACCTCCCCGGGGACCTGCTCGGCGATGGGGAGGATCCCCTCGACGCTCCCGAAGTCGACGGTCACGTGCCGGGGGTCGGGGCTCTGCTGGATGATGCCCGCGACGATGTCGCCCTCGCGGCCCTTGAAGTCGCCGAGGATCGCCTCGTCCTCGATGTCGCGCAGCCGCTGCACGATCACCTGTCGAGCCGTGGCAGCCGCCACCCGCCCGAAGCCGGTGGGGGTGTCGTCGAACTCCGGGCCGAGCTCGCGCCGCGGCCGCACGGGGTTGCCCTCCTCGTCGACCTCCTCCTCGGCGACCGGCGCCTCGACCTCCTCGCGCGCCCAGATGACGACGTGCCCCGTCTTGCGGTCGAGCTCGGCGCGGGCGTGGCGGTAGTGGCCGTCGGTGCGCTGGTAGGCGAGGACGAGCGCCTGCTCGATCGCCGGGATGAGCACGTCGAGCGAGATGCCGCGCTCGCGCTCGAGGGCGCGCAGGGCCGTCAGGTCGATGTCCATGTCAGCGCTCCGGGCTCTCGTCGTGGCGGGCGAACTCGACCTGCACCACGGCACGCTCGATGCCGGCATACGGCAGCGTCTCGGTGTGGGCGGGGGTCGAGCGGGTGGCGGGCACGTCGAGCGCCACCTCGGTCGCGGACGCGCTCGTGACCCTGCCCGTCACCTCGGTTCCGCCGGTGCGGGCCGTGACCAGGCGACCGACGTTGCGCCGGAAGTGGCGGGGCTCCGTGAGCGGGCGGCCGACGCCCGTGGAGGAGACCTCGAGGGTGTAGGGCTGCTCCCCCATGGCGTCGGACCCGTCGAGCGCCTCGCTGACGAGCCTGGTCGCGTCGGCCACCTCGTCGAGGGTGAGGGGGTCGGTGAGCTCGGTGACGACGTCGACGTCGCCGAGGTCGCGGTCGAGGAGCACCTTGACGACGCGCCGGCGACCCGCCGGGGTGATGGTGAGGTCCTCGACGACGAGCCCGCTGCCGGCGAGGGCCTGTTCGAGGTCGGGTCGGATCCGCTCGGCGGTGGTCATCTGGTCCCTCCCTCTCTGCAGTTTGTCGTCGGCGGTGAACGCCACCACCCACTCTAGGACACGTCCGAGCAGGCCCAGAGCCCCGTGCGATGATGCCGCCATGGCCGAGGGCGCACCGGGGGGCGTGGCCCGGCGCACTCTGCTCGGCACCGCGGTCGCGGCCGTCGTGCTGCCCACGGCTGCGTGCGGCATCCGCCTCGAGGACGACGCACCACAGGTGCCGTTGGTTCCGACCCGCACACCCCTCCCCCTGGAGGCCCGGCTCGTCGAGCTCACGCGCGACACCGCCGCGCTCGCGGCCAGCGCCGCCGCCCTGCCGGGTGGGCTCCCCGCTGACCTCGCGGCCATCCACGAGCGACAGCACTCGGTGCTCCGGACCACGCTCCTCCGCCAGCAGGTCCCCTCCACGGCGGTCGACGGCACCCTGACCCCGACACCCCGCCCCTCGGCGAGCGTCCGGCGCGCCGACCTTGCCGCGGCGGAGGCGGCCGCCGCCGCATCTGCGGGCTCACTGGCCGGCGTGGCGACCGACCTCAGGGCCACGGTGGCCGCGCTGCACGCGCAGCGGTATGCCGCCGCGAGCCTTCTCACCGGACGCCCCCCGGTCGTCCCTCGCGAGCCCGTCGCCGACGAGGCCGTCGGGGAGCTCGCCGCGGGGACCTCGGCCGCCGTCTGGTTCCTCGAGGTCGTGAGCGCCCGTTCGACGGGGCGCCAGCGGTCGCGGTCGGACGCGACGCTGGAGACGCTCCGCAACCTGCTCACCGACCAGGTCACCGGCGGGTCGACCCCGGCGGCCGTGCTCGGGCACCCCCTGCCGTTCCCGGTGGAGACTGCAGGGGATGCCGCGCGGCTGGCTCGCGAGGTGCTCACCAGCCTGCGAGCCGGCTACGGCGAGCACCTGGAACCCCTCGTCACCGCGCACGGTGCCGCGGGGATCTCGGCGGTCACCCGGTGGCTCGGGACGGTGGAGACCGAGGCCCACCGGTGGGGAGCCGACCTCGTCCCGTTCCCCGGCCTGACGTGACGTCGCGCGAGGCGCCCACCATCCCGCCCGAGTGGCTGGCGTGGATCGCCCGCCTGCCCGCCGAGGGCGGTCCCTCCGGCGCGGAGTGGGCGGGTCGGGCCCAGGCCCTGCTCGGCGAGGCCTTCGGGCGCTGGGACCTCGTCGCCGACGGGCCGCTCCGCACCGGGTGGACGGCGGTGGTCGCGCCGGTGCGACGCGACGGAGAACCCCTCGCCCTCAAGCTCGTGCGCCGGAGCCGGGACACCGACGGCGAGCCCGCGGCCCTGCGCCGGTGGGCGGGCGACGGGGCGGTACGCCTCGTCGCTGCCCTGCCCTCCGACGGGATGCTCCTGCTCGAGCGCCTGGACCCCGAGGTGGACCTGAGGACGCTCGACGTCGACACCGCGTGCGAGCTCATCGGGGGCCTGCTCTCCCGGCTCCACGTGCCTGCGCCCGCGACCATCGACCCGCTCGGCACCTGGGCCCAGGGGTGGCTCGACGAGGCAGCCCGGCGCGACGCCCTCCCTCGCCGCATGGTGTCCCGGGCCCGGGGCCTCCTCGAGGAGCTGAGGAGCGCCCCGGACAGCGACGCGACCCTCGTGCACGGGGACCTCCACTACGAGAACGTCCTCGCCGGGACCCGGGAGCCGTGGCTCGCCATCGACCCGCAGCCGAGGGCCGGCCACCCGGGCTGGGAGCTGCACGCCGTGCTGCGGAACCGTCGCGACGAGCTCGGCACCGGGGCCGCGCTCCGGTGGTCGGTCAGGCGGCGCACCGAGGTGCTCTGCGACGCCGCCGGGATCGACGAGGAGCTCGCCCGGTGGTGGACCGTCGTCCGCTGCTCGATCGAGTGCGTGTGGGCGCTCGACGACGACAACCCCGACGAGGTCTCCTTCAACATCGCCCTCGCCAAGGCACTCGACGACTGACCGCGTGGCCCCTACGGCGGCGTGCGCCGTGGCAGCCCTCGCACGGGGACTTCGGGTATGCCGTCCGCAGCCGCCGGTCCGACCCCACCGCCCGCGCCATCCGCGCCAGGCGCACCCGCCGTCCCCTCAGCCCCCACCGCGTCCTTCGCCCCCTCCGCACGGCCGTACCGAGCCGCCAGCGGAGCGGCGCTCAGGCCGTGGGCGATGACGCTGAGGAAGACCGTCACCGTGATGACCGCCAGCGCGCCCTCCGCCTCGGGGCCGAGCTCCTCCAGGGCGATGAGGGCGAAGACGAGCGAGGCCAGCCCGCGCGGCCCGAACCAGCCGACGAACAGCACGGTCGACCGCCCGAGGCCGCTCCCCAGCGAGGCCAGGGCGACCGGCAGCATGCGGACGAGCGTCAGGCTGAGCACGGCATACAGCACGATCCGCACGTCGAGGTGGTCAACCATGACGGGCACCGCGATGGCACCGAACACGAGCCAGACGAGGAGGGACACCAGCCCGCTCGCCTGCTCGAGGAACGCGAGCTCCTCGGGCCCGCGCCGACCGGCCATGGCGCCGAACGCGAGCCCGCCGCAGAACGCCGCGACGAAGCCGTTCCCGTGCAGGGCGACGGCGCCGGCGTAGGCAGCCACCGCCAGGGCCAGGACGGCTGCGCCGGTGAAGTCCTCGGTGGCCCAGCCGCGCCGACGAGCCACCCGCAGGACAAGCCCCCCGACGGCCCCGAGCAGCAGGCCGACCACCGCCCCGAGCGCGAGCTCGGCAGCGGCCGTCGCGAGGCCCTGGGCCTCCTCGAGCCCCTCGGCCGAGGCCGCACCGGCGATCGCGAACATGACGACCGGCGTGGCGATCCCGTCGTTCAGCCCGCTCTCGACAGTGATGAGCCTTCGCACGCGCGCAGGAACGAGGGGGTTCGTCACGACCGGGACGCCGAGGGCCGCGTCCGTCGGTGCGAGGGCGGCGGCCACGAGCAGGGCCAGCCAGACCCCGAACCCGGGGAAGAGCCACACGGCCAGACCCCAGCCGAGGAGGATGGAGAGCGGGAGGCCCACGCCGAGCAGGCGCACGAACTGGCCGAGGTCCGTACGCATGGTCCGGAGCGGCACCCGCGCCGCGTCGGCGAACAGCACCCACACGAGGGTGAGCTCGACCAGGGGCCGGACGGTCCCGGGCGCGGACGGCGCGTCGACGAGGTGGAACGCGGCCAGCGCCGCGCCCACGCCCATGAAGACGATGGGCGCGGTGAGGTCGGCGCGCTCGAGCCGAGCCGACACCGCCCCCCAGACGAAGATGGCCGCGGCGACCACGACGATCGCGGTCTCGTCCACGGTCACCTCCGTTCGAGGGGTCGGCCGGTCACGGTACGGACCACCGACACGCCCGACCGCCGGCTGGGGACGTCCGGCCGGCGGTGACGCGCAGGTGGGTCAGCGAACGGCCCAGGCCCGCCCGTGCGCGGTCAGCGCCCAGATGATGGCGACGTCGACCGCGAGGATGGCCATCGCCCAGATCGGCGAGCTGGGCAGGAAGGCGAAGGTGCCGATGGCGCTGCCGAGGGCGAGGATGACGCCCACGGTCCGCGCCCACAGCGCCCCCTGGAACAGGGCGGCACCGGCGAGCGCCACGAGCACGCCCCCGAGCAGGTGGATCCAGCCCCATGTCGTGCTGTCGAACGCGAAGACGTAGTTCGGCGTCCGCACGTAGGCCGTGTCGCCGATGATGCCGCTCAGCCCGGCGATGACGTGGAAGACGCCGACCATGATCATCATGCAGGCGGCGAAGGCGATCCATCCCATGGCCGCGGTGCTCTCCTCGGGCTCGTTGCCGGAGAGGTCAGTCGTCATACGGGTGTTGTCGCTGCTCATGCGATCCTCCTGGATCCGTGGTGGCCCGGCTCCGACGTTCGTCACCGCTGCAGCCCCGGGCGGTCCGGCTGTCACCCCCCAGACTGGCCCCCGGGGGGCCGGGCCTCATCACCCCGGTGGGTGATGAGGGCGGCCCAGGACTGCGGGGACCTCGCGCCGCGCCGCACCCGGTCGGTGAGGGAGAGTGGGTGGTATGCCGAACCGCCTGGCCGCGTCCACCTCGCCGTACCTCCTCCAGCACCGGGACAACCCGGTCGACTGGCAGGAGTGGGGGGACGAGGCGTTCGAGGAGGCCAGGAGCCGAGGCGTGCCGGTGCTGCTGTCCGTCGGGTACGCCGCCTGCCACTGGTGCCACGTCATGGCGCACGAGTCGTTCGAGGACGACGAGGTGGCCGCCGCCGTAAACCCGAACTTCGTCGCCGTCAAGGTCGACCGCGAGGAGCGCCCCGACGTCGACGCCGTCTACATGGCCGCGACGACCGCCCTCACGGGCCACGGCGGGTGGCCCATGACCTGCCTCCTCACCCCCGACGGCGACCCGTTCTTCGCCGGCACGTACCTACCCAAGCCGCAGCTGCTCTCCCTCCTCGAGCAGGCGTCGGAGGTGTGGCGCACCGACCCTGAGCGGGTGCTCGAGTCGGGTGCCCACGTCGCCGGCCGGCTCCGCGAGGTCACCGGCCCGCCGGCCCCCTCCGCGATCGGTGCCGACACCTGCGACGCGGCGGTCCCGGCGCTCCGGTCGGTCTACGACGAGGCCCGAGGCGGGTTCGGTGGCGCGCCGAAGTTCCCGCCCTCGATGGTGCTCGAGTTCCTCCTGCGCCACCACGCGCGCACGGGCTCGACCGACGCCCTCGCCATGGTCCGCGGCACGTGCGAGGCGATGGCCCGGGGCGGGATGTACGACCAGCTCGGCGGTGGGTTCGCCCGGTACGCCGTGGACGCCGACTGGGTGGTCCCCCACTTCGAGAAGATGCTCTACGACAACGCGCTGCTGCTCCGCGTGTACGCCCACCTCTGGCGCGCGACCGGTGACCCGCTCGCTCGCCGCGTCGCGGAGGAGACCGCCGGCTTCCTCCTCCGGGACCTGCGCACCCCCGAGGGTGCCTTCGCCTCGGCGCTCGACGCGGACACGGTCGTCGACGGGCACTCCCACGAGGGGCTGACCTACGCCTGGTCGCCGGCCCAGCTCGAGGAGGTCCTCGGGGCCGACGACGGCGCCAGGGCCGCGGACCTCCTCGGTGTCACGTCCTCCGGCACCTTCGAGCAGGGCACGTCCACGCTCCAGCTGCGCCGGGAGCCCGAGGACGGCGCCTGGTGGGCGGCGACCCGGGCCCGGCTCCTTGCGGCTCGCGGCGCCAGGCCCCAGCCGAGCCGCGACGACAAGGTCGTCACCGCCTGGAACGGCCTCGCCGTGGCCGCGCTCGCCGACGCCGGGACCCTGCTCGACCGCCCTGACCTCGTGGAGGCGGCCGCGAGGGCGGCGGCCTTCGTCGTCGGGACCCACGACGTCGACGGGACCCTCAGGCGCACGTCGCGTGGTGGCGTCGTCGGAGTCGCCCCCGCCGTCCTCGACGACCACGGGGACCTCGCGGAGGGCCTCCTCGCCCTCCACCAGGCCACGGGTGCGCCACGCTGGGCGGAGCTGGCAGGGGAGCTGCTCGACCGGGCGCTGGAGCGGTTCGTCGACGACGACGGCATCCTCCACGACACGGCGCACGACGCACCCGCGCTGTTCTCGCGGCCCGCGAGCCGCGCGGACAATGCCGAGCCGGCGGGCGCCTCCGCGCTGGCGGGAGCCCTCCTGACCCAGGCCGCGCTGACGGGCTCGACGCGGCACCGGCTCGCCGCCGAGGACGCCCTCGCGGCGTGCGGCTCGGTCGCTGCCCGTGAGGCACGCTTCGGCGGGTGGGCCCTGGCGGTCGCCGAGGGGGCGCTGGCCGGGCCGCTGCAGGTGGCGGTCGTCGGCGAGGGGCCGGCGGCGGACGAGCTCGCCCGGGTCGCGCGTGCGTCGACCTCACCTGGCGCGGTCGTCGTCCGAGGGGATCCCGACGCACCCGGAATCCCGCTCCTCGCGGATCGACCGCTGGTGGCGGGCGCACCGGCCGCCTACGTCTGCCGCGGGTTCGTCTGCGAGCGGCCCGTGACGTCGCGCGAGGACCTCGCCCGCGTCCTGCGGGGCTGACCGCGGAGGTCAGAGCGTGATGAGCCGGTATGCCGGGTCCCGCTCCGCGAGCAGCGCACGGGTGCGGTGGGGGTCCACCCACGCCGCGGTGGCCCACACGTCCGCCCAGAGCAGGTCGGGACCCACGACCGTGGCGGAGCCCTCGCGCGCGACCCCCTCCCCCGTGACGGGGTCCTGGACGTGCGCACCGCGGGCCGCGGCACCCGACGTCGCGACCGCCCCGCGCCGGATCGTGACGACCTCGGCGATGGACCCGCGGTGGCGTGGGTCCTCGATGCCGATGCGCCACGAGGGGGCTGCGGCCGAGGGGCCGGGCCCGGCGCCGACGACGATGTCCCCACCGGCGCCGATGCTGTAGGCGACCTCGGGCACGACGTCGAGGTGCGCGGCGGCGCCGGCCACGGCCCAGCCCTTGACGAGCCCGGTGGGGTCGAAGGCCAGCCGGCCGGCCGGCCGGCGCCGCCAGGCACGGAACAGCCCGTCGGTGCGCTCCTCCGCCTCGAGGCAGAGCTCGGTCACGTCGGCGACCCACGCGTGCACCTCGTCCGTCTCACCGTGCTGGAGCCGCAGGAGGTCGCTGCCGGCGCGCCAGGTGCTGAGCACCGCGTCGACCCGGCGCAGGTGGGCGTACACCCGGGCGACGCCCGCCACGACGTCCGGCCGGGTGGGCTCGACGGCGCGCACGTGCACGCTCACCGGCATCCCCATGACCTGCTCGACCCACGCGCGGCGGGCGAGCCGGGGCGGGGGCGGGGCGGCCGGGGCGACGGGGATCTCGGCGGTGATCACAGGTTCGCCTGGTCCAGGGCCGACTGCAGGGACTGGATGTACCCCTCGGAGGTGTACGTCGCACCCGAGACCATGTCGATCTGGGCGCTCTGGGCGTCGACCGCCTCGGAGTTGAGGATCGGCACGGCATACGAGTTGATCTGCTGGTCCTTGGGGTTGTTCCACGGGACCGTCGTGACCTCCGCCGCGGTGACCTGCCCGTTCGCGACGGTGATCTTCACCTGGACGTCGCCGTAGCGGGTCGAGACCGCGTCACCGGTGTAGGTCTTGCCGGAGGACGAGCCGGACCCCGAACCCGAGCTCGACCCCGAGTCGCTCGAGGAGCCGCTGCCGGAGCTCGAGGAGCCGGAGTCGGTGGACCCGCCCGACGACGTCGTCCCGGTGTCGCCCTGGGCGACGACGCTCGTGCTCGCCGCGGAGCTCGTGGACGTGTGGTAGCTGAAGAGGAGCACCAGGGCCGAGATCGTGCTGAGCAGCCAGGTCGTGATGCGTCGCATGGGTGGTTCCTTGTCGCTGGATCGGTCGGTCGAACGGGTCAGTAGGCGAAGCGCTCGAGGTGCACGGCGTCCGTCGCGGCGCCGGCCGCGACGGCGGCGTCCCGGGCGGCGGACATCCAGCCGTCCGAGCCGCAGAGGTAGACGTCGTGGTCGGCGAGGTCGGGCACGAGCTGGAGCAGCGCCTCCGCGTCGGTGAGGTGGCGGGCCTGGTCCGGGAGCCAGCTGTGGCGGTCGCGCACCCGCGGGCCCTCGATGAGGAGGTGCCGCGCGCCGCGGGCTGCCGCGAGCCTGTCGATCTCCTCGACGAGCACGGCGTCCCGGCGGTCGTGCACGCGGTGGACGACGGTGACGTCGCCGGGGGCCTGGTCGAGCTCCTCGAGCAGCGCCCGCAGGGGCGTGATCCCGATGCCGGACCCCATGAGGAGCACCTTGCGGTGCGCGCGCACGCCGCCGTGGAGGCGTCCGTAGGGACCCTCGACGAGGACCCGCGTGCCGGGGCGCAGGGTCGCGAGCCGCGCCGAGCCGTCACCGGCGTGGGCCGCGGTGAAGCGCAGCGTGCGGCCGTCCGGCGCCGCGGAGATGGAGTAGGGGTTGCCCCGCGTCCAGCCCGGGCCGTCGAGGAACCGCCACTGGAAGAACTGGCCGGCACGCACCGGCATCCGCGCCACGCCGGCCCCGCCGACGGTCACGGTCGTGACCCCGGGAGCCTCGGCCCGCACGTCGAGCACCCGCAGGGGCGAGGACAGGGAGCGCCAGAGCGGGAGGCCGACCCGGAAGAGGAGCACCGCCCCGGCGCACACGGCATACAGGGTCCACCAGAAGACCGTCGCTGCCCTGGAGGCGAGGAAGTCGGTGCCGGTCCACAGCTGGTGGGGGAGCGCCAGGCCCGCCCCGAGGTAGCCGTAGAGGTGGATGAGGTGCCAGGACTCGTAGCGCAGGCGGCGCCGGGCCTTCCTGACCGAGGTGACGACGACCATGACCAGCGCCGCCGTTCCCGCCACCGCGAGGAGCATCCCGGGGTAGTTGACGACGAGGTCGACAGTGGTTCCCCACAGCCCGAGGCTGGAGCCTGCGGCGTAGCCGAGGGTGATGAGGACGATGTGGCCGACCATGAGGTTGAACGACGTGAAGCCGACGAGGCGGTGCGTGCGAGCGAGGTCGTCCTGGCCCCAGGCCTGCTCGAACCACGGCACCCGGGCCATGAGGAACACCTGGACCAGCAGGAGCGCCGAGGCGACGAGCCCGGTGAGCCGCCCGGTGGACGTCAGCGCCCCGGAGACCGAGCCGAGCTCCTGCACGCCGCCGCCCTGCACCCAGAGTGCGGTGACCAGGAGGAGGACCCCCCAGAAGGCCGCCGCGGAGGCGTCGCGCCACCAGGGGGGCACCGGCGCGGGTCGGCGGTGGGGCCGGGCGCGGCGGGCGCCGTCCACGGAGCCGAGGACCTCGGGGGGGTTGGCGGTGCTCGTCGTCATGGTGCCACGGTCGCGGCCGATCCTGTGGCCCACCTGTGCACCACGTCGGCGTGCTCCATGAGGGTGTGGAAACGTTTGCGCAGATCCGTAAGAATGCCGCCCGTGAGAGCACTGGTGCCCCCGCCCGCGATTCCCGTTCCCGCGGACCTGGGCGAGGAGCGCCGAGCGATGCTCCAGGCCCGGGTCGAGCGCTGGTGGCCCGACCTCGTGACTGGCCTCATCCCCCTCTACGGCGCACAGCGCGCGCCCCTGCTCGCTGCCGAGCTCGTGGGCCTCGCGAGCGCTGCCTACGTCGCGCGCTCCGACCGCCTCCACGTGCGGGACATCGAGCGGATGCTGCGCCCCGACTGGCTCCAGGACCCCGCCATGGTGGGGTACGCGGCCTACACGGAGCGGTTCGCGGGCGACCTGCGCGGGGTCACCGGCCACCTGCCCTACCTCGCCGAGCTCGGCGTGACCTACCTCCACCTCATGCCACTGCTCCGGCCGCGCGAGGGCGACAACGACGGTGGGTATGCCGTCGCGGACTACCGCTCGGTCCGCCCCGACCTGGGGACGATGGACGACCTCGAGGCGCTGGCCGAGTCGCTGCACGGTGCGGGGATGAGCCTCGTGCTCGACCTCGTGCTCAACCACGTGGCCCGGGAGCACGACTGGGCGGCCCGCGCCCGGGCCGGCGACCCGGCATACCGGGAGTACTTCCACGTCTTCCCGGACCGGACCGTGCCCGACACGTACGAGCTCACCCTGCCGGAGGTCTTCCCTGACTTCGCGCCGGGCAACTTCACGTGGGACGACGACCTCGACGGCTGGGTGTGGACGACGTTCAACGAGTTCCAGTGGGACGTCAACTGGGCGAACCCGGCCGTTCTGCGCGAGTACGCGTCGATCATCCTCGACCTCGCGAACCGTGGCGTCGACGTGCTCCGGCTCGACGCGATCGCGTTCATGTGGAAGCGCCTCGGCACCGACTGCCAGGGCCAGCCGGAGGTGCACGCCATCACCCAGGTGCTCCGGGCGGTGACCCGGATCGCCTGCCCGTCGGTGGCGTTCCTCGCCGAGGCGATCGTCGCCCCGACCAAGCTGCTCGACTACCTCGGCACCGGGTCGTACTCCGGCAAGGTGAGCGACCTCGCGTACCACAACAGCCTCATGGTGCAGGTGTGGTCGATGCTCGCGGCCCGCGACGTGCGCCTCGCGGTGCAGGCCCTCGGGGCGCTGCCGCCCAAGCCGCCCTCGGCGACCTGGCTGACCTACCTGCGCTGCCACGACGACATCGGCTGGGCGATCATGGACGAGGACGCCGCGGCCGTCGGGATGAACGGGCACGCGCACCGCAGCTTCCTCGCCCACTGGTATGCCGGTGACTTCCCCGGGTCGTCGGCCAGGGGCCTGGTGTTCCAGTACAACCCCGACACCGACGACCGCCGCACGAGCGGGAGCGCGGCCTCGCTCGTCGGGCTCGAGGCCGCCGGCACCCCCGAGGAGGTCGACCTCGCGGCCTCGGCGCTGCGGCTCGCGCACGCCCTCGTCATCGGCTGGGGCGGCATCCCCGTCATCTGGAGCGGCGACGAGCTGGGCCAGCCCAACGACCCCGACTGGGCGTCGGAGCCGGGGCACGAGGAGGACAACCGGTGGACCCACCGACCCCGCCTCGACTGGGCCCGGGCCGAGGAGCGGCACGACCCCTCGACGGTCGCGGGTCGCGTGTTCGGCGACGTCGTTGCCCTCGTGCGGGCGAGGTCTGAGCTGCCGCACCTGCACGGGTCGGTCGAGACGCTCCTGGGCCCGGTCGACGACCCGGGTGTGCTCGTCACGGTGCGCGAGCACCCCGTGGGGCGGTTCGTCGGCGTGCACAACGTGACCCCCGAGTGGCGGCCCTGGCCCGGCTGGCGGGTCAACGAGCTCGGGATGGCCGATGCCCGGGACGAGATCACCGGCGAGGCCCTGCCCTGGGGCGGCGACGGCAACGTCTGGCTGCCGCCGTATGCCGTGCTCTGGCTGACGACGGTCCGCCCCTGATCCGGTGGCCGGCCCCGGTGCCTGTGGGAATCGGCGCGGAGGAGCCGGTTCCCACACGCACCGCCGAGGAGCCCTCGCCGGCTGTGGAGCTCGGCGGCCCGGTCACGGCATCCGACGATGCTGGGTCGGTGCCAGCCGGTGATCCCGACACGTCCGGCGCCCGCGTCGAGGTGGCCGCCGTGCGGGCAGCGCACGGGGCGGTGAGCGACCGGCAGGCCGCGCCGTCATGTGCCTGGTCGTCCAGCAGCGCCTCACGACGTGCGCGCGGCTCGTGGTGGCCACCGGAGGCGTCACCGGGCGCCGTCGACGGGCGTCCGTGCACCGAGTGAGTGGACGTCGCCGACGGCGCCCAGGAGCCGGTTCCCACACACACCGGATGCCGGGTACCGGATGCAGGCCTGGTCACCAGAGGCCGACGAGGTCTCCCCCGATGCGGACGATGAACCCGCTCACGACGACGATGAAGACCATCCGGATGAACCGGCTGCCCCGCGACACCGCGGTCCGGGCGCCGACCCAGCCGCCGAGGAGGTTCGCTCCGGCCATGACGACGGCGACGCTCCAGACGATGTGGCCCCCCGGGGCGAACACGGTCAGGGCGCCGAGGTTGGTGGCGAGGTTCGCGATCTTGGCCTTCGCGCTCGCCTCGAGGAAGGCGTAGCCCATGAGGCCGACGAGCGCGAAGACGAAGAACGAGCCCGTGCCCGGCCCCAGGGCACCGTCGTAGACGCCGATGACGAAGCCCGTCAGCACGGCCGCCACGGTGTGCCGATGCCCGGACCAGCGCAGCTGGGTCTCCTCACCGAGCGACGGCTTGAGCAGGGTGTAGGCGCCGACCGCCACGAGCATGACGAAGATGACCGGGTTGAACGCCGCCTTGGGGATGTGCAGGCCGATGAGCGCCCCGACGACGGCGCCGACGTAGGCGACGGCGGCCATGGGCAGCGCCGTCCGCAGGTCCGGACGCACCCGACGCCCATAGGTCACCGCGGCCGTCGCCGTCCCCCACACCGACCCGAACTTGTTCGTCGCCAGGACCTGGGCGGGGGTGGCGCCGGGGAGGCCCAGCAGCAGCGCGGGCAGCTGCACGAGCCCTCCCCCGCCGACGACGGCGTCGACCCAGCCAGCGAGGAACCCCGCGAGGCCGAGCAGAGCGACGACCTCGGGACCGGGGTCGGTCACGAGGGCGCCGACCAGCCGTCCACGATGGTGAGCACGTCGAGGAGCTCGTGCGCGTGGCCGTCGGGCACCGCGGTCACCTCGACCCGCTGGGACACCGGGATCTCGGAGTGCGGGATCCAGATCGCCCGCATCCCCACCTGCTGCGGCCCGTGGACGTCCTCGAACACGCGGTCCCCCACGTAGACCGCCCGCCGCGGCTCCACGTCGAGCGCCCGGCAGATCGCCCGGAACGCCTCGGGGTGCGGCTTCACGTGCGGGATCTCGCTCGAGTACAGGTCGGCGTCGAGGAGGTCGAGCACCCCGTCACGCTCGAAGATCCCCCGGTGGTACTCCCGCGTCCAGATCGTGTTCGAGAGCACCCCGACCCGGATGCCGCGCTGCCGCAGGCCCTCCCAGACCGGGCGCACCTGCGGGTCGGTGACGGTGTGCGGCTCCCAGAAGCGACGGTAGGCCGCGAGCGCGAGGTGGTGCCGGTCGTGGGCCGCGTCGACCCCGGCCGCCTCGAGGATCTCGGACAGGACGGCCGACGAGTGCTCCACGCGTCCGCGCCGCCACGCCGCGTCCTCCGCCGCGAGGATCCGGTCGGCCAGGCGGTGTGCCTCCTCGAGGTCGGCCTCGGACACGTCCGGGGAGTCCACCGGTATGCCGTGCACCTCCCGGGCGAACACGCGCCACTGCTCGGGCATGTCCACGACGTGCCACGGCGTGAGCGTGCCGCCCCAGTCGAAGACGACGGCCTCGACGGGCTGCGTCACGAGCGGCCGATCTCGGCGAGGAGCTCCGCCACCGCCGAGCCGACGGGCACGTCGCGACGCTGGCCGCTGCGCCGGTCCTTGACCTCGATCGTCCCACCGGCGAGGCCACGACCGACGACGACGATCGTCGGCACCCCGATGAGCTCGGCGTCCTTGAACTTCACGCCGGGGCTCGCCTGGCGCCGGTCGTCGAGGAGCACCTCGACACCGGCGGCCTCGAGCGAGCGGGTGAGCTCCTCGGCGTACGTCAGGACGGAGTCGTCCTTGCCGGTGGCCACGACGTGCACGTCGGCGGGAGCGACGGCACGCGGCCAGACGAGGCCGAGCTCGTCGTGGTTGCCCTCGGCGACGCACGCGACCGCGCGCGAGACCCCGACGCCGTAGGAGCCCATGATCACCGTGCGCAGCGTGCCGTTCTCGTCGAGCACCCTGAGGTCGAGCGCCTCGGCGTACTTCGTGCCGAGCTGGAAGATGTGCCCCATCTCGATGCCGCGGGCCGTCTCGAGCGCGTGGCCACACGAGGGGCAGGCGTCGCCGTCGCGCACCTCGGCGGCCTCGATCGTGCCGTCCGCCGTGAAGTCGCGCCCCACGACGAGGTCGATGACGTGGCGACCGGGCTCGTCGGCGCCGGTCACCCACGCGGTGCCCTCGCTCACGCGGGGGTCGAGGAGGTAGCGGATGCCGGATGCCCGCTCGGCGCCGAGCACACCGGGCCCGATGTAGCCCTTCGCGAGCGAGGGGTAGGCCTCGAAGTCCTTCTCGTCGAAGGCCTCGACGACGGCGGGCTCGACCTGGGCGCCGAGGCGCTTCTCGTCGACCTCGCGGTCGCCGGGCAGCCCCACGGCCAGCGGCTCACGCGTGCCGTCCGGCTGTACGAGCACCACCAGGACGTTCTTCAGGGTGTCGGCGGCGGTCCAGGGCCGCCCGTCGCCCCGGGGGAAGGCCTCGTTGAGGTGGTCGACGAGGGTCTCGATCGTCGGGGTGTCCGGGGTGTCCTCGACGTGGGCCGCCGGGACGCCGGACGCGTCCACCGGGTCGGGGACCGGCACCTGCACGGCCTCGACGTTCGCGGCATACCCGCAGTTCGTGCAGCGCACGTAGGTGTCCTCGCCGTTCGCGGCGGTGGCGAGGAACTCCTCGGACTTCGAGCCCCCCATCGCACCGGCCATCGCCCGGACGATGACGTAGTGGAAGCCGAGCCGGTCGAAGATCCTCACGTAGGCGCCGCGGTGCAGCTCGTAGCTCTTGTCGAGCCCGGCCTCGTCGATGTCGAAGGAGTAGCTGTCCTTCATGACGAACTCGCGGCCGCGCAGCAGGCCCGCCCGGGGCCGGGCCTCGTCGCGGTACTTCGTCTGGATCTGGTAGATCGACAGCGGGAGGTCCTTGTACGAGCTGTAGAGGTCCTTGACCGCGAGGGTGAACATCTCCTCGTGGGTCGGCCCGAGGAGGTGGTCGGCGTCCTTGCGGTCGGTCAGCCGGAACACGTTGACGCCGTACTCGTCCCAGCGGCCGGTCGCCTCGTAGGGCTCCTTCGGCAGCAGGGCGGGGAAGAGCAGCTCCTGGGCGCCGATCGCGTCCATCTCCTCGCGGACGATCGTCTCGATCCTGCGGAGCACCTTGAGCCCGAGCGGCAGCCACGTGTAGATGCCGGGGCTCACCCGCCGGATGTAGCCGGCCCGGACGAGCAGCTGGTGGCTCGGCACCTCGGCGTCCGCCGGGTTCTCGCGAAGGGTTCGCAGGAACAGGGACGACATGCGCATGGCCACGGGGGAGCTCCTGGGGTGGTGGGGTGGGCCCGCCAAGGATAACGATGCGCGCGGATGCCGGGCGCCGGCATTACCCGCAGCTGCGGCTCAGCGCTGGGTCTCCTCGTAGCGGGCCCGCATGCCCGCGTCCTCGAAGCCCAGGCGGAGGTAGAGCTCGTGGGCCGGGTTGTCGACGTTGACGGCGAGCCAGACCTGCTCGCAGCCCGCCTTGCGCAGGGCGCGCAGCGACCGCGCCACGAGGTGTGCGCCGAGGCGCCTGCCCCGCCACGCCGGGACCACGCCGACCTGCTCGATCCAGTCGTCGCCCAGGGTGACGAAGCCCGCCGGCTCGCCCTCGGGGTCGAGCGTGACGCGGGAGAGCTCGGGCCGGAAGCCCGGGTCCTCCTCGTTCTCCTTGACCCACGCCTCGAGCGGGGTGTCCGGGAAGCCGGGCCGCTCGGCGAAGGACAGCCGGTACGCCGCGTGGAACAGCGGCGCCGTCTCGTCGGTCCACTTCTCGGAGTGCAGCCCCTCGGGCCGCTTGATGCGCGGGATGTCGGCCAAGGGGTGGCGCATGACGTGCTCCGCGAAGGTGCGGCGCAGCATGAGCCGGTCGAACAGCTCCTCCGCCTCCGGTGAGGTGGTCTCGGTGATGAGCTTGAGGAGCACCCCGTCGGAGTGCTCACGGCACCAGAGGACGAGGGCCTCGCCGTGCCCCTGGAAGCGGGCGGAGGGGTGGACGAGCCCGTGGGCCGTCCGGTGCCCGGTGTCGTCGACGAACACCGAGGCCGCGGCGACGAGGTCACCGGTCTCGTCGCGACCGCCGATGCTCTTGCCCGACAGGAACAGCCTGCGGAGCATCGGCTCCTCGGCGAGCTGCGGCAGGCCGCCGTCCTTGGCCAGGCAGTGGCTCGCCAGCGAGGCCAGTCCGGGCAGGTCCTCGTCGGTCAGGGGCCGCCAGTCGAGTGTCGACATCGGCGCCCTCAGTGCCCGGCCGCGCGCAGTGCGGTGCGGATGAGGGGCAGCTGGAGCGGGAGGCGGGCCAGCGTCGCCGCGAACCTGGCCCGAGATCGCGGGTCACCCTGGCGCTCGGCCCGGCGGCCCTCGGTGACGCTCATCGTGACGTTGGCCGGGAAGACGGCCACGAGGAGCACGGCGGAGGCCCACCCCGCGGCGCGCCGGGTGCGCGGGACGAGCAGGCCGGCCGCGCAGACCAGCTCGGCGACGCCCGAGACGGTCACGATCGCCCGCCGGTTGGGCAGCACGCGGGGCACCATCCCGTCGAAGACCTCGGGTCGCACGAGGTGGGTGACACCGGACGTGGCCAGGAGGACGGCCAGGCCGGTCACGTCCCTCGTGAGGGGCGGGACGTCGGTGGCCATGAACCCATCCAACCACCCCCTCAGAGGAGCACGGTCGTGAACTCCCCCACCTCGCGGAAGCCGATGTGCTCGTAGGTGGCCCGGGCCGCCGCGTTGAAGTCGTTGACGTAGAGCGTGACGAGGGGGGCCTGCCCCACCATGACCTGTTCGACGACGCTCGCGAGCATCGGCACGGCGAGCCCACGGCCGCGCAGCCGCGGGGCGACCCAGACGCCCTGGAGCTGGGCGCACCCGAGGGCCAGGCTGCCGATGTCGGTCTTGAAGATCACCTCGCCACCCTCGACGACGACGTAGGTGTGGCCCCGGGCGGCCAACGACGCGAGCGAGGCCCGGTAGCCCCGGTCGCTGCCCCGGTAGGGCGGGTAGCCGATCTCGGCGGTGAACATGTGCTCCGCCGCGGGGAGCACGAGGTCGACCTCCTCGGGTCGCGCCGGGCGTACCCGGGGGTCGAGGGGCACCCCACGCGTCGACGGCAGTGCGTCGGCGACGAGGAGTGGCTGGTGCCGACGGACGGCCCGGGCCGGCCCCCAGTGCGGTTCGAGCTGGCCCCAGAGGTCCTCGACCTCGGGGCGCCGGCCGAAGACCGAGGCGCACCTCCCG
The DNA here is from genome assembly GCA_035703305.1 of Ornithinibacter sp. GTDB lineage: Bacteria > Actinomycetota > Actinomycetes > Actinomycetales > Dermatophilaceae > Fodinibacter. The sequence continues at coordinate 17,685 of DASSYJ010000085.1, read as the reverse complement.
CGCCAGCGACGGACCCGCTCCGCGAAGGCGGCCCGGCTCTCGTCGGTGGTCGCCACGGGGACGACGTTCGCACTGGCCCAGCACAGCGACGTCAGCTCACCGTCGACGCGGTGCCCGAGCAGGCTCGAGAGCGACCCTCCACGGGCGCCCTCCATGACCCGGGCGGCGACGAACACCCCGGAGGGCAGGTCGCGAGCGCAGACGTCGAGGGCCTCGTCACGGTCGGCGAGCGACAGGGGACGGACCGGGGAGCGCGTGCGCAGCACGACACCAGCGTAGGGCCCCGTGCGCGCCCTCACCCCGTGCACCGGCTCCTCCGCCGGCCCGCTCAGGCCGGAAGGCCCGCCGGACTCAGGCCCGGCTCCACCACCCGCGCCGGTCTGGGCGCCCACCGGCGCACCACCTCACCCAGGGCCCAGCCCTCGACGGCCAGGCAGCCGAAGGCGATGAGGAGCCCGAGGGCCTGGCGCGCCGGCGGGACGCCGAGGCTCTCGTCGACGACGGCCCAGACGCTCACCCCGACCAGCAGGGCGCCCACGACCCTGAGGAACCACCCACCGCGCCGAGACGCGGCGATGCCCAGTGCGCCGGGCAGGAACAGGGCTCCGGCTGCCGTGAAGAGCAGCACGAACGGGAGTGCCACGAGACGCCACCACCGGCTGCGGCCGTCGGTCCGGGCCCGACGGACCAGGCCCACGGCACCGCCGACCACCATCGCGACCCCGATGATCCCGAGCGTGCCCGCCCACGAGAACTCGGGGACCTCGGCGAGCAGCCGCATGAAGCCCCGGGCCACGACCCCCCACACCAGCCCCGCCGCGGCCCCGACGCCGAACGCGCGCCACATCACCACTCCACCGGCAGGCAGGCCAGCCGGTCCCCGGCGAGGCCGGTCTCGTGGTTGGTCTCCAGGGCGTGGATCACGACGGAGTGGTCCCCGGGCACCGGCACGAACGGCACGGATGCCGTCGCGGTCCCCGACCCGTCGTCGATGGTGACGTCGAGCCAGACCTCGGTCTCCTCACCGACCCGCGGCCTCTCGGCGCCGGCCAGGACGTCGGAGTTGTAGTGCGGGCCGGCGGCCGCACCGTTGCCGGCCACGCACGGCCCGACGTGCAGGTGGGCACCGAAGGTCTGGCCGTCCGCCCCCTCGACGCCGCGCACGCGGAGCACGGTGTGCGACGCACCCCCGGAGGACACGATCTGCACGGCGGCGCTGGCGCCGTCGAAGGGCCCGGCCGCGGCCGGCTTGAGGTCGGTGAGCGGCCCGGCGGAGCGGACCACGGGGCCACCCGCGGCAGCGGCCGCGCCGCTGGCGGTGAAGCCCGCGAGCGCGACAATGGCGGGCATGGCGAGCATGCGGTGGGTCGTGCGTGTCATGGCGGTCCCCTCGGTCGGGTGCTGGTGCGCGGACACTCGTTGGACGACGGCCGCACTCCTCGTGGGTGACACGGACCCGGGGCTCGAGGTCGACGAAGATCACGCACGATTCCGTCAGGTCCCGTTGTCACCCGCACGCGCGGCTCGCGCGTCCGTCACGGTGATGGAGGTCGTCGCCGCCGGAGCAGGCCCGGTCGGCGTCGCGGGGGTCGAGCCCGTCGACGTCGAGGCGCTCTTCGACGCCGAGGCGGCCTCGCTCACCCGGCTCGCGCGGTTCTACGTCGACGACAAGACCGCCGCGGAGGACCTCGTGCAGGAGGCCTTCATCCGCTTCGCCCGCCACCAGGGGCGGCTCCGTGACCAGAACCGCGCCGCGGCCTACCTGCGGTCGATCGTCATCAACCTCGCCCGCGACCACAACCGGCGCGGCTTCGTCTCGTGGCGGCACCGGCCGCCGGCCCAGCCCGACGTCCCGTCGGCCGCGGAGACCGCCGAGGAGCGGGCCGAGCGGGCAGCGGTCGTGGCGGCCCTGCGCGCCCTCCCGCGGCGCCAGCGCGACTGCGTGACGCTGCGCTACTACTACGACATGCCCGTGGCGGAGATCGCCGCGACCCTCGGGTTGTCGACCAACACCGTCAAGACCCACCTGCAGCGTGGGCTCGACGCCCTCGCCGCGACCCTGGAGGCCGACCGATGACCCACCTCGAGGACCGCATCACCAAGGCCCTGACCCAGTCCCCCACGACCCCCTCCCCCGACCTGTTCGACCGCGTGGTCGACAGCATCGACGCCGACCGGCGACGGCGGCGGGCCGGCATCCTCACCGCCTGCGCGGCCGCAGCCCTCGTGGGCGTCGTCGCGACCACAGTCCTCGTCCTGACCCCCCGACCGAACGGAGCGCTGGCCATGCCCTGGTGGATCGTCGAAGTCGCCACGACCCTCGTCCTCGTCGCCGTCGCCGTCTGGCTCGGACCGTTCATCAAGCGGTTCGGGCGGGCCTACGCGGCCGACGTCTTCCACGACAACCCGCTGACCGGCAAGAGCTACATCGTGCTCACCGACATCGTCTACTACCTCATCTTCGCGGCGTACATCCTCATGACCGCTCACTTCGCGCCGATCGCGGACTGGCACAACGAGGCCACCGGGGTCGTCACCGCCGAGCAGCTCCAGGGCGCCGCCCTGCGCGTGGGCGGCATCCTGCTCGTCATCGGCATCCTGCACGGCGTCAACATCGTGCTGATGCCGGTGCTGGGCCGGTTGTTCTCCCTCAACCGGAAGCTCTCGGCCGAGCAGCGAGACCCCGACCCCGTGCGCTACCCCTGAGCCCCGGCGCGGTGAGGTCGGTGTTGTCGAGCACCCGCGTGGCCCTGGACGCGGGACCCACCTCGGCGAGGTGGTCCGCTGCCCGCCGACGTATCGTCCGGTGGTGCCGGATGCCGGCGTCGTTGTCGTAGCGGTCGCGGTAGACCGTCTCTGGAGTGCGGCCGAGGACCTCCGCTCGGCGGCCCGCCGGGGGTGGGACGACGGCGTCGAGGCGACCCGTCGGCATTCCGTGCGGTGGTCTCAGCCGACGGTGACCGACGGCACGCCGGCGGACTCCTCGTCCATGGGCTCGCCCATCTCCTCGGCGATGCGCATGGCCTCCTCGATGAGCGTCTCGACGATCTCGCTCTCGGGAACCGTCTTGATGACCTCGCCCTTGACGAAGATCTGCCCCTTGCCGTTGCCGGAGGCGACGCCCAGGTCGGCCTCGCGGGCCTCCCCCGGACCGTTGACGACGCAGCCCATGACGGCGACCCGGAGCGGGACCGTCATGCCCTCGAGCCCGGCCGTCACGGCATCCGCGAGCTTGTAGACGTCGACCTGGGCGCGGCCGCACGACGGGCAGGAGACGATCTCGAGCTTGCGGGGGCGCAGGTTGAGCGACTGGAGGATCTGGATGCCGACCTTGACCTCCTCGACCGGGGGCGCCGACAGCGACACCCGGATGGTGTCGCCGATGCCCTGGCTGAGGAGCGCACCGAAGGCCGTGGCCGACTTGATCGTGCCCTGGAACGCGGGGCCCGCCTCGGTGACGCCGAGGTGGAGCGGCCAGTCACCGCGCTCGGCGAGCAGCTGGTAGGCACGGACCATGACGACCGGGTCGTTGTGCTTGACCGAGATCTTGAAGTCGTGGAAGTCGTGCTCCTCGAAGAGGCCGGCCTCCCAGACGGCGGACTCGACGAGCGCCTCGGCGGTCGGCTTGCCGTACTTCTCGAGGAGCCGCCTGTCGAGCGAGCCGGCGTTGACGCCGATCCGGATCGACACGCCTGCCTCCTTGGCGCGACGGGCGATCTCTGCGACCTGGTCGTCGAACTGCCGGATGTTGCCGGGGTTGACGCGCACCGCAGCACACCCCGCGTCGATCGCCGCGTAGACGTACTTCGGCTGGAAGTGGATGTCGGCGATGACGGGGATCTGCGACTTGCGCGCGATCGCCGGCAGCGCGTCGGCGTCGTCCTGGCTCGGGCACGCCACCCGCACGATGTCGCAGCCGGATGCCGTGAGCTCGGCGATCTGCTGGAGGGTCGCGTTGATCTCGGTGGTCGGCGTCGTCGTCATCGACTGCACCGAGACCGGCGCGTCACCACCGACCTCGACCTTGCCGACCCGGATCTTGCGGCTCGCCCGGCGGGGAGCGAGGACCGGCGGGGGCAGGGGCGGCATACCGAGGGAGACGGACATGCGTCCAAGCCTACGTGCCCCTCGCGTCAGCGAGGGGCACGCGCCCGGTCGCGGGTCAGTCCGTGAGGGCTGTGAGGAACACCGACTCGAGGTCCTCCGGCTGAGCCGCCGTGTAGGCCTTGCCCTTCGTCACGCCCGAGATGTTGCGCAGCGCCTTGGCGTCGGCCGCCGAGCCCAGCGCGATGGTGACCACCTCCACGGGGGTGGAGGGGTCCGCACCGTCGACGAGCCGCTTGAGCGTCGTGTCGAGGTCGGGGCTGCCGGGGTCCTCGTTCTTGCCGTCGCTGATGATGACGACGGTGTTGGGGCCCGGCTGCCACGACTGGCGCACGGCCGCGACCGCCGCGAGCGTCGTCTCGTAGAGCCCGGTGTCGCCCTCGGCCTTGATGCGCGGAACGGCGGCGGCGAGGGAGTCGCGTGCGGTCCCACCGCCCAGTCGGCGATCCAGGCGCCCGAGGGGCACGACCTGCTTGTAGTCCGGACCCCTCGCGGCCCGGGAGAAGGTCCAGAGCCCGACGGACGCCTGGTCGGCGAAGAAGGGGACGGAGGCGAGCACGGCCTCCTTGGCGACGTCCATGCGGCTCTTGCCGGTGTTGCCCACCTGCTCCTTCATCGACCCGGAGGTGTCGACGACGACGAGGAGCGACCCGCGGCGGTCGAGGGCCGTCCAGTTCTGCAGGGTGCGGGCGAGGACGTCCTGGCTCGGCTGGGCCGGCGTGTAGCGCGGCTCGGTCGCGACGGTCCCGGCCGCGCCCGGCTGGGTCGTGTCGAGCCGCGCTGCGCGCCACCCCGCCTTGAGCAGGGCGCCCTGCGCCGGGCCCTGCACGAGGAAGTCGGCGAAGGCGTCCGAGGCGGCCCGCTGAGCGGGGCTCACCCACTTGCCCTGGAGACCGAGCACCGGGACCTCGCTGACCCCCCAGCCCTCGCTGGGGTAGAGCGCAGCCACCTGGACCTTCGGCTTCCCGGCGTTGAAGGCGACGACCTCCTGCTCGGTCGCCGGTACGACGGGCAGGTCACGAAGCGTGTCGGCGGAACCGGCGTCGCCGTCCTTGAGCTTGCCGAGCGTGCCCGCCAGGTCCGAGGTGCTCTCGCCGACGGCGTTGTGCGCCGTCACGAGGCGGCGGCGCAGCTCGTCGGTGGCCTCCGTGCCGATGGCGAGGTCGCGGTAGACGGCGACCGTGGACCCCAGGCCCGCAGTCGCGGTCAGGGGGCTAGGCCACTGGAGCCGCATGCGGCCCCACTCCGGGTGCTTGACCTTGCCCCAGCCGGCGGGGTCGGACGCGAGCTCGCTGAGCTGCGTCCACGACGGCTGCGAGTCGGGCCAGCCGAGGGCCTCGGCCATGGGCCGGGCGGCCGCGAAGACCACGGGGCTCGATGCGACGACGGGGTAGTTGCGTGGCAGGACCTGGCTGAGCCGGGGGTCGCGGGCCAGCACTCCGCGCCAGAGCGAGGAGTCGGGGACCCACGTCGTGGGAGCAGCCGAGGCGTCGCCGTCGAGGGCCTTGCCGACGGCCGTGGAGACCTCCTGCGGCGAGGCGGCCGTGACGTCCGTCGTCGTGCACGGCAGTCCGGCCCGGTCCTTGACCCACCTGTCGAAGTCGTCGGCGTAGTCGTCGATGACCGACGCCAGGGGCGCCGCGGCGCTGACCCGCAGCGCGGCATCCCCGGAGCAGTGCCCGGCGGCCGCGTTGCCGCGGTCGCGGGTGGCCACGAGCCCGATCGTCGCGACCACTGCGGCCACGCCGAGCACGGCGACGAGGACGATGGGCTGTTGCTTCCCCCGAGGCGCTGCGTGGCGGTGCCGTCCTCCAGACCTGGGGGTGCTGCCGGCGGTGTCGCCGGCCGGAGTTCCTGCCGTCATGGAGCGAGTCTGACTGACGGGGTGCCCCCGGACAACGCAGAGTGACGCATTTGCTCGGCATCCGGCCTGTCTGGGAGTTCGCTGGAAACTGGGCCCCGGCCGGGTCCGCAGACCCCGAAATGCGCACGTCCGAGCAGGTCAGGAGCCATGGAACAGCCCCGTGAGTGGGGCAACCGAGGGCGTCTGACGGACGGAGGCGAGAACGTGGCCAGGATCAGCCACCGAGGTTCACGGGCTTGACGACGTCGGCGTAGATGAGCAGCAGCGAGGCGCCGAGCAGCACCATCGACACCGTGTACGCGACGGGCAGCGCCTTGGCGACGTCGACGTAGCCGGGGTCGGGGCGGCCGGCCAGCCGCGCGAGCTGGCGCTTGAGGCCCTCCCAGAGCGCGCCGGCCACGTGCCCGCCGTCGAGCGGGAGCAGGGGGATGAGGTTGAACAGGAAGAGCATGAAGTTCAGCCCCGCGAGCAGGCTCACGAGGAACCAGAACTTGTCGACCACGGAGTCGCCGACGAACGCGTCGTACTTGCCCGCGCCGGCGTCGCCCGCGACCCGTCCGACGCCGACGACCGACATCGGGCTGTCGGCCTCGCGCTCGGCCCCGCCGAACGCCGCCTGCCAGACGCCGACCATCCGTGCGGGCACGTGGACCAGCGCCTGAGCGGTCTGGCTCACGCCCGACCAGATCATCCCGGGCACGACCGTCACGGGCTGGGAGACGAAGGCGACGGGCGCGACGGTGCTGACCCCGAGGAACCCGGCCTCCGTCGTCCGGGTGGTGCCGTCGGGGGCCGTGACCGGCAGCCCCGAGGCGTCGAGCACCGGCACGACGTTGCGGATCGGGGTCGCGGTCACGGTGAGCCGGCGCCCGTCGCGCTCGACGACGATGTCGACGGGCTGGTCGACGCGCGGTCGCACGAGGGCGCTGACGTCGCTCGTCGCGTCGACGGGCTGCCCTGCGATGGAGACCAGCCGGTCGCCGGCCCGGATGCCGGCCGCCACGGCGGGTGTCTGCGGCTTGCCCTCGCACGACGTGGTCGCCCCGGCATCGGTGGCGGGGACGACGCACTGCGAGACCGAGGCGACCACCGCGCCCGGCTGCGGCGTCGACACGCCGTGGACGGTGACGAGGATCGTGAGGAGGGCGACCCCGATGAGCAGGTTCATCGTCGGCCCGCCGAGCATGACGAGGACCTTCTTCGGCACGGACAACCGGTAGAAGACGCGGTTCTCGTCGCCCTCGCGCACCTCCTCCAGGCTCGCCGCCCTGGCCTCGTCGACGAGCTGGCTGAAGCGCCCCGTGCTCGACGTGCGCACCTTCCCCGGCTCGTCACCGGGCCGGGGCGGGTACATCCCGATCATCCGGATGTACCCCCCCAGCGGGATGGCCTTGACGCCGTACTCGGTCTCGCCGCGCCGCCTCGACCACATCGTCGGCCCGAAGCCCACCATGTACTGGGTCACGCGCACGCCGAAGCGCTTGGCGGGCACGAGGTGCCCGACCTCGTGCAGCGCGATCGAGAGCGCGACCCCGGTGGCCATGAAGAGCACACCGAGGAGGAACGCGATGGTGGTCACGGGGCCTCCACGTCGACGACTGCACCGGGCGCGACACCGAGGAGCTCGGCGGCGTGCTGGCGGGCCCACCGGTCCGCGGCGAGCACTCCCTCAACGCTCGAGGCGTCGTGGTCGCTCCCATTGTGCGCCTCGACGACGCGCGCGACGGTGTCGACGATGTCGGTGAAGCGGATCTCGCGGTCGTGGAAGGCGTCGACGCACACCTCGTTCGCGGCGTTGTAGACCGCTGGGAACGTCCCTCCGGCCTGGCCCACCTGGCGAGCCAGCCGCACGGCGGGGAACGCGTCGTCGTCGAGCGGGTGGAACTCCCACGCCTGGGCTCTCGACCAGTCGCAGGGGACGTCGACGTCCTCGAGGCGCTCCGGCCACGAGAGGCCGAGGGCGATGGGCACGAGCATCCGTGGCGGTCCGAGCTGCGCGATCGTCGAGCCGTCGTGGAACTCCACCATCGAGTGGATCTGCTGCTGCGGGTGCACGACGACGTCGATCCGGTCGAACGGCACGTCGAAGAGCAGGTGCGCCTCGATGACCTCGAGGCCCTTGTTGACCAGGGTCGCCGAGTTCGTCGTGATGACCCGGCCCATCGAGAAGTTCGGGTGCGCCAGGGCCTGCTCGGGCGTCACGTCGGTGAGCTCGGAGCGGTGGCGACCGCGGAAGGGGCCGCCGCTGGCCGTCACGACGAGCCGGCGCACCTCGGCGGAACGCCCCCCGCGCAGGCTCTGGGCGATGGCGCTGTGCTCGGAGTCGACCGGGACGACCTGGTCCGGGGCGGCGGCCGCCTTGACGAGCGGACCCCCGACGATGAGCGACTCCTTGTTCGCGAGGGCGAGCACCGATCCCGCCCCGAGCGCCGCCAGGGTCGGGCGCAGCCCGATCGAGCCGGTGATGCCGTTGAGCACGACGTCCGCGCCGCACCCCGCGGCGACCGTGGCGGCATCCCCTCCGACGACGACCTCCGGTGCGTATGCCGGGCGGCCCGCCTCCGCGGCCCACCTCGCCACCGCGGCGCGCACCTCGTCGACGTCGGCCCGGGCGACGGCCACGAGCGGCACGTCGTGCTCGACCGCCTGCTGCGCCGCGAGCCCGAGGTTCGCCCCGGCCGACAGGGCCACCACGGTGAAGCGGCCGGGGTGCCGGGCGATGACGTCGAGCGCCTGGGTGCCGATCGAGCCGGTCGAGCCGAGGACGGCGACGGAGCGTGGGGTCACGACCCCATTGTCAGCGCTCGACCCCCGGGACGTGAAAACGAGGGTGCGCGAGCGCCAGCTCACCCAGGATGCCCCGGATCTCCCCCCCGTCTTGCCGTCGTCCACCTCCTGGGGGTACGGGCCGCCCGCGCGGACGAGGGCCGGCGTCGTGGTCGCCTTCACGTCGTGAAGACGCGCTCCTCGATGAGGCGCTCGGTGACGATCTGCGCCTCGGGGTGGAAGCGGCCGTGCTCGAAGTCCTTGAGCACCTCGAGCTCGACCTGGCCCAGGCCGTGGCGGTTCTTCTCGATCGTGATGACGGCCCAGCGGCGGAACCGCTGGATCGCACCGAGGTCGTAGACGAGGTGCTCCCTCGAGACGATGTTCTCCTTGCTCGACAGGATCAGGACGAGGTCGGCCTCGTAGGCCAGCGCCGAGGACCCTCGCAGGTCGCGGGTCCGCATCCGGTGCCCGGCGCCCAGCCCCTCGCGGTCGGCGGCCACGATGCTCACGACGGGGCACTCGAGGTCGAGGGCCATGTTCTTCAGCGTCTCGGTGACGACCGTGACGCGGGAGGCCTCGTCGCCGTCGTGCCCCTCGAGCGGCACCTTCTGGAGGTAGTCGACGAGGACCATCGGGGCCTCCCCCGCGTCCTCCATGACCTGCCCGACCACGGAGGCCAGCTCCTGGGGGGTCGTGTGGGTGTTGGACTCGTGGACGTGGAGGCGTGCGGCATAGCCCTGCACGGTGGCGAGGGCCTCGGCGCCGAAGGGCAGCCGCCCCATGGCGTCCGCGAGCCCCCTGCGGTCGGGGTCGTCGGCCTCGAACACCGCGCGCACCGTGTGGACGTCCGCGGCCGCGGCGTACTCCCCGTCGCCGATGGCCGCCGTCGCCGCCTCGAGCGAGATGAGCCGCTGGATGAGGGTGTTGGCGTCGTGCTCGAAGGAGAAGACCACCGCGTGCCTGCCCACGAGGACCGCGTTGCGGACCATCTGCAGGGCGAGGGTCGTCTTGCCGGCACCCTCGGTGCCGCCCATGAGGACGAGCTCGCCCGAGCGGAGGCCCCCGTCGAGCGTGGAGTCGAGGAGCGGGAAACCCGTCGGCCAGACCTGGGCACCCGGGCGGGCGCCGCGCCGGAGCGCCGCGTCGGTCTCGTCGAGGAGCGTCTGCACGGAGCGTCGCCGGTCGGGCGCGTGCGACGGCGTGAGGTTCGTGGCCGGCGAGCTCGTGGTCATGGAGGCCATCCCATCATTGGTCGCACGCGCGTGCCACGGGTTCCCGGGAACCCGGGTGGCGACCCGGGGTCACAGGACGATGCCGACGTACTTCGTCTCGAGGTACTCGTCGATGCCCTCGAAGCCGCCCTCGCGACCGAACCCCGACTGCTTGACCCCGCCGAAGGGGGCCGCGGGGTTCGACACGATCCCGGTGTTGACGCCGATCATCCCGAACTCCATCGCCTCGGCGACCCGCAGCACCCGGGACTGGTCCCGCGTGAAGAGGTACCCGACGAGGCCGTACTCCGACGCGTTCGCCCGGGCGACGGCATCCTCGTCGTCGGTGAAGGTGCACACCGGCGCGACCGGGCCGAAGATCTCCTCGGAGAGGCACCGGCTGTCGGCGGGGACGTCGGTGAGGACGGTCGGCTGGTAGAACCACCCGTCCCCCGCGACCGGGCCGCCGCCGGTGAGCACCGTCGCGCCCTTGGCGACGGCATCCCGGACCAGCTCGTCGACGCCGTCGCGGGCCTTCTCCGTGATGAGCGGCCCGACGTCGACCCCCTCCTTCGTGCCGGGCCCGACGACGAGGGCACCCATGCGCTCGGCCAGCCGGGACGAGAACTCCTCGGCGACGGACTCGTGGACGAAGAAGCGGTTGGCGGCGGTGCACGCCTCGCCGATGTTGCGCATCTTGGCGAGCATGGCCCCGTCGACGGCGGCGTCGAGGTCGGCGTCCTCGAAGACGAGGAAGGGAGCGTTGCCACCCAGCTCCATCGACAGGCGGAGGAGCTGCTCCGCCGACTGCTCGACGAGCATCTTCCCCACGGCCGTCGACCCCGTGAACGTCAGCTTCCGCAGCCGGTCGTCGCGGATGAGCGGCTCGCACAGCGCGCCCGAGTGCGTCGTCGTGACGACGTTGAGCACGCCGTCGGGCAGCCCGGCCTCCTGGAGCACCTGGGCGAGCAGGAGCATCGTCAGGGGCGTCTCGTGGGCGGGCTTGACGACCATCGTGCAGCCGGCGGCGATCGCGGGCCCGATCTTGCGGGTCCCCATCGCGAGCGGGAAGTTCCACGGAGTGATCATCAGCGTCGGCCCGACCGGCTGCTTCATCGTGAGCAGGCGCGAGGCGCCGTTGGGCGCGACCGAGTAGCGACCGTGGACCCGGACGGCCTCCTCGGCGAACCACCGGAAGAACTCGGCGCCGTAGGTCACCTCGCCCTTGGCCTCGGCGACGGTCTTGCCCATCTCCAGGCTCATCAGCGTCGCGAACTCCTCGCCGCGCGAGACCACCGCCTCGAAGGCGGTGCGCAGGACCTCGCTGCGGTCGCGTGGCGGGGTCGCCGCCCAGCCGGCCTGCGCCTCGTGCGCCGCGGCCAGCGCCGCGAGGCCGTCCTCGGGCGTCGCGTCGGCGCAGGTCGTCAGCGTGTCGCCGGTGGCGGGGTCGTGCACGTCGAAGCGCGCCCCACCGCTCGCCTCGCGCCACTGTCCGCCGATGAGCAGGCGGGTGTCGACGGAGTCGATGAGGGACGTATGGGTGGTCGTCATGGTCGGTCCTTCGTATGCCGGTCGGCTCGGTCAGCGCGTGCGGAGGGCACCCGCTCAGGGTAGGCGGGGGTCAGCGGTCCTCCATCCCCCAGGGGGAGCCGTACCCGTGGGGCTTGGGGGCAGCGAGCAGCTCGAGGAACGGCACGGCGTCGAAGGCCTCCGGCCCCAGGACCCCCGCCCCCTTCCACGTGCCGCGCGCGAGGAGCTCGAGGGCGACGACGGGGTTGACCGCGGTCTGCCAGACGACGCACTGCGCGTCGTAGTCGCGCATCGTGTCGGCGTTGTCGGACACGTGGTAGAGGTACGTGCGGCGCGGCCGGCCGTCCGTGCCGGTGCCGGTGACCCACAGGCCCGCACACGTCTTGCCCTCCATGCGCGGCCCGATGGTCGCCGGGTCTGGCAGCACGGCCGCCACGACGTCGCGCGGGCTGACCTGCACGCCCTTGACGTCCACGGGGTCGGTGCGGTCCAGGCCGAGGGTGTGCAGCGTGCGGAGGATGCCGATCATCTCCTCACCCAGCCCGTACTTGAAGGTGACCCGCTCCGCCTCCACCCACCGCGGCATGAGGAGCACCTCCTCGTGCTCGACGTGGACGCACTCGACCGGGCCGATCCCCTCGGGGAAGTCGAAGACCTCGGGCTCGCTGAACGCCGGGAGGGTGAAGAAGCCGGCCTCGACGTCGTAGGACCCGTCGGCCCCGACCGCCCGCTCCCGCTCCCACACGACGGGCGGGTTGAGGCACTCCTCGATGATCGTCCACATCGAGAAGCCGGGGGCGAAGACCTCGTTCCCCTCCTCGTCGCGGATCACGAGGTTGGCGCCGTCGCGGGTGCCGAGCTCCTCGATGTGGCTGAAGAGGTGGTCGGCGGCATACCGGGCGAACACGTCGGACAGGCCGGGCTCCACCCCGATCCCGACGAGCGCCAGGCGGCCCTCGGCCTCCCACTCGCCCGAGTCGGCGAGCTGGTCGTCACCGAGCTTGACGCCGACCTTGGCGTACGGCTCGTCCGGGTGCCGCTGCGACAGGCTCATCGCCATGTCGAGGTAGTCGGCGCCGGCCGCCCGCGCGCCCCGGAAGATCGGGAGCACGAAGCGCGGGTCGACGGCGTTGAAGACGTGTGTCGCCCGCACCTCCCGGGCGAGGGCCTCGACGGCGCTCGCGTCGGACGCGTCGACGCGGGCGGCGCGGAACCGCTCCTCGCCGGGGTGGCGGGAGGTCACGGCAGAGACGGTGCGCTGGGCGCGGTCGACGTCGTGGTCGGCCACGACCCAGGCCTCGAAGTAGCTCCGTTCGGCCGCGATCCGGGCGGCGGCGTCGCCGACCCCTCCTGCACCGACCATGAGGACGCGCATGCGATGTCTCCTTGACGGGTGGCCAGGCCCCGGGGCCGAGCCGGTGGGGTCAGGCCTGGGCCCGCTCGCGACGGTTGCTCAGCACCTGGCCGATGACGACGACGACGAGGGCGAGCAGGAACATCAGGGTCCCGATGACGTTGACCTGCACCGGCGCACCGCGCTGGGCGGCACCCCAGACGTACATCGGGAACGTGATCGAGCTCGGGCTCGCGTTGAAGTTGGTGATGATGTAGTCGTCGAAGCTCAGCGAGAAGGCGAGGAGCGCACCGGCGAGGATGCCGGGGGCTGCCAGCGGCAGGGTGACCCGCAGGAACGTCTGGGTCGGGTTGGCGCCCAGGTCGGCGGCGGCCTCCTCCAGTCGTGGGTCGAGGGTGGCGACCCGTGCCTTGACAGCCACGACGACGAACGAGATGCAGAACATGATGTGGGCGATCGTGATGGCCAGGCCGCCCGACGGCACCCCCATCATGAGGAACAGGGTGAGCAGGCTCGACCCCATGACGACCTCGGGGGTGGCCATCGGCATGAAGATGAGGAGGTTGGTGCTCGAGCGGGCCCGGAAGCGGTAGCGCCCCAGGGCGAACGCGATCATCGTGCCGAGGATCGTCGCGGTCAGCGAGGCGATGAAGCCGATCCGCAGCGACAGGCCGAGCGACTCGCAGATGCCCTGCGCGCCGCACGGGTCGGTCCACGCCTCGGTCGAGAACTCGTTCCACGTGTAGTTGTAGCGGCCAGAGGGGTTGTTGAACGAGAAGACCGCCACGACGAGGTTCGGGATCATCATGTAGCCGAGCACGATGAGGGCCGCGAAGAGCAGCAGGTGGCGCCGGATCCATGCCATGTCAGACCAGCTCCTCGGTGCCGGCGCGGCGGACGTAGGTCGACACGAGGACGAGGATCAGCACCAGGAGGATGAAGGACAGCGCCGCGGCGAGCGGGTAGTCGAGCACCCGCAGGAACTGGCTGTCGATGACCTGTCCGATCATCACCGTCTGGGTGTTGCCCAGGAGCCGCGAGTTGATGAAGTCACCGGCCGCGGGGATGAAGGTCAGCAGGGTCCCGGCGACCACTCCGGGGAGCGAGAGCGGCCACGTGACGTAGCGGAAGCCCTGCCACGGGGTGGCGTAGAGATCGCCCGCGGCCTCGACGAGCCGCGGGTCGAGCCGGTCGAGCGACGCGTACAGCGGCAGGATCATGAACGGCAGGAAGTTGTACGTCAGGCCGGCGATGACCGCGAACTTCGACGAGAGCAGGCTGTCGTTGGCCGTCAGGGTGAGCGCCTGGAGCACGTCGGTGACGCGCAGGGCGCGGGCCACCTCCGCGACCGGCCCGGTGTCGGAGAGGATCGTGCGCCAGGCCAGGGTGCGGATGAGGAAGCTCGTGAAGAACGGCGCGATGACGAGCACGAGCATGACGTTCTTCCACCGCCCGGCCTTCTGGGCGATGTAGTACGCGAGCGGGTAGGCGAGCACGAGCGCGGCGACGGTGGCCGTCGCGGCATACCCGATGGAGCGGAGCAGCTGCGGCCAGTACTTCTGCAGCGCGTCGGCGTAGATGCTGACGTTGCCCGTGAACGTGTACCCCGCCTCGACGGAGCCCTCCTGGAGCGACTGCGACAGGAGGGTGACCATCGGGGCCACGAAGAAGATGACGAGCCACAGCAGCCCCGGGGCGAGCAGGGCGTAGGGGACCCAGTTGGCCCGCTTGCGCGGCGCCTGGGGGGCCTTCGGGGCGAGAACTGCGAGCTCAGCCATCGACGACCACGTGCTCGACGCCCGCGTCCTCGTCCTGTGACGAGTCCAGGACGAACTCGTGACCGGGGTCCCAGGTGAGGGTGACGTTCTCGCCGAGGCGGGCCCGGGCGCTGCCGTCGTTCTGCTGGACGACCATGAGGTCGTGGCCCCACGGCATCCGGACGAGGTACTGGGTCGCCACGCCGGTGAACGACGCGTCGGTCACCGTGCCGGAGAGCCGGTTGCGCCCGCCGTCACCGAGGGCGAGCTTCTCGGGGCGCACCCCGAGCCACATCTCGTTGAGGCCGCCCGGCACCTTGTCGGCCGGGAGGAGCACGTCGTGGCCGTGGACCTGCGCGCTGACCAGCCCGTCCCCTGCCGGCCCGGTGACCCGGGCCGACAGGAGGTTGGACTGGCCGAGGAAGTTCGCGACGAACGTCGACGAGGGGTGCTCGTAGAGGGTCGCCGGGTCGCCGAGCTGCTCCAGCCGGCCACCGTTCATGACCGCGATGGAGTCGGCCATGGTCATGGCCTCCTCCTGGTCGTGGGTGACGTGGATGAAGGTCAGGCCGACCTCCTGCTGGATCCGCTTGAGCTCGATCTGCATCTGCCGGCGGAGCTTGAGGTCGAGGGCCCCGAGCGGCTCGTCGAGCAGCAGCACGTCGGGCCGGTTGACGAGCGCCCGGGCCAGCGCGACGCGCTGCTGCATGCCGCCGGAGAGCTGGTTCGGCTTCTTGCTCCCCACGTGGTGCAGCTCGACGAGCTCGAGGGCCTCCTGCGCCTTTCGCTTGGCGTCCTTGTCGCCGCGGCGCCGGAGGCCGAACTGGACGTTGTCCATGACGCTCATGTGCGGGAAGAGCGCGTAGGACTGGAACACCGTGTTGACGTTGCGCTGGTGGGCGCGGGTGTCGGTGATGTCGGTGTCCCCGATGCGGATACGGCCCCCGGTCGGCGGCTCCAGCCCCGCGACCATCCGCAGGGTCGTCGTCTTGCCGCAGCCCGAGGGGCCGAGCAGGGCGAAGAACGACCCCTGCGGGATGGTGAGGTCGAGGGGCTGGACCGCCGTGAACTCGCCGAAGGACTTCGAGAGGGCGACGAGTGTGAGGTCCCCGGGACCGTGCTCGGCCATCAGCTCGCCGTGAGGTCCGAGTAGGCGCGGGCGTACTGGGTCTCCTCCTGGGCGGTGAGGCCGCGGAAGACCTTGGCCCGGGAGAGCACCTCCTCGCTGGGGAAGATGAGCGGGTTGTCCGCCGTCTCCGGGTCGTCCTTCGTGAGGGCCTCCTTGGTGCCCTTCACCGGCGGGATGTAGTTGACGTATGCCTCGACCTGCGCCATGACGGCCGGGTCGTAGTAGTAGTTGATGAGCGCCTCGGCGTTCTTCTTGTGCTTGGCGAGGGCCGGGATGACGAAGTTGTCCGACCACAGGGTGAAGCCCGCCTGCGGCAGGACGTACTGGACCTTGTCGTTGTCGAACTGGAGCTGGACGACGTCACCGGTCCAGGCGATGCAGGCCGCGATGTCGCCCTTGGTGAGGCCGTCGGTGTACTCGTTGCCGGTGAAGCCCTTGATCTGTCCGGCGTCCTTGGCCTTCTGGATCATCGCGATCGCGGCCTCGAAGTCGGCGTCGGTGAAGTTCGCCGGGTCCTTGCCCATCTCGCAGAGCACGAGGCCGACGGTGTCGCGCATCTCGGTGAGGAGGGTGACCTTTCCCTTGAGGTCGGGGTCGGTGAGCAGCTGGGTGATCGTCTCGACCTTCTTGCCACCGGTGGCGTCGAGGTTGTAGGCGATGCCGGCGAAGCCGCTCTGCCACGGCAGGGAGTAGACGCGGCCCTTGTCGAACTCGACCTGCTTCAGCGAGTCCTCGAGGTTCTTGACGTTCGGGATGTTCGCCGGGTCGAGCTTCTGGACATAGCCCTGGCGGATGAGGCGGGCCACCATCCAGTCGGTGCTGCACCAGACGTCACGACCGGTGTCCTGGCCGCCCTCGAGGAGCGGACGCACCTTGGCGTAGAACTCGTCGTTGTCGTTGTAGTCCTCGGTGTAGTTGACCTTGATGCCGGACTGCTTCGTGAAGGCGTCGATCGACGGGCGGGACTTCTCGTCGTCCGAGAGGTCGATGTACTCGGGCCAGTTCGACCAGTTGACGACCTTCTCGGAGTCGCTCATGTCCGTGGCGGCCTTGGCGGTCGGCGTCGCGGAGCCGGAGGCGTCGCCGCCGGTGCCCTCGCTGCCGCACGCGGCGAGGGCGGCGGTCGCGCCGAGGCCGAGGGCCCCGGTCATCACGGCCCGCCGCGTCGTCAGGCCGCGGAGCAGGGCTGCTCGCATCAGCGGCGACATGGGGTCAGGGGTGTGGCGCTCGGCCATCGGGGTTCTCCTTGCAGGGGGTCAGGGCAGGATGGACGGGGTCAGGATGCGGAATGTACCGCTGTCGGCGAGGATTGCGTGCGTCTCGATCAGGACTCGATGTTGGCCATGACGTGCTTGATGCGGGTGTAGTCCTCGAAGCCGTACATCGACAGGTCCTTGCCGTAGCCGGACTTCTTGTAGCCGCCGTGGGGCATCTCGGCGACGAGCGGGATGTGGGTGTTGATCCAGACACAGCCGAAGTCGAGGGCCGCCGACATCCGCATGGCGCGGCCGAAGTCCTTGGTCCACACCGACGACGCCAGGCCGTAGTCGCTGTCATTGGCCCAGTTGACCGCTTCATCGACGTCGGAGAAGCGTGTCACCGACACGACAGGGCCAAACACCTCGCGGCGCACGATCTCGTCTTCCTGCAGCGCACCGGCAACCACCGTCGGCTGGTAGAAGAAGCCATTGCCCTCGCCCGGCTTGCCGCCGGTGGTGATCTCGATGTGCTTCAGCTCCGAGGCGCGCTCGACGAAGGAGGCGACACGGTCGCGCTGGCGCTTGGAAATCAGCGGGCCGATCTCGTTTTCGGTATCGTCGGGCTGGTTGAACTTTATGGTCGAGACCGCCGTCGAAAGGTCTGCGACGAGCTTGTCGTAGATCTTCTTGCCAGCATAGATGCGGCAGGCGGCGGTGCAATCCTGGCCGGCATTGTAATAACCGAAGGCGCGCAATCCGTTGACCACC
>DASSYJ010000034.1:0-2330 GCA_035703305.1 Ornithinibacter sp. | reverse complement strand
CTCCACCGCCCCGGCCCGCAGCTCCGGCCAGCGGTCCGCCTTGGGCAGGCCGGTGAGCACGCGCAGCCCCGGCACCACCTCGGGCGCCAGGCGAGCCAGGCCCGGGACGTCGAGCACGCCCTGCTCCGAGGCACGCGCAGCCGCCGCGACACCGGGTGCCTCGTCGACCAGCCCGAGGACCTGGGCGACGCTCGCGCCCCAGGTGTCCAGGTCGACGAGCATCGTGGTCAGACCGGCGCCGGCCAGTGACGCCGCGAGGGTCACGGCCGTCGTGGTGCGGCCCGGGGCCCCGTTCGGCCCCCACACGACCGTCACGGGAGTGGGCTGCGGCAGGCTCTCCCCGGCATCCGCGTCGGTGCGACCCATGGTGCTCAGGAAGCCGCCGTCGCCCGCCCCGGCACCGCCATCGACCCAACCGACCGTGCGGACCCCGGCTCCGAGTGAGTGGTCGGGGTCGCTGGAGGAGGAGGCGACCGACGTGGACGAGTCCGCCAGACCGGTCAGCGCGCGAGCGACGTCGCCCGGGTCGTCCGCGGGACCGAGGATCGTCGCCACCCCGAGCTGGCGCAGGCGACGCTCACCCTCGTCG
The DNA here is from genome assembly GCA_035703305.1 of Ornithinibacter sp. Taxonomy (GTDB): domain Bacteria; phylum Actinomycetota; class Actinomycetes; order Actinomycetales; family Dermatophilaceae; genus Fodinibacter. Next base: position 1,741 of record DASSYJ010000034.1, on the reverse strand, counting down.
TCACCGGGCCCGACGAGGCCCGCGGCCCGGATGCCGTGCCCGGCGAGGTGCCGGAGCGCCTCGCGGTCGAGGCCGCGGAGGTCGGGCGAGACGACGACCACCCTCCCGACCCCGGCGGCCCCGGCCGACAGGAGCTCGGCAAGGTCGGCGCAGCGCCGCACGAGGACGATGTCGGGGGCGTTCTCCAGCACGCGCACGAACTCCGCCTCGTGGCGGTGCGTCACCGCGGTGAGGACGGTCGTCACGACGCGGCCACCGCGGCACCTCCGGGGACCGGAACCAGGGTGATGCGGGCCCCCAGGTCGACGTCCGCCACCACGGCCTGGACCTCCTCGCGCGGGACCATGACGTGCACGGCCCGGGTCTGGGCGGACCCGCCCAGCACGCCGTCCTCCCCGGCCACGCGCACGACCGACACACCCTCGAGCACCCGCTCGGGCCCGGCATACGTGGGGAGCCCGACCGTCGTGCCCTTCTCGGGCCGGTTGACGTAGACGTCGACGACCGACCCCACCCCGAGGGCGGACGCGGACGTCGCGTCGACGAGCAGGGCGACCTGCTGGACCTCCACCGCCTCCGCCGCACCGACGCCCGCCACCGGGATGAGCTCGCCGGGGCGCAGCTGCCGGAGCGACCACGTGTCGGGCGGGAGCGCACGGTCGGCAGGCAGGTAGGCCGCCGCGCCCTCACCGAGGAGCACGTCGACCCGGACGACATCGGACTCGGTGAGTCGCTGGCCCGGCGCGACCTGACCCTTCGCGGCATACACCGGGATGCGGTCGTCCGCGCGGGCGACCACCACCGCCCCGAGCACGGTCGAGACGAGCACGAGGAGGACCCCGACGAGCAGGCGGGAGTCGCGCCACGACGGTGGGCGAAGGCGCGACGCGGTCGGGGTGGGCAGATCGGTCATGGGGCCCGATTGTGGTGCAGGCGCGCCGACCTCGCCTCCGGAGCGCCGCGGCCTGTGGACGACGTCGGCGGGGGCGCGGCCCGTGGATGGCACACTGACCGCGTGGCCCGCCGCTTCATCCCCCTGACCGAGGTGTCGGAGATCCTCGACATCTCCTCGGCACAGGCGTACGCGCTCGTGCGCAGCGGTGACCTCCCGGCGATCAAGGTCGGCGGGCGCGGGCAGTGGCGCGTCGAGACGGTCGAGCTGGAGAACTACATCCAGCGGATGTATGCCGAGACGCGCGAGTTCGTGACGACGCGCACCGAGCGCTCGGGCGAGGACGACCCGACCGACGTCCAGGCCTGAGCCGCCGCCGGCCTCAGTGCCGGGACTCCACGGCCGCGAGCGCAACGAACGGGACCGTCGTCAGCCCGGTGACGTTCTCCCTGCGGCGCGGGACGTCCTCGTCGTGCTCGGCGACGTCGAGGTGGTCCGCGCCCACGGCGTCGATCGTCCCTCGCACCACCGACCCGGCGCCGACGAGCGTGACGGCGACCGTCGCGCGGTCGCGTGAGAGCACCCGGAGCGCGTAGCCGAGCCCGAAGCGCCGCGCCGAGCGGGTGTGGTCCGACCGCGGGCCCAGACCCGAGACCGTCACGACGGCCATGAGCGGCACGAGGAGCTCACGACCGGTCGTGTCCCCACGGACCAGGACCCAGTCCTTGCCGAGGTCGACGAGGTCGCCGGCGACGCGCGCGCCCGCTGGAAGCGTGAGACGCACCTGCGAGCCGAGCGCACCGCCGAGACGGTCCGCCAGGGTGACCAAGGCGCGCTCGCGGCGAGTTC
>DASSYJ010000069.1:0-19030 GCA_035703305.1 Ornithinibacter sp. | reverse complement strand
CGGGTCGGTGCGCCACCAGCACTCGCTCGTGGCAGCCCGCTCGGGTGACACGGCGCTCGCGGATGCCGTGGCGCTCACCTCCCCGCGGACGCTGGAGCTGAGCGAGTTCCTCGTCGACGTGCTCGGCGTGGTCGACGTGGGGGCGTCGTTCCCGCACCGCGTGACCTACCACCCCACGTGCCACTCGCTGCGGATGGTGCGCGTCGGCGACCGGCCCGAACGGCTGCTCCGGGCGGTCCGCGGGATCGACCTTGTCCCCCTGCCGCGCGCCGAGGAGTGCTGCGGGTTCGGGGGGACCTTCGCGGTGAAGAACGCGGAGGCGTCGGTGGCGATGGGGTCGGACAAGGCCGCGCACGTCCGGTCGACGGGAGCCGAGGTGCTCGTGGCGGGCGACAGCTCGTGCCTCATGCACATCGGGGGCCTGCTCTCGCGACAGCGGGCGGGCGTGCGGACCCTGCACCTCGCCGAGGTCCTGGCCTCCACCGACGACGAGCCGGCGGTGCTGCCGCGATGACCGGTCGGCCCGCCCAGTCCCCGCCCCACCCGACGTTCCTCGGCACCCCGCCGTTCCCCACGGCCGCGCGGACCGCCCTCTCCGACACCCAGCTCCGCCGCAACCTCGCCCACGCGACGGGCACGATCCGCGCCAAGCGGGCAGCTGTGGTGGCGGAGGTCGACAACTGGGAGGCGCTGCGGCAGAGGGCCGCCCGCATCAAGGACGCCACCCTCGCCCACCTCGACGACCACCTGGTCACCCTCGAGGCGGCGCTGACCGAGCGGGGCGCCGCGGTGCACTGGGCTCGTGACGCAGCCGACGCGTGCGCGGTGGTGGCCGATGTGGCGCAGCGGCACGGCATCCGCGACGTCGTCAAGGTCAAGTCGATGGCGACCCAGGAGATCGGCCTGAACGAGGCGCTCGCCGAGCACGGGATCTCCGCCTGGGAGACCGACCTCGCCGAGCTCATCGTGCAGCTCGGCGACGACCTGCCCAGCCACATCCTGGTGCCCGCGATCCACCGCAACCGCTCCGAGATCCGCGACATCTTCAACGGCAAGATGGCTGGAGCCGGGCGGCCCGCGCCCGAGGGCCTGACCGACGACCCGGCGGCGCTCGCGGGCGCGGCGCGGCTGCACCTGCGCGAGAAGTTCCTGTCGACGCGGATGGCCGTCTCCGGCGCGAACTTCGCCGTGGCGGAGTCGGGCACGCTGGTCGTGGTGGAGTCCGAGGGCAACGGCCGGATGTGCCTGACCCTGCCCGAGGTGCTCGTGTCCGTCGTCGGCATCGAGAAGGTCGTGCCCACCTGGTCCGACCTCGACGTCTTCCTCCAGCTGCTGCCGCGGTCCTCGACGGGGGAGCGGATGAACCCCTACACCTCGACGTGGTCCGGGGTGACCCCCGGCGACGGGCCGCAGGAGGTGCACGTCGTGCTCCTCGACAACGGCCGCACCCGCGCCCTGGCCAACGAGGTCGGGCGCCAGGCGCTGCGCTGCATCCGTTGCTCCGCCTGCCTGAACTCCTGCCCGGTCTACGAACGGGTCGGTGGCCACGCCTACGGGTCGGTCTACCCCGGCCCGATCGGCGCCATCCTCGGCCCCCTCCTCAGAGGGGTCGGCGAGGACGCCCAGGTCGACTCCCTCCCCTACGCCTCGACGCTCTGCGGGGCCTGCGCGGACGTCTGCCCGGTCGCCATCGACATCCCCGGCGTACTCGTCCACCTGCGGTCGAAGGTCGTCGACGCCCACCGTGGGGACCGCGTGCCCAAGGCCGAGGCCCTCGCCATGCGCGCCGCCGCCTGGGGCCTGGCGGATGCCGGCCGCATGGGGCTCGGCGAACGCGCCGCCGGGCTGCTCGGCCGCCTCGCCCGCGGCCGCGGGATGCCGGGCGGGCGCACCGCGGTGTCCTGGCTCCCCTGGCCCGGGTCGCGGTGGACCCAGGCGCGCGACCTGCCCGTCCCACCGCGGGAGTCGTTCCGCGCCTGGTGGCGACGGGTCAGCCGCGACGAGGAGCGGCGATGAGCGCCCGCGACGACGTGCTCGCCGCCGTCCGCGCCGCCCTGGGGCCGAACCGTGAGGACAGTGCTGGGCGAGGTACAGCGGGCGCGAGCGGCACGGCATCCCCCGTGGTCGACGACCGTCACGTCCCACCGGACCGCGCCGCGATGCTCGACCTCTTCGCCGAACGGGTCGCTGACTACCGAGCGACGGTCACCCGTTGCACTGCAGCCGATCTGGCGGCCACCGTCGCACGCGCGCTCGCGGGTGCCGGCACGGTCGTCCTCCCTCCCGGGCTGGACCTGGACGTGCCGGGAGCGGTGGTCGACGACGGCCTGTCGTCCGCGGAGCTCGACCGCATCGACGCCGTCGTGACGGCCTCGGCCCTGGGCATCGCGGAGACCGGGACCGTGGTGCTCGACCACGGACCCGGTCAGGGGCGCCGCGCGGTGACCCTCCTGCCCGACCTGCACGTCTGCGTCGTCGGCGAGGGCTCGGTGGTCCGCGACGTACCGGATGCCGTGCCTCTGCTCGACCCGCTGCGCCCGCAGACGTGGATCAGCGGGCCCTCCGCGACGAGTGACATCGAGCTCGACCGCGTCGAGGGTGTGCACGGCCCGCGGCGGCTCCACGTCGTGCTCGTGGCGGACGGCTGACCCGGCTCGGCGCCGCGCGCCGGCGCCGGGACCCTCGAGCACGGCCCGCGAACGGGCCGGCGGTGGGAGCATGGGCAGATGACCGAGACCCTGTCGTGGGACGTCGTGCCCGTCGAGAAGCCGGACGACGTCAACATCGTCATCGGGCAGGCGCACTTCATCAAGACGGTCGACGACCTCCACGAGGCGCTGGTCGGTGTCAGTCCTGCCCTGCGGTTCGGCGTCGCGTTCTGCGAGGCCTCCGGCGCGCGGCTGGTCCGGCACTCCGGCAACGACGCCGAGCTGGTGGAGCTGGCGACAGGCGCAGCGTCCGCCATCGGTGCCGGGCACAGCTTCGTCCTCGTGCTGCGGGAGGGGTTCCCCGTCAACGTGCTGAACCCGGTCAAGGCCGTGCCCGAGGTGTGCACCATCTTCTGTGCCACGGCCAACCCCGTCGACGTCCTCGTCGCGGTGACGCCACGGGGGCGCGGCATCGTCGGCGTCGTGGACGGCGAGCCGCCGCTCGGTGTCGAGACCGAGGCCGACGTCGCCGACCGTCGCGACCTGCTGCGTGCGATCGGCTACAAGCTCTGACCGTCGGTCCTGAGGGTGCCGGGAGGCGAGCTCGCCTCGGGTGAATACTGGCGGCAGAGCGGTTGCCGGAGAGGGCACCTGCGAGCCGGACCGAAGGAGATCGCGTGAGCCGCTTGAGCCTCGGAGTGATGGGGAGGTCGCAGAAGGAGAACGAGCACCGGCTCGCCGTGCATCCGCACCACCTCGAGCGCGTCCCTGCCGACCTTCGGAAGCGCATCTACCTCGAGAAGGACTACGGGCAGCGCTTCGGCGTCTCGGACGACGAGCTCCGCCGCCACGTCGCCGGGATCCTCAGCCACGAGGAGATCGTCGAGGAGTGCGACGTCGTCCTCCAGCCCAAGCCGATGCTCGGGGACATCGCGGAGCTGCGCGCCGGCCAGGTGTTCTGGGGCTGGCCGCACTGCGTGCAGGACTCGTCGCTGACCCAGCTCGCCATCGACCGGCGGCTCACGCTCATCGCGTTCGAGGCGATGAACCACTGGCACCCCGACGGTGCCTTCAGCCTGCACGTCTTCCACAAGAACAACGAGCTCGCCGGGTACTGCTCGGTGCTGCACGCGCTGCAGGTCACCGGATCCACCGGCGAGTACGGCCGGCGGCTGAACGCCGTGGTCATCGGCTTCGGGGCCACGGCGCGTGGTGCGGTGACGGCGCTCAACGCCCTGGGGGTGCTCGACGTCGACGTCCTCACGCACCGCCAGGTGGCTGCCGTGGCTGCCCCCATCCACTCCGTGCGGATGATCCACTTCGACCACGACGAGAGCCCGGGCGGCGTCAGCAAGGTCGTGACGCCCGACGGCAGCACACCCCTGGCCGACTTCCTGGGCGCGCACGACATCATCGTGAACTGCGTCTTCCAGGACACCGACGCCCCGCTCGTCTTCCTCACCGAGGAGGACGTCGCCGGTATGGCCAAGGGCACCGTCGTCGTCGACGTCTCCTGCGACGAGAAGATGGGGTTCGGCTGGGCACGCCCCACGACGTTCGACGAGCCGACGTTCGTCGTGGGTGACCGGCTCGTCTACTACGCGGTCGACCACAGCCCGTCGCACCTGTGGAGCTCGGCCACCTGGGAGATCAGCGAGGCCCTCCTGCCGTTCCTCCGCCCGGTCATGGAGGGTCGGGAGGCCTGGGACGCCAACCCGACGATCGGTCGGGCGATCGAGATCCGCGACGGGATCATCCAGAACCCGGCGATCCTCTCCTTCCAGGGCCGTGACTCGAGGCACCCCCACCTCCCCCTGGCGACCTGACCGGGCCGACGCAGCCCCCGCTCCGGTGCCCCTCAGGCCTCCACCCTGGCCGGGGCCTGCGCTCGCTCGGCCGCGTTGCGCAGGATGCAGAACTCGTTGCCCTCCGGGTCCGCGAGCACGACCCAGCCCGTACCGGGCCCGTGGATGCCCCGCAGGTCGGCCACCTCGACCGCACCGTGCGCGAGCAGCCGTGCCAGCTCGTCGTCGCGGGTCCCCTCCACCGGCTCGAGGTCGAGGTGGATCCGGTTCTTCCCAGCCTTCCCCTCCGGCACCTCGATGAAGAGCAGCCGGTGCGAGCCGTCGCGGCTCAGGATCATGCACTCGACGTGCCCCGGCAGGTTGGGGTCGCCCTCGACGTCGACGTAGTCGAGCACCTCCTTCCACCACTCCGAGAGCGCGTAGGCGTCATGGCAGTCGACCGTCGTGTGCGAGACCCGGGATGTCATGGCGTCACTCTGTCAGCCGGGCGCCGGCCCCTGCGAACCGGTTCCCGCGTGCCTCACACGTGGATGGCGGCCGGGATACCGTCCGAGAAGACCTCGGGAGGGTCGGGCAGGGCCCGCGAGAGACCGGAGGCCCGTCGTGCCGCTGTCCAGGCGACCGCACACGCGTCGAGGACGTCGTCGACGGCATACCCGCTGCCACTGAGGACCGACGGCCGGGCCACGCCCGCGGCGGCGAGTGCCTCGAGCCGGGCCTGCTGCCCCTCGGCGGTGCGCTTGCCGGGCAGCGCACGACCCCTCATCGCGGCGAACGACACCTCGGGGTGCACCTCGAGCACCTCGACCGTCGGGCGCGACCGGACCCACGAGTCGACCTCGAGGACCCTTGCGCGCAGTGAGAACGCCTGGGCCCCGACCCCCTGCCCGCTGAGACCCCGGTTCACCGGGTCGGCCTCGGCTCGCGTCGGCGCCAGGTACGCGGAGCGCGTCAACGTCGTGAAGACCGAGCTGGCCCGCCCCCGCAGCTCGCGGCGCGCGAGGACATCAGCCTGGCGGATCCCGCTGTCCGGCAACCCGATCGGGATGTCGATGCCCACGACCTTCACGTCGACCTCACCGCGCACCGCCTCGACGAGCTCCGCGATGGTCGGGGCGACGACCACCCTGGGCCGCGGCGCCCCCGGCACGAGGACGGCTCCCACCCACCCTCCACGGCATCCGTCGACTCCGAGCACCGGGACCGTGACGTCGAGGGCGACCGGGGCGCAGGCAGCCCGCTCCCGTGCGAGCGCGTCGAGCACGAGGTCGAGACCGACCGCGAACTCGTCACCGAACGCATAGCCCGGTCGCAGCGCGTGCTCCTCGGCGAAGGCGGTGAAGTGGGGGTATGCCGCCCGCACCTCCGGGCCGAGGAGCTCGGCTCCCAGCGCGGCGAGGTCCTCCCCACCCTCGAAGGGGAGGCTCAGCTCCTGGACCATGAAGCCGTAGAGGTGGGCGTCCAGGAGCGCGGCCGCCGTCGCGACCAGCGGCAGGGGGAACCCGTCGACGCGCAGGCAGCCGATGACGGCATCGTGGTGGCGAAGGGTGGCGGGGCCGGGGGTCCGTCGCGAGTCCATGAGGCCGATCGCCCACCGGTGCCGCCGCATGACCTCCCGCCCCGAGATCGACCGGGCCCGCAGCTCGGTGCGCCAGTCGCCGCCGACGACAGGAAGGTGGATCTCCTCGAAGACGGCGTCGACCATGGCGTCGAGGAGGGCCTCCTTGCCGGCGACGTGGTGGTAGAGCGACATCGCCTCGACGCCGAGCCGCGTCGCGAGGGTCCGCATGGACAGCGCGCCGAGCCCCTCGGCGTCGGCGAGGACCAGTGCGTCGGCGACGACGCGGTCTCGGCTGAGCGGCGGGCGGGCGGGCGGCATACGGCTCCTCGGTGGTGCGGACGGTGTGCGGTTGCGTCATCTTACGGTGTAAGGCTACAGTTCCGGCACCCAGTAACTTACGGTGTAAGGGAGAACCGACCATGAAGGCCATCGTGCAGGACAGGTACGGCGGCACCGAGCAGCTCCGCCTCGACGAGCTGCCCGACCCGGTGCCAGCGGCGGGCGAGGTGCTCGTGCGGGTCGGCGCCGCCGGCGTCGACCGGGGGACGTGGCACGCCATGGCCGGGATGCCGCTCGCGGCCCGGCTCGCCCTCGGGCTCCGCGCTCCCCGCGACCGCACGCCGGGACGCGACGTCGCGGGCACCGTCGAGGGGGTCGGCGGGGGCGTGACGGACTTCGCCGTCGGGGATGCCGTGTACGGCACCGCCCGGGGGTCGTTCGCCGAGCTCGCCGTCGTCCCCGTGAAGCGGCTGGCCCGTCGCCCCGCGAACCTCTCGGTCGAGGAGGCCGCCGCCGTGCCCGTCTCGGCGCTCACCGCGCTCCAGGCGCTCCGGGCCGCCCGGGTGGGCGAGGGCGACCGCGTGCTGGTCATCGGGGCGTCCGGTGGTGTCGGCTCGTATGCCGTGCAGCTCGCGACCGACCTCGGCGCCCACGTCACGGGCGTCTGCGGCAGCACCAAGCTCGACCTCGTGCGGTCACTCGGCGCCGAGCGGGTCGTCGACCACACGACGACCCCGCTGGACGGCCTCGGGGAGCGTTTCGACGTCGTCGTGGACATCGCCGGGCACCGCCCGGTCGGCCTCCTGCGGAGCCTGCTCACCGAGCGCGGCCGCCTCGTCGTGGTGGGGAGCGAGACCGGGGGTCGGTGGCTGGGTGGGCTCCAGCGGTCGATCGGTGCCGCGCTCCTGTCGCCCTTCGTGCGTCAGCGGCTCGTCATGCTCGCCGCGTCGGAGGACGGCGCGGACCTCGCGACCCTCACCGAGGTCATCGAGCGGGGCGGGGTGCGGCCGGCCCTGGAGCGGAGCTTCCCGCTCGAGGAGGCCGGGGCGGCCATCGACCACGTCGCCTCGGGACGGGCCCGCGGCAAGGTCGTCGTCAGCCTCACCGGCTGAGCGAGGCACCCGCCTCAGAAGCGGGCGTGGGTGCTGGCAGGCCCTCGGCCAGGTAGTGGACGGCCTCGGTGGCGGTCCAACCCCCCGGATGGCGCCGGAGCATCTCCTCGGCGCCCGCGAGGTCCTCGCCCAGGGTCACGAGGGGGTTCTCGACGTAGCCGTCCTTGCGGTGCTGGCCCAGGCCGATGGTGGCCATGAGGCCGTTGCACAGGCACTTGCGACCCTCGGTGTCCTCGACCGCGCCGCCCTTGCGGACGTACATGTGCACCGGCTCCGCCGCACAGCGGTACCCCACCGTGCCGTCGGCGCGCTCGTAGGGCTGGCGGAGGTACGACAGGTCGCAGAGGCGTTCGCGCGATGCGTACACCTCGGGCTGGCTGGCGGTCCCGTCGATGGTCGCGACCTTGAAGGGGAAGCCGGTCGGGCTCGCTCGGGGGTCGTTGCGCACCGACAGGTCCCCCGATCGCATCGTGTCGAGCACCGTCTGGCGAGACTCCTGCGTGATGCCGGAGTCGCCCGACAGGGCGAAGAGCGTGCCCACCTGCACGCCGACGGCCCCGGCGGCGACGGCCTCGGCGACGCGGTCCGGCGTGCCGTAGGCGCCCGCCATCCAGAAGGGCAGGCCGATGGCGGCCATCTTCGTCAGGTCGGCCTCGTCCCGTGCACCGTAGATCGGGTCCCCGTGCTCGTCGAGCTGCATCCGGCCGCGGGGCGGGGCGGAGTGCCCGCCGGCCGGGGGCCGCTCGACGACGAAGCCGTCGGGGCAGATCTCCGGGTCGCGATGGAGGTACGACGCGAGCTGGTCGAGGGAGACGATCGCGAGGAAGTCGGGCCGGGTGAGCGGCGGCAGGTCCGCACCGAGCAGGGCCGCCGGGTCGACCTCCACGGTGCGCTGCAGGGTTCCGCCCGCGACGTCGGCGGGGATCCGCCCGACCTCGCCGGCCGCGAGGGACCGGAGGAGCTGGGGGACCTCGCGCGGGATGCCGGCACCCATGAGCACGTAGTCGACCCCCGCGAGCATCGCCCCGAGGACGGCGGTCGGGGTCGCCATCTGGATCTTCTCGAGGCAGTTGATGCCGACGACGCCGGCATGGCCCTCCTTCGCCAGCCACACCTCGGCGAAGGTGCCGAGGACGGCGAGCTCCTGGGCGGCACGAGAGGCGCCGACCGTCAGCTTGGGGATGGGCTTGTAGGGCGCATCATCGGCTCGGCCACCGTCGACGAAGTACTTCTCGAGCACCCGCTCCACGACGGCGGAGCTGGGGAAGTGCACCAGGGCCCTGCGGTAGTGGCCGCCGGGGTCCCCGTCCTGGAGGCGCCGGGCGAGCACGGCATCCATCGCCGTTCCCGAGACGACGCCGAGGTGCCCCGTGCGCGACACCTCGCGGGCCAGTCGCCAGCCCGACACGGCGACGCCCATGCCGCCCTGGATGATCGCGGGGCGGGCCCGGTGGGGGCTGCCGCCGCTCGCGGTCCGGGGCGCGGCCGGGGCCGGCGCGGTGGAGAGGGACTCGGCCAGGACGGCACCCATGGTTTCACCTTCGTCGTGAGGCAACCTACGGTGTCGTAGGTTTCGCTACCGTAAGTTACGGTAGCGTAGGTTATGGTCCCGTGTCATATCGAGGGCTGGGTGCCACCCCGACGGGTTCGGTCACCGAAGGGGGAGCCCCTGGGTCACGAGGCGGTGGCGTCGACCGCTGGCCGTGGGGTGCGCAGGTCGCGCAGGTCAGCCTGGTCCATCCCGGCGAGGCGCGGGAGGTCGGCGACCTCGGTCCGCTGCAGTCGGGTCGTCATCGTCGCGAGGACGAGCCGCTGGATCTCGGGCACCACCATCGTGGCCCGCAGGGCGTCGGCAGGCACCTCGAGCAGGACGCTGTCGACGTCGCTCATGACGTCGGCGGTGCGGGGGCTCCCCGTGAGCGCCGCGATCTCCCCGAAGTAGTCACCGGCGGCCATGGTCGACAGGCCGCGGTAGCCGTCCTCGACCGGGATACCGGCCGTCGTGGCGCCGTCGAGGATGAAGTACGCCGAGGAGGCGGTGTCCCCGTGCTCGACGATGAGCGTGCCGGCGGGCACGTCCCGCACGACCGCGTGGGACAGGAACGCCGTCCGCTGCTCGGGCGACAGCCGGCCGAAGGCCGACAGGCGACCGACGAGGCGGTCGAAGTCGTGTGGCGTCGCCACCCGGTAGGCCGCCGCGGGCAGCGCCTCGGCCTCGCGCAGCCGCTCCTCGGTCGCGCGCCACGTGGCCCGGCTGAGGCCCGGGGCGAAGACGACGACGAGGGCCGACACGAAGAGCAGGGACGACGCCCCGACGATGAGCAGCCGGATGCTGACGAGGTCGGCCAGGCCGGCGGAGGCCATCCCCGCCACCAGGATGACGTCCCGCATGACGTAGAACGCCGAGAAGACCCGGCCGCGCATCTCGCGAGGGGTGTTGCGCTGGAGCAGCACCGAGCGTGCGACGGACGACGGCGCGTTGAAGAACCCCGACACGGTCACGAGGAGGGTGGCGACCCAGACCTCGGACGACAGCCCGTAGAGGACCCCGGCGACACCCATCCCGACCATCGTCACGATGAGCCACAGCGGCTCGGGCATGACGCGCGAGAACCGGGCCATGAAGAACGACCCGGCGACGAACCCGACGGAGGTCAGGGCCTCCTGGAGCCCGTACTGGAACTCGGTCGCCCCGAGCACCTTCAGCGAGAACGGCAGCAGCAGGACGTTCCACAGCCCGAACGCGAAGAACATGAAGGAGCCGACGACGAACAGCGAGCGGATCGTGGCGGTGCCGGTGAGGGTGCGCATCCCGGAGCGCAGGTTCTCGACGATGACCCGGACGCTGGCGTCCTCCTCCGGGGTCGGCATCGGGTAGGGGCCCATGAGGGCGATGCACCCGGCGCAGAACAGGAACGAGAGGGCGTCGAGGACGAAGGCCCACACCAGCCCCACGCTCCCGGCCAGCAGTCCTGCCCCCGCGAACCCGATCGCGGTCGAGCCGAAGCTCGCGATGGACAGGAACGAGTTGGCGGCGGCGAGCTCCTCGTCGGTGGCGATCTCGGGGATGAGGCTGTCGTGCGCGGGGTCGAAGAACTGCTTGATGCCGGCGTTGAGGAGCAGGAGGAGGAACAGGCCCGGCAGGGCGATCGAGTCGACCCCGACCACGATGGCGATGCAGGCCACCACGCCTGCCTGCGCGATGCAGGTCCACATCATGATGCGCTTGCGGTCGTGCCGGTCGACGAAGACGCCGGCCAGCAGCCCGACGACCAGGCTGGGCAGGGCGGTCACCATGAGCGTCAAGCCGACCGCCAGAGCCGACTCGGTCGCGCGCCAGACGAAGATCCCGGCCGCGAGGTCGGTGAGGGCCGAACCCGCCGTGGACACGAGCTGCGCGGACCAGAGGAGGGTGAAGTCGCGCCGTCGGAAGATGCCGAACATGGACGGAGGGGACGTCGCCACGGCGGTCATCGGCACTCCTGACGCAGGTGGCTGGAGCCTAGCGGCCCGAGGACGCGGCCGTCACCGGCTCGCTGGGACCACCCGGACGAGTCATGGACACCCGGCACGGGCAGCGCCAGACTGCAGGATGGCTGCTCGAGGACGCACCCCCCTGACGACCCAGCTCCGGCGCACGCTCGCGGCACACGAGGAGTCCCAGCGCACCGGCATCCCCGTTGCCGAGGTCCTGGGCGCCGATCGCGCGGCGGCTCGGCCGGAGGTGTCGCGGCGGGACGTGGTCCGCACCACGGGGCTCGTCGCCGCGGCTGGGGTCGTGGCCCTGGCCTCGGGTCGCCCGGCGCGCGCGGCAGCCGCCGAGCCCGACGTCGTCGTCGTGGGTGCCGGCCTCGCCGGGCTCCGCGCCGCGCACTGGCTCTGGCGGGTCAAGGGCATCGCGTCGGCGGTGTACGAGGGGTCGACGCGTGCGGGTGGCCGGTGCTGGACGCTGCGCGACCACTTCCCCGGCTACGTCGTGGAGCACGGGGGCGCCCTCATCAACACCGACCACAACGCGATCCGCAACCTCGCGCGCAGCCTCGGCCTCACCCTCGACACCGTGCACGGCGGCAGCTACGCCGGCTGGGTCGACAAGTACTGGATCGGTGGCGCCGACTACCCCTACGACGCCGCGAACGCCGACTGGGGTGCCGTCTGGCTCGCGGTCAAGAACGCACTCAAGGCGGCGCCCTACCCCCAGACCTACGACGCGTGGACCCCCGAGGGACGGGCCCTCGACGACATGACCGTGGACCAGTGGCTCGACGCCAACGTGCCCGGTGGGCTGGGCAGCCGGTTCGCCAGGCTCATGCAGAGCAACTGCGTCGCCGAGTACGGCCTCGACCCCTCGGAGCAGTCCGCCCTGAACTTCATCTACCTCCTCGGCTGGAACGGCCAGAACACCCTGTCCCCGATCAACGGGGCCGACGAGAAGTACTCGGTGCACGGTGGGAACGACCAGCTCGTGACGCGGATGGTGGCCGAGCTGCCGGCGGGAACGGTGCGGTACGGGAACCGCCTCACGGCGGTGCGGGCGCTCGCGGACGGTCGGGTCCGGCTCGCGTTCGCGACGGGCGGGGGCGCCACCTCGGAGGTCACGGCCCGGCGGGTCGTCCTCGCGCTGCCGTTCACGATGCTGCGCGACGTGGACCTCACCCAGGCGGGCCTGCGGCCGGTGACCCGCCAGGCCATCGACGAGCTGGGCCTGGGTGCGAACGCCAAGCTGCACCTCGGGGTGAGGCGTCGTCCGTGGGTCGAGCAGGGCTACGGCGGTGCGGTCTACACCGACCTCGAGGGCTTCCAGTGCGGGTGGGACGACACCGCCGACCAGCCGTTGCCCTCGGGGGTGCTCAACCTGTTCCCCGGCGGCAGCCAGGTGAGCGACGGGTGGTCCGGGCAGGCGTTCGGGGTCCCGACGAGCAGCCAGGTGCACGCCTACCTCGCGCAGGTCGAGCCGATCTTCCCGGGCACGGGCGCGGCCTACACCGGGGTCGCCTACCGCGACTTCTGGCACGCCAACCCCTGGAGCCGGGGCGCCTACACGGCGCAGCGCCCCGGCCAGTACACCCGGGTGTTCGGCGCCGGGTCGACGCCGGAGGGCAGCATCCACTTCGCCGGCGAGCACACGAGCACGTACTACTTCGGCTTCCTCAACGGCGCCGTCGAGTCCGGCGAACGCGCCGCCAAGGCGGTCGCCCTCTCCTGAACCCTCGCCGTCACCCCCGACTCGCGCCCGCACCCACTACCGGGCGATGGCTCGCGCCGAGCCGCGCCGCGTCCCCGCGCGGGCCAGCCGGACGGCATCCCCGGGCCTGAGCTGGGCCGCCCGGTCCGCCGCGGATGCCGTGAGCACGGCGACGACGGGGTAGCCGCCGGTCACCGGGTGGTCGGCGAGGAAGGCGACGGGCTCGCCACCGGCCGGCACCTGCACTGCCCCGCGCACGAGCCCCTCGCTCGGCAGCTCGGTGCCCTCCCACTCGGGTGCACGGCGCACCCGCGAGCCGGTGAGCCGGATGCCGACCCGGTCGCTGTCGCCCGCGACCACCCACGTGGCGCCGAGCAGCCCCCCGAGGTCGTCGGCTGACCCGCCGACCCCGCCGACCCTGCCGACCCGGTCGACTCCGCCGACCCACGCGGCCCGCGGCCCGGGGAGGACCTCCAGGAGGACGGGTCCCACTCCCCGCGTGTCAGGGAGTGCCACCTGGTCGACGGTGGGGAAGTCGCTGCCCGGCATCCCGATCGGAAGGACGTCACCCACCCGCACCGGAGCCGGCCCCAGCCCCGAGAGCGTGTCCGTGGACCTCGACCCGAGCACCGGGGCCACGTCGATGCCACCGCGGACGGTGAGGTAGGTGCGCAGGCTCGTGGCCGGCACCCCCAGCGTGAGCACCGAGCCGTCGGGCACGTCGACGACGGTGGCGTGGCCGACGGGCCGCCCGTCGACGACCGCCGGAGCCGGCGCCCCCGTGAGGGCGACGGTCACGCGGCCTCGTGCCCGAACCGAGAGCCCGCCGAGGAGCACCTCGAGGGCGGCCCTCCCGTCCCCGTTCCCGACGAGCCGGGCTCCCAGCCGGTATGCCGTCCGGTCGGCCGCCCCCGACCGGCCCACCCCGATGGCCGCGAGGCCGGGCCGGCCGTCGTCCTCGACGAGGACGAGCGGCCCGGTCGCCAGCACCTCCAGGGCCGAGGTCACGGCGGGCCCCCACGCTCGACGAACCGCACCACCGCCCCCGGGACGAGGAGCGCAGGTGGGTCGCGGTCGACGTCCCAGAGCACGGCATCCGTCGTCCCGATGACCTGCCAGCCACCGGGGGAGGCGCGGGGGTAGACGCCGGAGAACTCGCCGGCGAGGCCGACCGACCCGGCAGGCACCGAGGCACGGGGGGCCGGGCGGCGAGGGACCCGCAGCCGGGGGTCACCGCCGACGAGGTAGGCGAAGCCGGGTGCGAACCCCCCGAAGGCGACGCGCCACGGCATCCCCGTGTGCGCGGCGACGACCTCGCGCGCCGTCAGCCCGGTGTGCGCGGCGACGTCGGCCAGGTCCGGCCCGTCGTACCGCACCGCGATCTCGACCTCGTGCGAGTCGGGGGCGGTTTCGGCGGCTGATGCGGCCCCGAAACCGCGCTCAACTCGCACGGAGTCGGAGAGGGTGCGCACGGCGGTCGTCAGGGCCTCCAGGTCGGCGCCGGTCTCGGTGAGCAGGAGCACGGTCCGCGCCGCCGGCACGACGTCGGTCACGTCCCGCCACGGCCCCTGGCGCGAGGCCGAGACCGGGCGGATGGCGGCATCGAGGGCGAGGACGGACTCGAGGTCGGACACCTCGAGGAGCAGGCCGGCCTCCCCGACGGGCAGCACGTCGAGCTCGAGGCCGCGCGCCGCGCTCACCGGCCGGGGACGGCGAACGGGGCGATCGTCACGCCGGCCCCCTCGAGCCGCGCACGCACGGCGCGGGCGATCGTCACGGCATCCGGGCTGTCGCCGTGGGTGCACACCGAGCGCGCCGGGACGGCGACGAGGGACCCGTCGACCGCGATCACCGTGCCCTCGGTGACGAGCCGCAGGACCCGCTCGGCGACCTGCTCGGGATCGAGGACCAGTGCACCGGGGTGCGAGCGCGGGACGAGCCGGCCGTCGGCGAGGTAGCCGCGGTCGGCGAAGGCCTCACCGACCACGGGCAGCCCGGCGGACTCCGCCACCCGGAGGAGGACCGAGCCCGGCTGCCCGAGCAGCGGGAGCCCGGGGTCGTACGCGACGACGGCGGCGACGACCGCGCGCGCCTGCACCTCGTCGACGGCCGCCGTCGTGTAGAGCGCGCCGTGCGGCTTGACGTACGCGACGCGGGTCCCGGCGACGCGGCACATCGCCTCGAGCGCCCCCAGCTGGTAGAGGACGTCGGCCGTGAGGTCCTCGGGGTCCATGTCGATCCGGCGTCGGCCGAACCCGGCGAGGTCGCGGTAGCCGACCTGCGCCCCGACGACGACTCCCCGCGTCGCCGCCGCGGCCACCGTGCGGCGGATCGTCGTGGCATCCCCGGCGTGGAAGCCGCACGCGACGTTCGCACTCGTCACGACGTCGAGCATGGACTGGTCGTCCCCGAGCACCCACGTGCCGAAGGACTCCCCGAGGTCGGCGTTGAGGTCGATCCGCATGGCCATGGGTGGACCGTAACGCGCACGACCGCCGCCCGGAGTCCGGACGGCGGTCGTGGCAGGTGCGCCTTGGGGCGCAGCGGTGTCAGCCGATGACGGTGATGTTGGCCGCCTGCGGGCCCTTCGCGCCCTGCTGGGTCTCGTACTCGACCTTGGCGTTCTCGTCGAGCGAGCGGTAGCCGTTCGAGTTGATCGCCGAGTAGTGGGCGAAGACGTCGGCGGAGCCGTCGTCGGGGGCGATGAAGCCGAAGCCCTTGTCGGCGTTGAACCACTTCACGGTGCCAGTAGCCATGGGAGGCCTTCTTTCTGAGAGAGGAGCACCACCCGCCTGTCGGGGGCCTCCGCGTTGGTGATGCTTGGTACGTACCTCTGCTCAGAAACTGCCGCGTCCCGGCGGGACGATGTGCAACCACTTCACAACGGAAAGCTCAACAACTCCGGACAGCCTATCGCTCGACGGGCACGATCGAGACATCGACGGCCGGCGACATACGCTGTGCCCATGGACGATCCCGACGCCACCGACAGCGAGGCGTATGCCGGTGAGGCGCCGCCGCGTGCCGCCGAGCACCCGCTCGCCGACGCGAAGTACGTCTCGCTGACCACGTTCCGCCGCACCGGTGTCCCCGTCAGCACCCCGGTCTGGCTCGCTCCCTCGGTCGACGACCCCAACGTGTTCACCGTGATCACCCTCGACGACACCGGCAAGACGAAGCGCCTGTCCCACACGGCCCGGGTGGAGGTGCGCCCCTGCGACGTCCGTGGCCGGGTGCCCGACGACGCCCCGACCTACCGCGGCACCGCCTCGGTCGTGCGCGACCCCGAGGACGTGGCGTCGGTGCGCCGGTCCGTCGTCGCGAAGTACGGGTTCCCCGCCCGGTTCTCCGACCTCGTCGACAAGGTCAGCCCGCGCCTGCACCTCCGGCGACAGCCGCGCGCCGGCATCCTCGTCAGGCTGGAGAACGGGCCGGCGGTCGACGGGCGAGAACGAGGATCCACCCGCCAACGACCGTGATGCCGGCGAGGGCGACGAGGTAGCACAGGCCCGGGACGCTCGACCAGTCGATACCGTCACCGAAGCGCACGAGTGCCACCGCCTGGAGCACCCCGAACAGGACGCCGGTGACGCCGATGGGACGGAGCGACCACGCGTCGTTCACCAGCCAGGCGTGTCCCGCCGCCACCGCGAGACCGATGTTCCACGCCCCGATGGCCATTCCGACCAGGGGGGTCAGCTGCCAGGGCCAGGCCGCGTCCGCCCGGGTCGGAGCGACGTACAACGCCACCCCGAGGGCGAGGAGCCCGACGGCGAGGACGGCGAGCATGCCACGCAGGACCGGCGGAAGCCCCGAGGGGGGAGGCACCGCGGTCCCGGCCCGGACCTGCAGGAGCCAGGCGAGTGCCATGAGCACCGGGACACCGGCGTAGATGCCGAGCCACAGCCAGGCCGTCGCCCTCGTGGCCACGGGCAGCTCGGGGGCCAGGTGGAGCTTGTGCATGTGGATGATCGTCGCGACGAACGTGAGGACGGTGAAGACGAAGACGGCGGGCACCGCGACGCGCGCGTCGGCCCAGCGACGGCTCATCGCCCCCATCAGCTCCAGGCCCACCGCGGACCAGTACGACGCCCCGAGGAACACAGCCGTCATCGGCGCAGGGATGGTCCAGGCGAACCTGGTGTCCGTGTCGAGGGGGAAGAGGAAGAGC
The DNA here is from genome assembly GCA_035703305.1 of Ornithinibacter sp. GTDB lineage: Bacteria > Actinomycetota > Actinomycetes > Actinomycetales > Dermatophilaceae > Fodinibacter. Next base: position 2,269 of record DASSYJ010000069.1, on the reverse strand, counting down.
TGCACGCCGGCGAGGAACACGAGCACGGCGGCGAAGGCGAGGAGCCAGCGCATCGCCGGGACGACCGGGTCGCCGTCATCGCGCGTGGGGCGGTGGGTCATGGCGTCAGCCGATCCGTGAGGTGCTGGTGGACGGCCGCCACGACCGCCGCTCCGTCTCCCACGGCCGTCGCGACCCGCTTGATCGAGCCGCGACGGGTGTCGCCGATGGCGAAGACCCCGACCTGGCTCGTCTCGAGCGGGTGGCGGACGTGGTGCCCGTCGCCCGCGTCGCCGGAGGCGTCGGTGCCCACCTTGACGAAACCAGCCTCGTCGCGCGCGACGACGCCCTCGAGCCAGTCGGTGTGCGGTGAGGAGCCGATGAGCACGAAGAGGCCGTGGCACGGCATCCACGTCGCCTCACCGCCCACCCTGTCGGTGACCTCGATCTCGGTGAGCCTGCCGTCGACCGAGTGGCAGCCGGTCACCTGGGCCTGGTGGACGATGTCGACGTTCCTCGTGGCCCGCATCTGCTCGATGAGGTAGTCCGACATGCTGGCCGCGACGTCGGGCCCCCGGACGAGCAGGGTGACGTGCCTGGCGTACTTCGCGAGGTGCAGCGCGGCCTGCCCAGCGGAGTTGCCCCCGCCCACGACGTGCACCCGCTGCCCCGACATCGCCCGTGCCTCGGTGACGGCCGCACCGTAGAAGACGCCGCGCCCGGAGAGGTCCTCGATCTCGGGGATGCCGAGCCGCCGGTAGTCCACGCCGGTCGCCACGATCGTCGTGCGGGTGCGCACCGACGTGCCGTCGGAGAGGAGCACGCGCTGCTCGTCACCGTCGACCTCGAGGCCGGTGGCCCAGCGGAAGAAGTGGAAGACCGTCCCGAACATCCAGGCCTGCTGGAAGGACCGGAAGGCGAGGTGGTTGCCGCTGATGCCGCGCGCGAAGCCCGGGTAGTTGCGGATCAGCGAGCTCGTGCCGGCCTGGCCGCCGATGGCCTCGCGCTCGACGACGAGGGTCGACAGGCCCTCCGACGCGGCGTACACGGCGGCGGCGAGACCCGCTGGCCCGGCGCCGATGATCACGGTGTCCCACACCGTCGCCGGGTCCAGCTGAGTGGTCAGGCCGAACGCCTCGACGAGGTCGGTGTCGCTCGGGTTGACGAGGGCCTTGGGGGGCGAGGTGAACCTCAGGTCGAGCACCGGGAACTCGGGGTCCTCGAGACCGAGCCCCCGCAGGATGCGCCGGCTGCCCTCCGTGTCGGCGTCGTAGAAGCCCACGGGTATGTGGTTGCGGGAGAATGCATCACGAAGCATGTGGGTGCGCTCGTCCGAGTGCCCGATGATGCGGACGGCCTCGAAGCCGCTCGTGCCCTGGGCCCAGTGCCAGTCCTGGAGCAGGTCGCTGACGCCACCGTGGAACTCCTCGTCCCGCGGCCGCTCCGGGCGGATGAGGAGGTTCTCGAGGTGACCCTCGGCGATGGCGCGGAAGACCGGGCCGCGGCTCTCGAAGTTCCCCCACTCGACGGCGACCACCCGCTTGGCCGAGGGGTGGATCGACCGTGCCCGGCGGAGGAAGCGCAGGCCCTCGCGGTCGCGCGGGCCGTAGAACGACAGGATCATCGCGACGTCGCGCTCCCAGTGGCGCAGGCCCTCGAGGATCGCCTTGGCGTGCTCGTACCGGCGGCAGGTGATGACCTCGTACTCCGCGGCGTAGCGCCGTCGCATCTCGGCGTCGAGCACCGCGAGGGAGTCGTCGTCGGAGGTGGCGACGAGGATGATCGGCAGCAGCCCGTATGCCGGGCCGTCGTCGCTCCTCGCGCCGGTCGGGTCGTCCTCGCGGCTCAGGTCGTCTCGCGCCTCGGACATGTGGCCACCTTCCCAGAGGAGGGTGGCCCCTGTCATGTGCCCTTTCCGCCGGTCAGGGTCGCTCCTCGGGTCACCCGGGTCATCCCGGGGCGACGAGCCGGCCCAGCGCGAGCCGGGCGACGGGCGCGTACCCGAGAGCGACAGGAAAGGGCGCGTGGGTCACCAGCCACGCCCTGCTCCCACCGGGCTGCCCCGCGTCATCGGGTGAGGGGTCGACGCCGTGGTCGAAGGCCATCCGCAACGGCCCCGACCGGACGCACCACGACCAGGTGCGCGCCACGTCGTCCACAGCGTCCACGTGGAACACCGCGACGACCCCGCCGACGCCGGTCACCCGGCCGGTGGTGCCTGCACGCACGACGGCATCCGGGCAGTCGACCGCCCGGACGTGCGGCGCCCAATGCGACCACCACACCGGCC
>DASSYJ010000053.1:0-6356 GCA_035703305.1 Ornithinibacter sp. | reverse complement strand
CCGGCCTGGAAGCCCTCGCCGGTGAGCTCGCGGACGATGCCGATGCGCAGGCCCGACACGTCGGCGCGGCGGGCGGCCTCGACGACCGGCGGCACGGGGGCGTCGATCGACGTCGAGTCCATCGGGTCGTGACCGGCGATGACCTCGTGGAGCAGGGCTGCGTCGAGCACGGTGCGCGTGCACGGGCCGGCCTGGTCGAGGGACGACGCGAGCGCGACGAGTCCGTAGCGCGAGACCCCGCCGTAGGTCGGCTTGGTGCCCACCGTCCCGGTCACGGCTGCCGGCTGGCGGATCGAGCCACCGGTGTCGGTGCCGATCGCGAGTGGCGCCTGGAACGACGCGACGACCGAGCTCGACCCACCGCCGGACCCACCGGGGATGCGGTCGAGGTCCCACGGGTTGCGGCTCGGGCCGTACGCGCTGTGCTCGGTCGAGGAGCCCATCGCGAACTCGTCCATGTTGGTCTTGCCGAGGATCGGCAGACCGGCGTCGCGCAGCCGGGTCACGAGGGTGGCGTCGTAGGGCGGCACCCAGCCCTCGAGGATCCGCGACCCGCACGTCGTCGGCAGCCCTCGCGTCGCCATGACGTCCTTGACGGCGATCGGGACCCCGGCGAGTCGGTGCAGCTGCTCCCCGGCCGCCCGGCGCCGGTCGACCTCGTCCGCTGCGGCGAGGGCGCCGTCCGCGTCGACGTGGAGGTAGGAGTGCACGGCGCCGTCGACGGCCGCGGTGCGGTCGAGGTGGGCCTGGGTCACCTCGCGGGCCGACACGTCGCCCCGCACGAGGAGGTCGGCGAGCGCGGCGGCAGTGGACCGGGTGAGGTCGGTGGTCACGTGGTGGCTTCCTGTGGGTGCGGGGCCGGGTGGTGAGGTCGGGAGGTGAGGGCGGGTGGTGAGGGCGGATGCCGGGTGGCCGGCATCCGGCCGTGCCTCCGGTCGTGCGCTCGGTCAGTCCTCGTCGAGGATGCGCGGGACGGAGAAGCGCTGCTGCTCCGACTCGGGGGCGTTGGCCAGCACGTCGTCCGGGGAGAGGGAGGGCCGGACGACGTCGGGGCGGGTGACGTTGACGATCGGCATGGGGTGGCTCATCGGCTCGACGTCGGCGATCGGAGCCTGCTGCACGGTCGCGACCGCCTCGAGGATCACCGTGAGCTCGCCGACCATGCGGTCGAGCTCGGCGTCGGAGAGGTCGATGCGGGCGAGACCGGCGAGGTGCGCCACGTCGTCACGGGTGAGGTCGGCCATGGGGGCCAGTCTATGGGCCGGTGCCGTGGTCGCCCCCGGGGGTCGGCCGGTGGGCCACCGTCGACGGGGCGCGGGCTGGGAGGATGTGCCGGTGCTCACCGACACGACGACCGTGCAGGCCGTCCTCGACGTCGTCGGCGTCTTCGTGTTCGCCCTCTCGGGGGCCGTCGTCGCCGTGCGCCGGGGCCTCGACCTGTTCGGGGTGCTCGTGCTGGCCTGGGTCGCCGGGCTCGGCGGCGGCATCATCCGCGACCTCTTCCTCGGCATCACGCCGCCCGTGGCCGTCAGTGACTGGCAGCTCCTCGCGGCGGCCGTCGTGGCGGCGGTGCTCGTCTTCCTCCTCCACGGCCGGTGGGAGGAGCTCGCCGCGAGGGCCCCGGACGTGCGGTGGCGCCGCCTGCCGTATGCCGTGCGCCTCCTCGACGCCGGCGGCCTCGCGATCTTCGCGGTCAACGGCGCGCTCGTGTCACTCAGCGCCGGGGCAGGCGCGCTGGCGTCGACGCTGATCGGCGGCATCACGGCGGTGGGCGGCGGGGTGATGCGGGACGTGCTCGCCGGGCGGGTGCCGGAGGTGCTCCAGCGCGAGCTCTACGCCCTGCCCGCGCTGTTCGGGGCGGCCCTCGTCGTCCTCGCCGACGACCTCGGCATCACGTCACGGCTGACCATCTGGGGCTCGGTCGCGCTGGTGTTCGGGATCCGCGTGCTCGCGGTGGCGCTCGACCTCAACGCGCCGCGACCGCTGCGCACGGCACGCGACTGAAGCCCGGGGCACGGCATCCGCTGCCGTGAGATGCCGACGGCGGGCGGCGGTGCTCGGTCAGTCCGCGCTGCCGGTCTCGAGCAGGCGGCGGAACCCGGCCTCGTCGAGGATGGTGAGCCCGAGCTCGCGCGCCTTGTCCTCCTTGGAGCCGGCGTTCTCGCCGACGACGACGTAGTCGGTGTTCTTCGACACCGAGCCGGCCGCCTTGCCACCCCGGGCGAGGATCGCCTCCTTCGTCTCGTCGCGGGAGAACCCCTCGAGCGAGCCGGTCACGACGACGGTCAGGCCGGCCAGGGTCTGCTCGACGGAGTCGTCGCGCTCGTCGACCATGCGGACGCCGTCGGCCGCCCACCGGTCGACGATCGCGACGTGCCACTCGTTGCCGGGCTTGTCGAACCAGTCGCGCACCGACTCGGCGATGACGCCACCGACCCCCTCGACGGCCGAGAGCTCCTCGACGGTGGCGGCCCGGATCGCCTCCATCGAGCCGAAGTGCTGGGCGAGGGCGCGCGCCGCGGTGGGGCCGACGTGGCGGATGGAGAGCGCGACGAGCACCCGCCACAGTGGCTGCTCCTTGGCCGCGGCGAGGTTGGCGACGAGCTTCTGGCCGTTGGCGGAGAGCACGCGCCCGTCGACGACGGCGTCGTCGGGGTCGGTGCGCTTCGCGGCCCGGGTGTAGATCGGCACCGTTGCGATGTCCTTGGCGGTGAGCTCGAACAGCCGCGCCTCGGTGGGGCCGCCGAGGTCGGGGTCCTCGAGCACCCCCGACTCGAGGAGCGCGATCGAGCCCTCCCACCCGAGGGCCTCGATGTCGAAGCCACCGCGCGAGGCCAGGCCGAACAGCCGCTCGCGGAGCTGGGACGGGCAGGAGCGCGCGTTGGGGCAGCGGATGTCCTTGTCGCCCTCCTTCTCGTAGGCGAGGGCGGTGCCGCACGAGGGGCAGTGCGTCGGCATGACGAACTCCCGCTCGGTGCCGTCGCGCAGGTCGACGACGGGCCCGAGGATCTCGGGGATGACGTCGCCCGCCTTGCGGAGCACGACGGTGTCCCCGATGAGCACGCCCTTGCGACGGACCTCGTGGGCGTTGTGCAGGGTCGCCATGGAGACGGTCGAGCCGGCCACCGTGACCGGCTGCATGACCCCGAACGGGGTCACCCGCCCGGTGCGCCCGACGTTGACCTGGATGTCGAGGAGCCTCGTGTTGACCTCCTCGGGCGGGTACTTGAACGCGATGGCCCACCGGGGCGCCCGAGACGTCGCACCGAGCTGCCGCTGGACGGCGACCTCGTCGACCTTGACGACGACGCCGTCGATCTCGTGCTCGACGCTGTGCCGTCGCTCGCCGTAGGTCTCCACGAACGCCTGGACCTCGGCGACGGTGTCGAGCACGCGGTAGTGGCCGCTCACCGGCATCCCCCAGGCCCGCATGAGGTCGTAGGCCTGGCTCTGGCGCTCGATGTCGAACCCGCGACGGGCCCCGATGCCGTGGACGAGCATGCGCAGCGGGCGGGTGGCCGTGACGCGCGGGTCCTTCTGGCGCAACGAGCCGGCCGCCGCGTTGCGAGGGTTGGCGAAGGGCGCCTTCCCCGCCTCGACGAGGGCGGCGTTGAGGTCGCCGAACGCCTCGAGGGGGAAGAACACCTCGCCGCGCACCTCGACGAGCCGCGGCACGTCGTCGCCGGCCAGCTCGGTGGGGACGCCCTCGATGGTGCGGACGTTGAGCGTGACGTCCTCGCCGGTGCGCCCGTCGCCGCGGGTGAGGGCGCGGGTCAGGCGGCCGTCCTCGTAGAGGAGGTTGACCGCGAGGCCGTCGATCTTGAGCTCGCACAGGAAGTGGTGGGGGGCACCGCCGGAGTCGCGCTCGACGCGGGCCGCCCAGGCCGTGAGCTCCTCGGGGCTGAACGCGTTGTCGAGGCTGAGCATCCGCTCGAGGTGGTCGACCGCGGTGAAGTCGGTGGAGAAGACCGCGCCGCCGACCTGCTGGGTGGGGCTGTCGGGGGTGCGCAGGCTCGGGTGCTCGTCCTCGAGCGCGTTGAGCCGCCGCATCAGCAGGTCGTACTCACCGTCGCTGATCGTCGGTGCGTCCTTGACGTGGTAGGCGAACTGGTGGGCCCTCGCCTCCTCGGCGAGGGTGGTCCACTCGTGGCGCACGTCATCGGGGACGACGTCGCTCGGCTGCTCGGCGGCGGGGTCGTTCGGCGTCTCGCTCACGGGCTCATCCTGCCGCAGGGCACCGACACGTCAGGGGTTGCGGGAGAGCAACACGTCGCGGGTCACCTCGAGCTGGCCGAGGTGCTGCGCGAGCTCTTCGTAGACGTGGAGGAGCACCTCGCCCTGGGTCTCGGTGAGGTCGTGACCGTGGTCCGGCGGCATCGCCGGGACGGCCCCCGGCTCCGCAGCGCGGGCGTCCTCGTGGAGCCGCTGGCGGGCGGACTCCACGGCGACGACGAGCTCGTCGACGGTGCCCGTGGCGAGGAACTCCGCATCGCGGTCGCGGGGGACGACCACGCCGAGGTTGGTCTGGCGCGCCCACCAGGCCATGACGCCGGTGCAGTGCGTGACGACGCCGTATGCCGTGTTGGAGCCCGGGACGTCGAGCCGCTCGTTGACGAGCCGGTCGCCCAGCTGTCGGGCGATGGCAACGAAGCCGTCGAGGGCCTTGTCGCAGTAGTCGAGGTACTCGTCCACGGTGATCATCGACCCACCGTAGCCACGGCCGCCGACGGTCAGGTGGGACTCCTCCCGCCGGACCGGTCTCCGCTGGACCGGGCGCTCAAGGGCGCCTTCACCATGTGGACGCTAGCGGTCGAGGGCGTGCGACGCCGGCGGGCGCGCTCACGGATGGGTCGGCTGACTCGAGGAGGTGCCGGAGCTCGTCGGTGAAGGCGTCGTCGTTCCACGGCTCGTCATCCGGGTGACCGGCGAGCTCGAGCTGGGACCACCGTTGCTCGTCAGGGTCTTGGGAGGAGAGGCCGGCCAGGATCGCGGTGAGGCGTTCCGGGGTGAGCGGTGGCGGGTCGTGCGCGGAGCTGTCGGCTCGGAGGCGTTCGAGGTGCAGGTCGTAGCTGCCCTCGGTCAGGTCCACACGACGTACCGGCCCAGCGCGTCCGGGACCCGTCGGACCTGCGCGGCCAGGCGCCGACCGTGCACGGCGGTGTGGTGCCGCTGGCACACCAACGCGGCGTTGTCGACGTCCGAGGCCCCACCGTCGACCCAGTGCAGCACGTGGTGCGCCCTGGTCCACGCCGCCGGGGCCGTGCACCCCGGGTAGGTGCAGCCCCGGTCCCGCCTCCACAACCGGCGCCGCTGCGCTCGGGTGAACGACCTCACCACCCGACCCAGGTCGAGGTCCTCCCCCGCCGACCCCAGCACGTGCGGGACCAGGTCCGCGTCACAGGCCACCCGCCGCAGCACCTCCGGGGACAGGATCGTCGCGTTCGCGGTCGACCCGAGCACCTCCCCCCACCCGGTCCGCGCCTCCAGGTCGGTCAGCGCCATCGTCACGTGCACCGCGGCAGGGGAGGCCGCCGCCCCGTCAGAACCCCCCGAGTCAAGGGCATCGAGCGTCGAGGAGCGGCGGCACACCTCGGTCAGCGCCTCCACGCGACGCTGCCCCGCCGGACGATGGTCCCGCTCCCCGGTCTCCTCGTTCGGCGCCGGCGCGCTCAACGGCCCGATCGCCGCCTCCATCACCGCCGCCTGCTCCGGCGTCATCCACAGCTGGTACTCCGTCACATCCCCTGACTCCACCAGCGGCGCCGACAACCGCGCCGCCGACACCAACCGATCCTGCACGTCATCCAGCACCCCCACCCGGCCGTGCTCGGCCAGCAGTCGCGGCCGCAACCGGCGCATCACCGCCGGACCCCACGCCACCCCGAGCTCGACGAGCATCCGCGTCACCGTCGGCAGCACCTCATCACGCAGCCCCGGCGCCAGCCGGGCAACCTCGGACAAGGCAGCGACCGCCAGCGCCGGGGAGACAGCGCCACCCTCAACCGCCTCCCACACGATCCCTGCCGGCGACTCCGGATCCACGCGCACCACATCCCCCGACAGTGATGAGCCCGTGCTGCCGCTCGCCACCACCGCCACCCGCGCGACATGCCCGGCACCCCCCTGCCGCAACGACGGCGCGTGCTCGCGCACCCACGCGTGCGGGTTCATCCCCGCCTCGGCGACCTCACCCCGGGCGACCGCCTCCACCGTGACCGCCACCCGAGCCGCCGCACCCTGCGCGGTCACCCGGTCCACCAGGGTCATCAGCTCAGCCAGCTCGGGACCGGACGCCTCGTGCAGCACCGACCCGAGACCGCTCAGCGCCTCCCGGGCAGCCTCGAGCCGGGAGCGAC
>DASSYJ010000010.1:0-7698 GCA_035703305.1 Ornithinibacter sp. | reverse complement strand
CGCACCGTCACCAGCCGGCCCCCACCCAGCTCATCCGTCGAGACTCGGCCCGCCAGATCCTCGGGCACCGGCGCCGCGGGGAGTCCGTGGGCCATGCTGCGCAGCCCGGCATCGACCGTGCGGTAGCGCTTCTTGCGCGTGGCCCTGAGGTAGAGGACGGCCGCCCGCGTCTGCCAGCTCGTCATGGGCGCGGCAGGCTCAGCCGGGGATTGCGGGCAGCCGCGTGAGCGCCTCCGCGACCGAGTCCTGCAGCTCCGTGTCGTCCCACGTGTGGTCGACGAGGTCGCCCCGGAGGTAGGCGTCGTATGCCGGCAGGTCGAGGTGACCGTGACCGCACAGCGCCGTGAGGATCACCTTCTCCTCGCCGGTCTCGATGCACCCGATGGCCTCCTCGACGGCCGCCGCGAGGGCGTGCGTCGGCTCGGGCGCGGGGAGGATCCCCTCGGTCCGCGCGAAGAGGACGCCGGCGGCGAAGCAGTCCTTCTGGGTCTTGGCCGTCGCCTCGATGAGGCCCTCCTCGTAGAGGTGGCTGATGAGCGGGCTCATGCCGTGGTAGCGCAGCCCGCCCGCGTGGATCGGGTCGGGGATGAAGTCGTGGCCCAGGGTGTGCATCTTGAGCAGCGGCGTGAGGCCGGCGACGTCGCCGAAGTCGTAGGCGTAGGTGCCCTGGGTCAGCGAGGGGCAGGACGCGGGCTCCACGGCGCGGATGACCGGGCCGCTGCCCCCCGCTGCGAGCTTCTCCCGGATGAACGGGAAGGTCAGCCCGCCGAAGTTCGAGCCGCCGCCGGTGCAGCCGACGATGAGGTCGGCGGACTCGCCGACCTTCGCCAGCTGCAGGAGGGCCTCCTCGCCGATGATCGTCTGGTGCAGGAGCACGTGGTTGAGCACGGAGCCCAGCGCGTAGTTGGCCGTGGGGTCCGCTGCGGCCACCTCGACGGCCTCGCTGATCGCGACCCCGAGGGAGCCGGGGGAGTCGGGGTCCAGGGCGAGGATGGCGCGCCCGGCCTCGGTGAGGTCGGAGGGGCTCGGGTGCACCGTCCCCCCGAAGGTCTCCATCATGATCTTGCGGTAGGGCTTGGTGTCGTAGGACGCCCGCACCTGCCACACCTCGCACTCCAGCCCGAACTGGGCACAGGCGAACGACAGCGCCGTGCCCCACTGCCCGGCCCCGGTCTCGGTCGTCAGCTTCCGGATGCCGGCTCGAGCGTTGTAGTACGCCTGCGGCACCGCGGTGTTCGGCTTGTGCGACCCGGCGGGGGACACACCCTCGTACTTGTAGTAGATGCGGGCCGGCGTCCCGAGCGCCTTCTCGAGTCGGTGCGCCCGGAACAGGGGGGACGGCCGCCACAGGCGGTAGACGTCCTGCACCTCGCTGGGGATGTCGACGTACTGCTCCGTCGACACCTCCTGGGCGATGAGGTCCATCGGGAAGATCGCCGACAGGTCCTCGGGCCCCACGGGCTGCCCCGTCCCGGGGTGCAGCGGCGGCGGCGGGGGAGTCGGCAGGTCGTGGAGGATGTTGTACCAGCGGGTCGGCATCTCGTCCTCGTCGAGCAGGACCTTGTGACGCAGCGGGGCGGTCACGGCATACCTCCTGGGTGGCCCGGGCGCTCCCCGGGGGCGCCGCCATCCTCGGCGAGCGACCGTCGGCGCACAAGGGCGTGCCCACCGGGTGAGGAACACCTGTCGGCGGTCGGTGGTTGACTACCCGGTGACGGAAGAGGAGCAACACCGGTGAGCATGCAAGGGTGGCAGGCGCTGCACAGCCTCACGAGGGACGCCAGCGTCAAGGACCGCCGGCTGACCCCGGGCACGACGCGGCGCGTGCTCGGGTACGCCCGGCCCTACCGTCGCCAGATCGCGTGGTTCCTCGGGCTCGTCGTCATCGACTCGACCCTCGTCGTCGCGACGCCGCTGCTCCTCAAGCGGCTCGTCGACGACGGCATCATCCCGGGTGACTCCTCGGTCGTCATCCGGCTGGCCGTCCTCGTCGCGGTGATCGCGGTCGTGAGCGGTGTGCTGACCCTCGTCGAGCGGTGGTTCTCCGCCCGCATCGGTGAGGGACTCATCTACGACCTGCGCACGGAGGTCTTCGGTCACGTCCTGCGCCAGCCCGTCGCGTTCTTCACCCGCGCCCAGACCGGGTCCCTCGTGACCCGGCTCGGCAGCGACGTCATCGGGGCCCAGCAGGCCTTCACGTCGGTCCTCTCGAGTGTCGTGAGCAACGTCATCTCGCTCGTCCTCATCGTCGTCGCCATGGCCGTCCTGTCGTGGCAGCTCACCCTCGCGGCGCTCGCGCTCGTGCCCTTCTTCCTCGTCCCCGCGCGGATGATGGGGCGCCGGCTGGCCGCCCTCGCGCACGACCAGATGGTCCTCAACGCCGACCTCGGCACCCGGATGACCGAGCGCTTCAACGTCGCCGGCGCCCTCCTCGTCAAGCTGTTCGGCCGCCCCGCGACCGAGGACGAGGAGTATGCCGCGCGGGCCTCCCAGGTGCGCGACATCGGTGTGCGCATCGCGCTCAACCGGTCGGTGTTCTTCGTCGCCCTGACCCTCGTCGCGTCGCTCGCCACGGCGATGATCTACGGCTTCGGCGGGGTCATGGCGGTCGGCGGGACCCTGACCGTCGGCACGCTCCTCGCGCTCACCGCGCTGCTCGCCCGGCTCTACGGGCCGCTCACGTCGCTGTCCAACGTCCGCGTCGACGTCATGACCGCGCTCGTCTCGTTCGAGCGGGTCTTCGAGGTGCTCGACCTCAAGCCGCTGGTCGCCGAGGACCCCGACGCCCGGCCGGTGCCGGCCGGTCCCGTGCGGGTCGAGGTCGACCACGTGTCGTTCTCGTACCCGTCGGCCGACGAGGTGTCGCTCGCGTCGCTCGAGAGCACGGCCCAGGGTGACCGGCGCGGGGGAGGCCCGGTCCTGCGGGACGTGTCCTTCACCGTCGAGCCGGGCCGGCTCGTCGCGCTGGTCGGCCCCAGCGGCGCCGGCAAGACGACGATCACCGCCCTCGTGGCCCGCCTCTACGACCCGACGGCCGGGTCGATCCGGATCAACGGCCTCGACCTGCGTGCAGCCACGCTCGAGTCGCTGCACGACGCGGTGGGGGTCGTCACTCAGGACGCGCACCTCTTCCACGACACGATCCGCGCCAACCTCGCGTACGCCGCGCCCGGGGCCACAGACGAGGAGATGGTCGCCGCACTGCGAGCGGCGCAGGTCTGGACCCTCGTCGACTCGCTGCCCTCCGGGCTCGACACCGTCGTGGGTGACCGTGGCCACCGCCTGTCCGGCGGCGAGAAGCAGCGCCTGGCGATCGCGCGTCTGCTCCTCAAGGGTCCCGGCCTCATCGTGCTCGACGAGGCGACCGCGCACCTCGACAGCGAGTCGGAGCAGGCCCTCCAGAAGGCGCTCGACGAGGCGCTGCGCGACCGCTCGGCACTCGTCATCGCCCACCGCCTCTCGACGGTGCGGCACGCCGACCTCATCCTCGTCGTCGATGACGGGCGGATCGTCGAGCGCGGGACGCACCAGCACCTCGTCGCGGAGGGCGGGCTCTACGCCGAGCTCTACCGCACCCAGTTCAGCGAGGAGCTCGAGGAGGTCCTCGACGTCGGCGCCTGACGCGTCGCTGGGCGCAGGGCAGCTGCGCTCGCCGGTGGTCCGGCGCCAGCCCCGACGGGCGTGCAAGGATCCGCAGCGTGGCCGACATCGGTGGCTGGACGCAGGAGACGGTCGTGGCCGGCGGGCGCGACGTCTTCGTTCGCCGCAGCGGTGGCCCGTCCGATGTCGTGCCCGTCCTCCACGTCCACGGGTTCGCGATCTCGGGCTCCTACCTCGTGCCGACGGCGGAGCGTCTCGCCGGATCCCGGGTCAACATCGTGCCCGACCTTCCGGGCTACGGGCGCAGCCGTCTTCGGGGCCGGCCGCTCGACCTGCCGGCGCTGGGGCGGTCGGTCGTCGACCTCCTCGACGCCCTTGAGGTCCCCAAGGCGGTCCTCCTGGGCAACTCGATGGGCTGCCCGGTCAGCCTCGAGGTGGCGCACGCCGCACCCGAGCGCGTCGACCGGCTCGTGCTCGTCTCGCCCGCAGGTGGAGTGCACAACCAGCCGTTGGCCCGAGCGCTCGTGCAGCTCGCTCGCGACGGCCTGCGCGAGTCGCCGCGGATGGCACGGGTGGCGGTGCCCGACTACGTCCGCTTCGGACCCCTGAACGGGCTGCGGCTCTTCCACCGGCTGACGCTCTTCCCGTCCCTCGAGCGGCTCCTCCACACCCCCGTGCCGACCCTCGCGGTGCTCGGGAGCCGCGACCCGCTGATGCCGTCCCCAGCACGGGTCCTCGAGGTGGCCCGGTCGTCGCCGGAGCACGTCTCGGTCGTCGTCATCCTCGGCGCGGCGCACGCCCTGAACTTCAGCCATCCCGGTGAGCTCGCCAACGTCGTGTCCTCGTGGCTCGCTGGGCGCGACATTGTCGACGACCCCCTGGAGCCGGGGGAGGCGCGGGCCTTCCCCGTCCCCCGCGACTGATGCTCCGGGGACCGTGCCTCGGTGCCCGTCGGTGTCCAGCCCCGGATCGCGTAAGGTCCGCGCCTCGTGGCGACCGCACCGCGTCGACCGGCAGGGTCGGGGACGACCCCCGCTCAGACCCACGTGGTGACGGCGTCCCGCTCGTCGACCCCCCGTCGTCGAGGTCGTGCCAGCGCGGGGCGGGCACGTGGGTCGTCGACGACGCCCCGGCTACTCGTCCTCCTCGTCCCAGATCCGCGTCTTCCGCGGCTTCGGAGCGTACTTCTCCGGGTTCTCCGCGCGCACCTCCCGACGCACCCCGAACCACACGAGCACGAACCCCAGCGCCATCGTCAGCCACCACTGGTAGGCGTAAGCGAGGTGCGGACCGAGGCTCCGGTCCGGCACACCGAGCGGTTGCAGCCGCTCGGGCACGCTGCCGTCGGCCGTCCGCTCGGACTCCAGGAGGACGTATGCCGGGAAGACGTCCGAGAGGCCCAGCTCCACGGCTGCGTCGGCGACGTTGATGCTCGCCACCTGTCCGCGAGCAGGCTGCCGGCCACGCGAGGCCTCCTCGCGGCGGACCCAGCCGGTCACGGTGACCTCGCCGTCCGGTGCCGGGCTGACCGCTGGCAGCACGCTGGCGCCCCGGTCGGACGGTGGGACGAAGCCGCGGTCGACGATGACCGCCGGCGTCGCGGCATCCGGACGCAGCGCCCACAGGACCTCGAGCCCCGGCTCGCCCTCGAGCGTGCGGCCGCGCACGAACAGCGGGGCGCCGTCGTACTTCCCGGTCACCGTGACGCGCGTCCACTCGTCGTCGGGATCGAGCCCGGCGCGGGTCAGCACCGAGGTCAGCGGCACCGGCGCTGCGCGGTAGTGCTCGTCGAGGCGCTCGTTGCGCGCGACCTTCGCGAGGTGGCGGTCGTACTGCCACCAGCCGAGGTGGTAGCACGCGACGGCGACGAGGGTCGCGAGGAGGAGGGCGCCCAGCCAGCGAGGTGTCACGAACCGCCTGAGCACCCGGCCACGGTACCCGTCGTACATTGGATCCCTATGACCGACCTGCCCGCCCCGCGCCTGCTCGACCGACTCGGTCGGGTCGGTCGTGACCTGCGGGTGTCCGTCACCGACCGGTGCAACCTGCGCTGCAGCTACTGCATGCCGGCCGAGGGCCTGGACTGGCTGCCCAAGCCCGAGATGCTCACGGACGACGAGCTGGTCCGGGTCGTCGGGGTCATGGTGGGCCTGGGCGTGACGTCGGTGCGCTTCACCGGCGGCGAGCCGCTGCTGCGCCGGAGCCTCGTCGAGGTCGTGCGCCGGGTGGCTGCCCTCGAGCCCCGGCCGCGCATCGCGATGACGACCAACGGAATCGGTCTCGACCGCCTCGCCGCCCCGCTGGCCGCCGCGGGCCTCGACCGGGTCAACGTCAGCCTCGACACCGTCGACCCGGAGCACTTCTCCCGCCTCACCCGTCGGGACCGCTTCCAGGACGTCGTCACCGGGCTCAAGGCGGCCGCGGACGCCGGCCTCGCCCCCGTCAAGGTCAACGCCGTCGCGATGCGCGGGGTCAACGACACCGACGTCCCCGACCTGCTCCAGTGGTGCCTCGACCGGGGCTACGAGCTGCGCTTCATCGAGCAGATGCCGCTCGACCCACAGCACGCCTGGGACCGCACCCGGATGGTGCCCCAGGCCGAGATCCTCCAGCGGCTCGGCGAGCGCTTCCGCCTCACGCCGGTCCGCGAACGGGGGAGCGCCCCCGCCGAGCTGTTCCTCGTCGACGGCGGGCCGGAGACGGTGGGGGTCATCGCCAGCGTGTCGGCCCCCTTCTGCGGGAGCTGCGACCGCGTCCGGCTCACGGCCGACGGCCAGGTGCGCAACTGCCTCTTCGCGCGCCGCGAGGTCGACCTCCGCGGCCCGCTCCGCGCCGGGGCCACCGACCGCGAGATCGCCGACCTCGTCGTGGCGGAGATGTGGGCGAAGGCGCCGGGGCACGGCATCGACCGCCCCGACTTCGAGCAGCCGGACCGCCCGATGTCAGCGATCGGTGGCTGAGCCTCGGGTGATCTGACGCGTCTCGTCGACCTGGGGGACGACGGGCCGCACCCGTCCGACGACCCCGGGCCGCACGGCATTCGCCGCGACGACCGCGATGATCGGCAGGAACACCGCCCCGAAGGCGAACACCCAGCGGTACCACTCGTCGATGGCGACGAGCAGGATGAAGCAGACCGTGCGGATGCTCATCGTGATGAGGTACCGCTTGAGCCGACGGGCCTGGTCCGCGGTGCGAGCCTCGGGCGCGTCGGTGACCGACTGGGCGTCGGTGGCCTGACGACTGCGCGTGCTGGACACCCGTCCACTGTATGTCGCCGGGCCCCGGCTACCCAGCGGTAGTCCACTAGGTTCGACGGCATGAACGAGCCACGCACCGTCCTCGTCACCGGCGGCAACCGAGGGATCGGTCTCGCGATCGCGAGGTCGTTCGCGGATGCCGGTGACCGCGTCGCGGTGACCCACCGCTCCGGGGACGCCCCCGAGGGGCTCGTGGGGGTCCGCTGCGACGTCACCGACACCGCGTCCGTCGACGCGGCCTTCACCGAGGCCGAGGAGAAGCTCGGCGGCCCGATCGAGGTGCTCGTCGCCAACGCGGGCGTCACGAAGGACACCCTCCTCATGCGGATGTCCGACGAGGAGTGGGACACCGTCATCGACACCAACCTCGCCGGCGCGTTCCGCTGCGCCCGCCGGGCGAGCAAGGGCATGATCCGGCTCAGGCGCGGCCGGATCGTCTTCATCTCCAGCGTCGTCGGGCTCTACGGCGGGCCGGGCCAGGCCAACTACGCCGCGAGCAAGGCCGGTCTCGTCGGCCTGGCGCGCTCGATCACCCGCGAGCTCGGCGGCCGGGGGATCACCGCGAACGTCGTCGCGCCGGGGTTCATCGAGACCGACATGACCGCCGAGCTGCCCGACGACACCCGCAAGACCTACCAGTCGGCGATCCCGGCCGGCCGATTCGCCTCTCCGGAGGAGGTCGCAGCAGCGGTGCGCTTCCTCGCGAGTGCCGACGCGGCATACATCTCGGGTGCCGTCATCCCGGTCGACGGCGGCCTCGGCATGGGTCACTGACGGACCCACCGTCCCGGACACCTCCACCAACCGACGTCGTCCCCGGACCCCACACACCTCCCCC
>DASSYJ010000017.1:0-23762 GCA_035703305.1 Ornithinibacter sp. | reverse complement strand
GTCATCTGGCGCTGCTGGCAGGACAACAACACCTACGACCCCGACCGCCACGGCAACGCCATCAAACTCGCCGCTGCGGCCTGAGGTTGACTCAGGAAGTGTCATGCCTCTCCCTGGGGTTCGACGGGGTGCTCGGTGACGACGACGCTTCCGTCGGGCGCCCGGGTCGACGTGAGGTGGGTCAGCCACCGGGCGTCGTCGCGCTCCGGGAAGTCGGAGCGGATGTGCCCGCCCCGGGTCTCCTCCCGCCGGTGCGCCACGAGCGAGAGGGCCTGGCCGAGGTGGAGGAGGTTGGACGTCTCCCAGGTGAGGGGGCCAGGCTCGGCAGCGCTCGGTGGCAGGGCCGCGAGGGCACCCAGCGCCGCGAGCGCGCCCTCGGTGGAGGCTGCCGACCGCACCGGCCCGGAGCCCCGCGTCATGGCCCGCTGGACGTCGAGCCGGTGCGACGCGTCGAGCACGGCCGCCGCCCCCGAGGCGACCACCGCCTCGCGGACCCCGAGCTCGCCGGCCGCGATCCTCTCGGTCACGTCGTCGGCGATGCGGTGCGCGAAGACGAGGCCCTCGAGCAACGAGTTCGAGGCGAGGCGGTTGGCCCCGTGGACCCCCGTGCACGAGCACTCCCCGCACGCGTACAGCCCCTCGACCGACGAGCGCCCGACGAGGTCCGTCTCCACCCCGCCCGACGCGTAGTGCTGGGCCGGGGCCACCGGCAGCAGCTGGGTCGCCGGGTCGAACCCGAGCTCGCGGCACCGCGCGACGACCGACGGGAAGCGCCTCGCCAGGAACGCCGCTCCCAGGTGCCGGGCGTCGAGCCACACGTGGTCGACTCCCTGGTCGCGCATGACGTCGAGGATCGCTCGTGCCACGACGTCCCTGGGTGCGAGGTCGGCCAGCTCGTGCCGCCCCTCCATGAACCGCACGCCCGCGTCGTCGACGAGGAACGCCCCCTCCCCACGCAGCGCCTCCGAGATGAGCGGCTGCTGGCCGGTGGACCCCTCGCCGAGGAAGAGCACCGTCGGGTGGAACTGCACGAACTCGAGGTCGGTGACCCGCGCGCCCGCCCGCAGCGCCGCGGCCATGCCGTCGCCCGTGGCGACCGGCGGGTTCGTCGTCGACGCGTAGATCTGGCCGAGGCCGCCGGTGGCGAGAACGACCGCCCGGCCGTGTGCCGCGCCGACACCGTCGACCTGTCCCTCACCGATGACGTGCAGCGTCACGCCGCAGACCGTGCCGTCGTCGGCGGTGAGCAGGTCGACGACGAGGGCGTGCTCGATGACCTCGATGCCGGGGTCGTCGACGACCCGGTCGAGGGCGGCGATGAGGGCACGCGAGATCTCCGCCCCGGTGGCGTCGCCGCCCGCGTGCGCGATCCGGTCGCGGTGGTGCCCGCCCTCCCGGGTCAGCTTGATCTCGCCCCCGGCGTCGCGGTCGAACTCGGCGCCGAGGGCGACGAGCTCGCGCACCCGGTCGGGACCCTCGGTGACGAGCGCACGCACGGCATCGACGTCGCACAGCCCGACCCCGGCGACGAGGGTGTCCTCGAGGTGCTCCTCCGGGGTGTCCTCGGGGTGCAGCGCCGCCGCGATCCCGCCCTGGGCCCACTCGGTCGAGCCGGCCGACAGCACCGTCTTCGTGACGAGCAGGACCCGGTCGACCCGCTCGCGCAGCCGCAGCGCGCACGTCAGGCCCGCGATGCCCGACCCGACGACGACGACGTCGGCGCGCGTCGTCCAGCCGGGGTCCGGGGCGCTGAGGCGACGCGGGAGCGTCACCGGGGCGGGCGGCATCCGGGCTCCCTCACACGTCCGCGCGGGCGTGGGGCACGTCGGAGAAGACGTCGAGCGGGCCGCCCCCGGGTCCGACGAGCAGCGGGCTGTTGTCGATGAGCCGCGTCGTGCCGACCCGGGCGGCGACGGCGAGCAGTGCCTCGCCGCGGTACCACTCCGGCACGTCGGCGAGCGTCTGCGGGTGCACGAGCACGAGGTAGTCGACGAGCGCGAGGGGCTCCTCGACGAGCACCTCGCGCGCGGCCCGCCGGATCGCGGACGGCCCGAACGTGGCCGCCTCCCCGCCGGCGTGCAGCGCCCGGCTCAGGCACAGGGCCACCTCGCGGTCGGACGCCGTGAGGTACATGTTGCGGCTGCTCATCGCGAGCCCGTCGCCCTCACGCACCGTGGGCACGGAGACGACGTCGACCGGGAAGTCGAGGTCACGCACCATCCGCCGGATGAGGAGGAGCTGCTGGGCGTCCTTCTGGCCGAAGTAGGCGCTGCGGGCGGCCGTGAGGTGGAAGAGCTTGCCGACGACGGTGAGCACGCCGTCGAAGTGGCCAGGCCGCGACGCGCCCTCGAGCACCTCGCCCAGCGGCCCGGCCGACACCCGCACCCCGGGGTCGCCGTCGGGGTAGACGACGTCAGGGGTCGGTGCGAAGACGACGTCGACCTCGGCGGTCGTGCAGATCTGCATGTCCGTGTCGAAGGTGCGCGGGTAGCGGGAGAGGTCCTCCTTGGGCCCGAACTGGAGCGGGTTGAGGAAGATCGTCACGACGACGTGGTCGTGCCGCTGGCGGGCCGCCCGGATGAGCTGGGCGTGACCGTCGTGGAGCGCACCCATCGTCATGACGACGGCGACGTCACGGCTCGAGAGCGCCTCGCGGGCGGCCTTGAGCTCCTCACGCGTGTGCGCGACGACGGGGGCGGTGGTGGCGGTGGTCACTCGGGCTCCTGGTCGGCGAGGGTGTCGAGGAGCGGCTCCGCCGCGGAGGGCCGCAGCCGCCCGCTGTCGAGGGCACGCAGCGCCGTGGCGCGGGCGAGTGCCACGTAGGTCCTCCGGATCTCGGGCGAGAGCCGGTCCAGCTCGCGCAGGTGGTCCTCCACGGTACCGACGTCTCCACGTGCGACGGGCCCGGTGAGGGCGGCGTCACCCAGCCGCAGCGCGTTGTCGAGCGCCGCACGCATGAGGGGGCCGATGACCCTGCGCGGCTCCTCGACACCGGCCCGGGACAGCAGCTCCATCGCCTCGCTCGTCAGGGTGACGAGGTGGTTCGCGCCGTGGGCCAGGGCGCAGTGGTATGCCGCGCGGTCGCCCTCGGCGATCCACACCGGGTCCCCGCCCATCTCGACGACGAGGGCCTCGGCGACCGGCCGGAGCGCCGCGTCCGTCGTGACACCGAAGGCGCACTCGGTGAGCCGGTCGAGGTCCATCGCGGTGCCGGTGAAGGTCATCGCCGGGTGCAGGGCGAGCGGGAGCACGTGGTGGGCCCGGGCCGGTTCGAGGATGCCGACGCCGTGCCGGCCGCTCGTGTGGACGACGATCTGCCCGGCCTGCCACGCACCCGTCGCGGCGAGGCCGGCGACGAGATGGCCGAGGGCGTCGTCGGGGACGGCGAGGACGACGAGCTCGGCACCCGCGACGACCGTCGGAACGTCGGCGAGGGGGACCCCCGGCAGCAGCGCGGCGGCGCGCTCACGGCTCGCGTCGGACACGGCATACGCCCCGGTCACCCGGTGCCCGGCGCGGGCGAGGGCGGCCCCGAGGACCGCGCCGACCCGGCCCGCACCGACGACGCCGACGGTGAGCCGGGCGGGGTGCTCGATGCCGTCCACGCTCAGGCAACCTACCCCCCTCGGCCCGATAGCGTGCGAGCCGTGGTTCCCTGGACCGAGGCCTGGCGCGAGGCGCTCTACGGCGCCCGCGGCTTCTACCGTGGCGCGTCGGGACCCGCCGGGCACTTCACGACGTCGGCGCACGCCCCCCTCGGCGCGGTGCTCGCCGAGGCGCTCGGCCGGCTCGCCGACCGGGAGGGGGCCGCGCACGTCGTCGACGTCGGCTGCGGACGCGGCGAGCTGCTCACCCACCTCCACGCCGTGCGACCGGACCTCCGGCTCACGGGGGTCGACGTCGTGGCTCGCCCGACCGACCTGCCCGACGCCGTCGGGTGGCTTCAGGGAGCCGGCGGCCCGGACCTCCCGGCCGACCTCCGCGACCTGGAGGACGTCCTCGTGGTCGCGAACGAGTGGCTCGACGTCGTGCCGTGCACGGTCGCCGAGGTCATCGCGTCCGGTCGGGTCGCGGTCGTGCTCGTCGACCCGTCGACGGGCGACGAGGCGCTCGGTGGCGGCCTGGCCGACGACGAGCTCGGGTGGTGCGCCGCACACTGGCCGCCCGACGACCTGCCGGTGGGGTCCCGGGTGGAGGTCGGGCTCGCGCGGGACCGCGCCTGGGCGGACCTCGTCTCGCGCGTCCGGTCCGGGACGCTCCTCGCGGTCGACTACGGCCACACCCGCGGTGACCGCCCCCGGCGTGGCACGCTCACGGCATACCGCGGTGGTGGGCTCGTCGACCCCGTGCCCGACGGCTCCTGCGACCTCACCGCGCACGTGGCCGTCGACAGCCTCGACCACGACGAGCTGACGACCCAGCGGGACGCCCTCCGGGCGCTCGGTGTGAGCGGGGCACCACCACCGCACGCCCGCGCGGCGACCGACCCGGCCGGCTACCTGGCGGCCCTGGCCGCGGCCTCCGCGGCGACCGCGCTGACCGACCCGGCGGGCCTCGGCGGGTTCCACTGGGTGTTCCGGCGGGTCCACGGGATGTGAATCCGGGGTTGCTCGTGGCACCGTTTGACGGTGATGCCAGCCCGGATGCCGTCCGCCCGCCTCGCGCTGGCCCTCGTGGCCGGTGCGGGGCTGGTCGCGTGCGGCACCGAGACCCCTCCCGAGGTCGTCGTCACCGTGACCCAGGCCCCCGGCTCGAGCGGGAGCGACTCCCCGTCGTCGAGCGCGGCCTCCGCCTCGACGACGGCCGACGTGCCCACCAGCGAGGTCAAGGGCCGGAGGTTCGACTTCGGCCTCGTGCTCAGGACCGAGCGGGTCGGCGACACCGACGTCCTCGTGCTCGACCGCTGGACCGACCCGAAGGTCGACGACGACACCCTCGCCGAGCACGGCCTGGAGGTCGGCACGTGGCAGCTCGGCTCGAACCGCTACCTCAACCAGAACGCCAAGGTCACGTTCGACATCCCCGTGCGTGACGGGACGACGTTCCTGCTCCACCACTGCGTCGGCGCGGGGGAACCCGTCGAGACCCGCTCGGTGACCGCCCCGGAGCTCGCGGCGGCACCCGCGTCGGACCGGCTCGTGCTCGTGCAGGTGGACCAGGACGGGTGGGCCACGAGCGGCGAGACCCTCGCCGGCTGCTGACCCCGGGAGTCACCGCCGTGGGCGGCGGGGCCGTCGTCGGAGGGCCCCTCGGCGGAGGCGCGGGGTCAGCGCCGCGGCTTCCTCACCTTCGGCGGAAGGGTCGCCACGTGGGCCCTCGCGCGCTCGACCCAGGTGGCGGCCTCGGCGTCGTCGAGCGACTCGGGCAGCGTGAGGTAGCCGGCCATCGGACGCTCCTCGGGCCCGAACGGGCCGGCGCCGAGGTCCTCGAGCTCTGCATGGGCCGCCTCGTCGACCTTGACCCCGACGCCCGAGCCGAAGAGGCCGGCGAACATGGTGCCGTTGACGAAGGCACCGAGCTGGCCGAACATCGGCTTGACCTCCACCCCGGCTGAGGCGGGCACGAGCGAGCGGAACCGTTCCTGCCGGCATCCGTGGCCTTCGGCATCTTCATGCCCCCCATGGTGGGGCAGACTGACCCCCGTGACCAGGGAACTCGACGTCGGCATGGGCGCCGGTGCCCTCGCGACCGCCGACATGGTCCTCAACATCGGCCCGCAGCACCCGGCGACGCACGGCGTGCTGCGCCTGCGCGTCGTGCTCGACGGCGAGCGGATCGTCACCGCGGAGCCGGTCATCGGCTACATGCACCGGGGGGCGGAGAAGCTCTTCGAGGTCCGCGACTACCGCCAGATCACCGTGCTCGCCAACCGGCACGACTGGCTCTCGGCGTTCAGCAACGAGCTCGGCGTCGTCCTCGGTGTCGAGGCGATGCTCGGCATGGAGGTGCCCGAGCGGGCCGTCTGGCTCCGGACCCTGCTCGCCGAGCTGAACCGCGTCCTCTCGCACCTCATGTTCCTCGGCTCGTACCCGCTCGAGCTCGGGGCCATCACGCCGGTGTTCTACGCGTTCCGCGAGCGCGAGGAGCTCCAGGCCGTCATGGAGGAGGCCTCCGGCGGCCGGATGCACTACATGTTCAACCGGGTCGGTGGCCTCAAGGAGGACGTCCCCGCCGGCTGGCTGGGCCGCGTCGAGGCGGCCGTCCGCGCCGTCCGGCGGCGGCTGCCCGATCTCGAGGCGCTCATCGTCGGCAACGAGATCCTCGAGGCCCGCACGCGGGGCGTCGGCGTCCTGGACGCGGCGACGTGCGCGGCATTCGGCGTCTCCGGCCCGATCGCCCGGGCGAGCGGGCTCGACGTCGACCTCCGGCGCGACGACCCCTACCTCGCGTATGCCGTGCTCTTCGGACCGGACGGGCCGGGCCGGGTGGTCACCCGCTCCGAGGGGGACTGCCTCGCCCGCCTCCAGGTGCTCCTCGAGCAGGTGCACGTCAGCCTCGACCTCGCCCAGGCCTGCCTCGACACCCTCGCGACCCTCCCCCCCGGCCCGGTCAACCAGCGGCTCCCCAAGGTCCTCAAGGTGCCCGAGGGTGAGCGCTACACGGCCACCGAGAACCCCTTGGGCTTCAACGGCTACTACCTCGTGTCGCGGGGTGAGAAGACGCCGTGGCGGCTCAAGCTGCGCTCGGCGTCGTTCAACAACGTCCAGGTGCTCTCGCGGGTGCTGCCCGGCTGCCTCGTGGCCGACATGGTCGCCGTGCTCGGCTCGATGTTCTTCGTCGTCGGGGACGTCGACAAGTAGGGACCGGCTGCCGGCCCTCGGCTCACCGGTCGGGCGTGGTCCGCGGCTCGAGCACCACGACAGCCGTCTCCGACGGCCGGAGCGCCGCGAAGTCGTCGAGGCCCTTGTCGATCTCCCGCCACCTCGCCCAGAGACGGGCGCGCTCCTCCCCCACGGCAGCCCGGCCCGTCACGTCGAACCGCCTGCCCCGCAGCTCCACCCGGGCCGTGGGGTGGTCCTGGAGGTTGAGCCACCACGAGGGCTCACCCGGCGCCCAGCCGTTCATCGCGAGGGTGACGAGGTCGGGGCCGTCCTGGACGTACCCGAGGATGACGCTGCGGGGCCGGCCGGACCGGCGTCCCGTGGTCGTGAGCCGCAGGGTGCCCCAGCGGTTCCGCCTCGGGCGCCACAGCCCGACGCGGCCACCGGTGACGCGCACCAGGGCACGGTGGGCGCTCCAGAACGCGCGCACGAACCAGCGCGGGGGCAGGCGAGCCTCGTGCTCGGGCAGGTCGGGGGTCACCGGTCGACCTCGTCGTCCTCGTCGGGCGGCTCGATGCGGCACCAGCGCTGGGCGACGAGCCCGGCCGCCGCGACCGCGACAGAGGCCAGCACGAGGAGGACCAGCGAGAACGTCCGCGCTCGGTTGGCCACGAGCGAGAGGTCACCCACGGCGACGAGGAGCTGCCCGGCATACCACCCGACGGCAGCAGACCCGGTGAGCGCGGCGGCCTGGGCGAGCACCACGGTGCGCGCGGCGCGCAGCGGGTCGAGGGGAGTGGTCGCCTGGCCCTGGAGGTAGCGCCGGATCGGTCGGGCCAGCCACAGCACGAGCCCGCCCATGACGAGGAGCAGGACCCCCGCAAGCATGGAGGGCCGGGGCACGAGGGAGCCGTCGCGGGTGAGCATGGTGAACACCGCGAAGGACACGAGCCCCGCCGCGGCTGCGACGATCGCGAGGGTCTGGACGCGGATCTCTCTGTGCCGCATCAGTTCTCGTGTCCTCCATCGGGGGCCGGCAAGGGGTCTCGGCGGCGGACGCCGCCGGTGTCGACGCCGCCGACGAGCTCGGAGACGGGGACAGCCCGACCGTCGAGCCGGAGCGTCGCGTCGGGGTCGGCCTCGAGCCACGGCACGAGGACGAACGCACGCTCGTGGGCGCGGGGGTGCGGCAGGGTGAGCCGCGAGAGGTCGGAGACGACGTCGGTGTCCTCGGAGGGGTCGCCGTACTGGACCAGGTCGAGGTCGAGGGTCCGCGCGCCCCAGCGCACGCCGCGGGTGCGGTCGAAGTCCGCCTCGACGGATTGCAGCTCGCGCAGGAGCGAGGTCGGAGACAGGGCGGTCCGGGCGAGCACCACGGCGTTGACGTAGGCCGGCTGCTCCGGCCCGCCGACGGGGTCGCTGTCGTACAGCCCGGATGCCGCGACGACCCGCAGCGCCTGGTGGCCCCTCAGTGCGTCGATCGCCGAGAGCGCGGTCTCGTCGGGGCTGTGGGAGCCGCGTGGGAGGTTGGCACCGACCGCGACGACGACCGGCACGGGTGCCCGGCGCCGGGTCACGGACACGGTGACGTCCCGGAACGGCACGCCCACGGGTGCCTCCGGCTTGTGCACCGTCACCGTGGCCTCGTCGACGCCCGGGTGGGAGAGCGCGTCCTGCGCGATGAGCTCCGCGAGCCGCTCGATGAGGTCGTGCGGGCCGCCCTCGATGCGGGCGAGGGCCGCGGCGCCGACCTCGCCGTAGTTCACGGTGTCGGCGAGGTCGTCGCTGGAGCCGGCCGGCCCGAGGTCGACGGCGAGCTCGACGTCGACGACGAACTCCTGCCCGTCGCGACGCTCGTGGTCGAACACCCCGTGGTGGCCGCGGCCCCGGATGCCGGCGAGCCGGATACGGTCGCGGGCCACCCCGTCGCCGCTCACGCCGGCCCTCGCAGCGCGTCGGCCACGTCGAGCGCGTCGACGGTGCCGGCCACGTCGTGGACCCGCACCGCCCACACCCCGTGCTGCGCGGCATACAGGGTCGTCGCCGCGGTCGCCACGTCGCGCGCCAACGGCGGGCGCTCGGTGGCGGGGGTGCGTCCCACCAGCCCGAGGAACTTCTTGCGGGACGTGCCGACGACGAGCCGGTGGCCGAGGTCGACGAGCTCGTCGAGGCGGCGGAGCAGCTCCCAGTTGTGTGGGGCGAGCTTGGCGAAGCCGAGGCCGGGGTCGAGGAGCACGTCGTCGGGCCGGATGCCGGCGGCCGTCAGCGCTCCGACCCGCTCCAGGAGCTCGCGGGAGACGTCGGCGACGACGTCGTCGTAGCGGGCCCGCGCCTGCATGTCGTGGCTGTGGCCGCGCCAGTGCATGGCGACGTAGGGGACCCCCCGCTCCGCGACGAGACCGGCCATCTCCGGGTCGGCGAGGCCGCCGCTGACGTCGTTGACGAGGCTCGCGCCGGCGTCGAGCGCGGCCGCCGCGACCTCCGCGCGCATCGTGTCGATGGAGACGGGGGCGAACGCGCTCAGGGCCGTGACGACCGGGACGACGCGGCGGAGCTCCTCGGCGGTGCTGGGCCGCTCGGCTCCCGGCCTCGTCGACTCGCCCCCGACGTCGATGAGGTCGGCACCCTGCTCGACGAGCTCGCGGCCATGGGCGAGGGCGGCCTCGGGCGTGAACCAGGCGCCGCCGTCGCTGAACGAGTCGGGGGTGACGTTGACGACCCCCATGACGAGGGGACGACCGGCGGCACGTGCCTCCGGCAGGGTCACCGGCGGGTCACCGCTTGCCGCCGAGGAGGAGCGACATCGCCTCGGCTCGGGTGGCGGGGTTGCGCAGCTGCCCCCGCACGGCGGAGGTGATCGTGCGCGAGCCCGGCTTCTGGACCCCGCGCATCGACATGCAGAGGTGCTCGGCCTCGATGACGACGATGACGCCCTGCACCTCGAGGTGCTCGACGAGGGCGTCCGCGACCTGGGTCGTGATCTGCTCCTGCACCTGGGGTCGACGGGCGAAGATCTCGACGAGCCGCGCCAGCTTGCTCAGCCCGGTGACCCGGCCGTCCTCAGCGGGGATGTAGCCGATGTGGGCGACCCCGTGGAAGGGCAGGAGGTGGTGCTCGCACGTGGAGTACATCGGGATGTCCCGCACGATGACCATCTCGTCGTGGTCGATCGAGAAGGTCCTCGCGAGGACCTCGGCGGGGTCCTGCCAGAGACCGGCATACAGCTCCCGGGCGGAGCGTGCCACCCGCGCGGGGGTGTCGCGCAGGCCCTCGCGCGTGGGGTCCTCGCCGATGGCGATGAGGAGCTCCCGGACGGCAGCCTCGGCTCGGGGGAGGTCGACCGGGCCCACCATCGCGGCGCCGCCGGCGTCCTCCTCCGCGTCAGGGCTCGACACGTCCACCCTCCGGCACCTCGACGACCTTGACCGGGGGGTGCTCGTCGTCGCGGGGGTCGGCCCCGTGGTCGGCCGCCGCGTCGATGGCGGCCGCGGTGCGGGGGTCGGGCGGGGTGACGGTTGCGCCCGGAGGGGCACCGGACCCGTTGCGGCCCTGCATCGCGGCCTGCTCGGCCGGGGTGAGCACCGGGGGGACGTCGGAGAGGGTCCGGTGCTCGCTGGAGAGCCAGGTCGGCCGGATCGGACGCTTGACGATGTCCTTGAACAGGTCGGCGAGCTCGGCAGCGTTGAGGGTCTCCCGTTCGAGCAGCTCGAGGACGAGCCGGTCGAGGATGTCGCGGTTGTCGTTGACCGCCCGCCACGCCTCGTCGTGCGCGTCGTCGACGAGCTTGCGCACCTCCTCGTCGACGACTGCGGCGACCTGCTCGGAGTAGTCGCGCTGGTGCCCCATGTCGCGGCCCAGGAAGACCTCTCCCGTCGACTGGCCGAGCTTGACGGCGCCGACGCGCTCGCTCATGCCGAACTCGGTGACCATCTTGCGGGCCATCGCGGTCGCCTTCTCGATGTCGTTGGCGGCACCGGTGGTGGGGTCGTGGAAGATGATCTCCTCCGCGACGCGACCGCCCAGGGCGTACGCCAGCTGGTCGAGGATCTCGTTGCGGGTCGTGGAGTACTTGTCGTCGGTCGGCATGACCATCGTGTAGCCCAGCGCGCGGCCCCGCGGCAGGATCGTCACCTTCGTGACGGGGTCGGTGTGGTTCATCGCGGCGGCGACGAGGGCATGGCCACCCTCGTGGTAGGCCGTGATCTTGCGCTCCTTCGCCGACATGATGCGGGTGCGCTTCTGCGGGCCGGCGATGACCCGGTCGATGGCCTCGTCGAGCACGTCGTCGTCGATGAGCTTCTTGTCGGTGCGAGCGGTGAGGAGCGCGGCCTCGTTGAGGACGTTGGCCAGGTCGGCGCCGGTGAAGCCGGGGGTGCGGCGCGCGACGGCCAGAAGGTCGACGCCGGTCGCCATCGGCTTGCCCTGGCCGTGCACCTCGAGGATGCGGTGGCGGCCGATCATGTCGGGGGCCTCGACCGCGATCTGGCGGTCGAACCGGCCGGGGCGCAGGAGCGCCGGGTCGAGGATGTCGGGGCGGTTGGTCGCCGCGATGAGGATGACGTTGGTCTTGACGTCGAAGCCGTCCATCTCGACGAGCAGCTGGTTGAGGGTCTGCTCGCGCTCGTCGTGGCCGCCACCGAGGCCTGCGCCGCGGTGCCGACCGACGGCGTCGATCTCGTCGACGAAGACGATCGCGGGAGCGTTGGCCTTGGCCTGCTCGAACAGGTCGCGCACTCGTGAGGCACCCACGCCGACGAACATCTCGACGAAGTCCGAGCCGGAGATCGAGTAGAACGGGACCCCGGCCTCGCCCGCGACCGCCCGGGCGAGGAGGGTCTTGCCGGTGCCGGGAGGGCCGTAGAGCAGCACGCCCTTGGGGATCTTCGCCCCGACCGCGAGGAACTTGGCCGGCTCGGCGAGGAAGTCCTTGATCTCGTGGAGCTCCTCGACGGCCTCGTCGGCACCTGCCACGTCGGCGAAGGTCACCTTGGGCGTGTCCTTGTTGGCGAGCTTGGCCCGGGACTTGCCGAACTGCATGACGCGGGACCCGCCGCCCTGCGCCTGGCTCATGAGGAACCAGAAGAGCCCGACGAGGAGGAGCACGGGGAAGAAGCTGATGAACAGGGTCCAGAAGGCGCTGTCGCCCTCGACCTTGTCGTTGTAGCCGTCGGGGAGGTTGGTGCGGAGGGAGTCGACGAGCTGCTCGGCGCGGGCGTCGACGTACTCGGCGCGGACCTTCGTCGCCCCGCTGATGCCGGACTTGGAGTCGCTGAAGGTCTGGCCGTCCTTGAGGTCGAGCGTGAGGACGTTCTCGGTCGTCATGACCGCCGTCGCGACCTTCTTGTCGGAGATGAGCTTCTCTGCCTGCGCGGTCGTGATCGTCGTGTAGCCGCCGTTGCCGTCGAAGGAGAAGACCGTCAGCATCACCACGATGACGACGAGGACCCAGAACAACGGGGCCCGGAAGATGCGCTTGAAGTCCATGTGGGTGCGGAGCCCTCGCTCCGGTCCTCCTGCTCGTCATGACGGGACCGACCGGGATCACGCCGGTCGGGACGGGTACACGCTAGCAACGAGCCCCGTCCCGCCCGTGTTCCGCTGGTCAGGCGGGATTCGACACCCCCGGGCGGGCTCCGCCGGCCTCAGCTGTAGACGTGCGGGGCGAGCGTGCCGACGACCCGCAGCCCGCGGTAGGCCTCGTCGTAGTCGAGGCCGTAGCCGACGACGAACTCGTTGGGGATCTCGAAGCCCACCCACTTGACGTCGACGTCGACCTTCGCGGCATCCGGCTTGCGGAGCAGGGTGCAGATCTCGACGGATGCCGGGCTGCGCGACTCCAGGTTGGACTTGATCCACGAGAGCGTCAGGCCCGAGTCGACGATGTCCTCGACGATGAGGACGTGCCGGCCGGAGATGTCGACGTCGAGGTCCTTGAGGATGCGCACGACGCCGCTCGACTTGGTGCCGGAGCCGTACGACGAGACCGCCATCCAGTCGACGGGGGCCGTCATCGGGAGGGCCCGCATGAGGTCGGCCATGACCATGACCGCGCCCTTGAGGATGCCGACGAGCAGGAGGTCCTTGCCGGAGTACTCCTCGGCGATCTCGGTGGCCAGCGCGTCGAGCCTGGTGTGGATCTCCTCCTCGGTGACGAGGACTCGTTCGAGGTCGGCTCCCATGTGGGCGGCGTCCACTGCGGCTCCTGGTGTGTGGGGCGCGGGCTGAGGTGCCTATTCAACCGGAGCGGGGCCACCGATGGACACGAGTCCGCCGGATCGTTCGACACGCAGGTCGCCGGGGACGTGCACGGGACCCTGGCCGTGCCAGGCGGTGAGCAACCGGTCGCACGCGTCGGTGTGCCGCGTGCCGACCTGGCCGGCCGGCGCCCCGGCCGCGACCACGAGCCGCCGCCAGACCCGGGTGCGCACGGCTCGCGGGATGCCGGCCAGCGCCTCGACCTGCCACGGCGCCGGTCCCAGCCCGGCCACCGCGGTCTCGGCCAGGTCGTCGAGGAGGTCGGCGTCGTCGCGGAGCAGGGATGCCGTGCGCGCGAGTGCCGCAGTCACCCCCGGTCCGAGGTCGCGCTCGAGGTCCGCGAGGGCCCGCCGCGCCCGCACCCTGAGGTGCGCGGGGTCCTCGTTCATGGGGTCGTCCCACCACCGCAGTCCCTCGGCCGCGGCGGACTCCCGGCACTGGGCGCGGCTCACCCCCAGCAGGGGGCGGCGGTAGCGGTCGCGAGCGGCCGGCATACCGGAGAGGGACCGTGACCCGGCACCCCTGGTGAGCCCGAGGAGCACCTGCTCGGCCTGGTCGTCACGGGTGTGGCCGAGCAGGACGACCGCCGCCGCGTGGCGGGTGGCCGCCGCGTCGAGGGCGGCATAGCGCGCGGTTCGGGCCGCCGCCTCGAGACCCTCGCCGGAGGCGACGACCGAGACAGGGACGACCTCGACGGGGTCGAGCCCGAGGTCGCGCAGCTGGCCGGCGGCGGCCGCCGCGACCTCGGCAGAGCCCGGCTGGAGCCCGTGGTCGACGACCACCGCGCCGGCCCGGAGCCCCTGGGGCGGTGCCTCGACGGCCGTGGCCGCCGCGAGCGCGAGGGAGTCGGCGCCGCCGCTGCAGGCGACGAGCACGAGGTCGCCGGGCCGCAAGGTTGCGAGGGCCTGGCGGACGGCGAGCCGGATCGCTGCCGTCGCGGCGTCCGGGCGTCCCCAGGGCTTCTCCACCCCCCGATCCTCCCCGACCTCGTGGGACTTGGGCACGGTTCTGGCGGCGTCCACGCTCGAGATCCGCGCACACGTCGCACGAGGTCGGAATACCGGGGGGGTGGAGCGGACGTGGGCGGGGTGGGGGTGCGGTCGGGTCGGTCGGGGTCGTCAGCCGTGGACTCGGCGGACCCAGGTGATGGGGTCCTCGATCTCGCGGGCACGGGGCAGCGTCTCGGGGGAGCTCCAGATGGCGTTGAAGCCGTCGACACCGACCGTGTCCTGCACGCCCCGGACGAACACCGCGCCGTCGCGGTACTGGCGCATCTTGGCCTCCAGCCCGAGGAGGCGCCGGAGGAGGCGGTCAGGAGCCCCGGCACCCTTGCGACGCTCGGTGAACTTCGCCCGGATCTGCGCCACCGAGGGGATGTGGGCGGGGCCGACGTCGTCCATGACGACGTCGGCGTGCCCCTCGAGGAGGGACATGACCGCGGTGAGGGCGGCCATCTTCTCGCGCTGCTCGGGGGTCGTGAAGAGGTCGGTGAGCCCCGTGCTGCCCTCGCGGAAGAGCTCCGGCAGCTTCTCGGTGAGCCGGCCGGCGAGCTCCTGGAGCCGGTCCTGGTCGGGGGCGAGGTCGACGGCGAGCGAGCGGGCCTCGGTGACGAGGTGGTCGCGCAGCCAGGGGTTGGCCGTGAACTGCACGCGGTGGGTCTCCTCGTGCATGCAGACCCAGGCGCGGAAGTCGTCGCGGTCGACGCCGAGCTCGCTCGCGACGGACATGATGTTGGGCGCCACGAGCATGAGCGCGGGCGTGCCTCCCGGCGCGAGGTCGTACTGGCCGAGCACCTTGCTCGCCATGAACGCGAGGAGGGCCCCCGCCTCGGCCCCCGTGACCTTGCCGCCGATCGCCTGCGCGGTCGCGCCGGGGACCTGGCCGCCCCTCTTGTCGACGATGGCGTCGAACGCCGGGTCGAGCATCGCGCTCATCGAGTCGGCGTTGACGGCGATCCACGTGGCCCGGTCGACGACGAGGGCGTCGGGGGCGCCACCCGGCGTCTCCATCCGCGCGGTCTCCGCGACGGGCTGGCGCGCCGTCGCTGCCGCGGTCCGGATCGCGGCGACCTCCGCCTCGGCCTCGGCCCGGGTGACCGTGGGCCCCGCGGGCACGAGGGTCCTCCCCGTCGTCTTCGCGAACTCCCAGTCGACGTACCCCACCTAGGTCCTGCCTCTCCTCGTGCCGCTCATGCGCGGCAGCCGCACCTGGTCAGTGCGGCGACGATCCGGTCCAACGCGGCCCGGGCACGCTGCGTTCCCCCGAACGTCTCGGGGAACTCGTCGACGAGCACGACGAAGGTCAGCGGCCGACCGTCGGCGTCGACCGTCGTGCCGGCCAGCGACGACCCTGCCCGCAGCGTCCCCGTCTTGGCCCGGGGAACGCCGGCGACGTCCTCCGTCGCCTCGGACCGGAACCGCCTCGCCATCGTGCCCGAGAGGCCCGACACGGGCAGCCCGGCCACGACGCCGCGCAGCTCCTCGACCTCCCCCGTGGCGGCGAGGCGGAGGACGCCGGAGAGGGTCTCCGCACTCGCCTCCTGGCCGGGGCTGAGGCCACTCGCGTCCTTGAGGACGAGGCCGGCAGTGGGGACGCCGTGGGCGGTGAGGCGCTCCTCGATGTATGCCGCGTTGGCGCCCTGCGCCCTCGTCGGCCGCCCCGCGGTGGCCGCCGCCTGGCGCACGAGGTTCTCGATGAGGGCGTTCTCGCTGCGGTCGAGCGCGAGGTCGAGCACCTCGCCGTAGCGCGCGGACTCCACCGTCCCGAGCGTCTGGGCACCGGAGGGCGCCGGTGCCGACCAGGTGCGCTCCGGCTGCACCGTGGCCCTCACCCCGCGGGCCGCGAGGGCCTTGACGAAGGCCTTCGCCACCTCGCGCTCGGGGTGTGTCGGGGAGGGCCGCCGTGCCCTGGGGAGCTGCGTGGCCAAGCCCGTCATGACGACCGCCTGGGTGAAGCCGTCACGCACGTCGTTGGGGTTCCACGTCGAGGGGTAGCGCGGGCCGGGTGCCCAGCTGAGGTCGAGGCGGAGCCGGACCGAGGTGCGGCCGTCCGTGCGGAGCGCCTTGGCGACCTGCGTCGCGAGGTCGGCGAGGCCCGCCCGCCCGGCCACGGCAGTGGCGTTGCCCTTCCCGGGCGCGAGCAGCGTGTCCCCGCGCGCGACGAGGACGAGGTCGGAGGACGTCGGGAGCGCGACGACCGTCGTGGGCATCGTCGCGCCGAGGTCGAGGCCGTCGGCCACCGCGAGGGACGCGAGCAGCTTCGCGGTGGAGGCGGGGACCCGGGGCCGAGCCGCGTCGAGCGCCCACAGCTCGTCGCCCGTGATGCCGTCGCGGACGCTGATGCCGACGCCACCCTCGAGCGCCGGGTCCCGCGACGCGGCGGTGAGGGCCTTCTCGAGACCCGCCTCCGTCGGCACCGGGGCGTCCTCGCCCGTCGACGTGAGCACGGGGTCGACGGACGCCGCCGGCGACGGGAGGAGCACCGGGGCGGGCGTCCCGGAGACGGTCGGCGTGGGGACCGCGACCGGCCGGTCGAGCGTGAGCACGCCGGGGGCGACGTCGAGCACGTCGGCCACGGCATACCCGGTGACGGCGAGGAGGGCCGCCGCGGAGGCGAGCACGACCCGTCTCACCTCGGCTCCCTTCGTGCATTTCGCGGGCCATGGGCCACACTGTGGGGCGAGCCTAGGTCACCGCACTGGAGGAGAAGCCCACCGTGGAGTTCGACGTCACCATCGAGATCCCCAAGGGGCCCCGCAACAAGTACGAGGTCGACCACGAGAGCGGGCGCATCCGCCTCGACCGCATGCTCTTCACCGCGATGGCCTACCCGTCGGACTACGGCTACGTCGAGGAGTCCCTCGGCGAGGACGGCGACCCCCTCGACGCGCTCGTGCTCCTCGACGAGCCGACCTTCCCCGGGTGCCTGGTCCGGGCCCGCCCGATCGGGATGTTCCACATGCGGGACGAGGCGGGCGGCGACGACAAGATCCTGTGCATCCCTGCCGGCGACCCGCGGAAGAACCACATCCGCGAGCTCGAGGACATCAGCGAGTTCGACCGGCTCGAGATCCAGCACTTCTTCGAGACCGACAAGGACCTCGAGCCCGGCAAGTCCGTCGAGGGCGCGCACTGGGCGGGCCGCGAGGACGCGGAGCGCTGCATCACCGAGGCGCTCGCCCGGGCCCGCGAGGCCGGCATGAGCACGGCCCGCTGGCGGATGCCGGAGCACGACGCCGCGCACCACGACGGCGGCTCCGCGGGTCGCACGGCCGACGAGATCTCGGCGGCGTCCGAGCGGGCCCGCGCCGAGCTCGCGACGAAGGACAGGCCCCTCAGCGACGACTGACCAGCTTTCCCGCCCGATCCAGGAACCTTCCCCTCGGCATCCCGACCTTCCCGGTGCGCACCTGAAGGTCCCTGCACGTGGCTCCGCCCTCACCACCCCCGAGAGCCCGGGCCGCCCTTGAACGGGCCGACGACCCGCGAGGTGACCCACCCGCCGTAGAAGCCGCCGGCCTGGGGCACCACGACCTCGCCGTCGACGGTGCACCGGTCCATCGCGCCCGCCATGACGGCGACGTGGCCCTCGATCGCCTCGAACCCACGGCTCGGCCGCCGGTAGGTCCACGCGGCACGGGGCGCGACGGCATCCCCACCGACGACGTCGAGGTACGACGCGGTCCCCTTGAACTCGCACCACGACGAACCCTCGGCAGGTCGGAGGGCGCCCGGCGTGAAGTCCTCCACGGGCAGGTAGTACGTCGGCGGGTGGCTCGTCTCGAGCACCCGGAGCGCACGGTTCGAGTGCGCGACCCGCACCCCGCCGAGCCAGACCTCGACGACCTCGGCGCCGGCCTCCACCCGGGGCGGCCGGGGGTAGTCCCAGACCGACTCCTGCCCCGGTCCGGGCTCCTCGGGAACGGGCCGCCCCAGCGTGCTCACACCGACGCCCCAGCGGCCTCAGTCGCGTTCCACCCAGCGGTCGACCGCCCACACGACCGCGAAGGCGAGCGCGGGGTCGGCCCCGTCGGCCACGTCGACCGTGTACTTGTCCCGGAGGGTGACCCACTTCTGGGTGATCCGCACGACGTCGCGGCCACCGCTGGACACCGTGTAGTCCTTCTCGATGAGCCGCCCCTCGACCTGCCACGGCTCTCCGTCGGCCATCTCCATCGTCATCCTGTCCTTGACCAGGGAGAACTTCTTGGCCTTGAGCGATGCCACCTCGCGCCCCGAGGCGTCGGTGATGGACATCTTCTTCGGGATGCCGAGCAGCTGGCCACGCACGCTGTAGACCACGCTGCCGTCCTTGGCCTGCACCTCGGCCCGCGGGCGTGGACCGATCTTCCCGTCGACGAGGAACAGCTGGTCCTCGGTCTCGGGGTCGAGCACGGCGAAGTCGCGCCCGGCGCCGAACGTGCTCTTCATGAGGTAACGAGTGAAACCGGCCGGGGCAGGCGGGACGGACATGGCGCGAGGCTCCTTGGAGGCAGATGGTGCCTCGACCCTAGCCACGCGCGGCGGAGGCGGACAGGCGTCGTGACGAGCCCCACCCGCCCCCGCCCGGCACGGTCCGACCGTCGGCCCTCAGCCCCGGCCGAGCCGGCGGAGTGTCGCGACGCGCTGCTCGTACTCCTTCTCGTCGATCTCCCCCGCGGCGAACCGGCGGGCCAGGTCGGCCTCGGCCAGGTGCACGGGGTCACGGTGCGGCGGGCCGCCCCACATCCGCCGCCGCGCGAACACACCGAAGACGAGGAAGAGGAAGAGCGCGAGGAAGAAGAACCCGAACAACGGGAAGAACGGGAACCACCCGTAGCCGCCGTTCCAGGGGCCGGGGTGCGCGGGCAGGGACTGGGCGAGGGTGGTGATGGTGGTCATCGGTCGCTCCTGGAGCTGGTCGGTGGTGATCTGGCACTCCCCATGCTTCGCCGGCCACCGACGAACCGAATCCCCCCTCGGGAGGCTCCGCCTGCACTCCCCCGGCGGTATGCCGGTGCAGCCGGCCGCGGATCGCCCACCGAGCGACCCCCCACGACCCGGCCCCCGCAACGAGCGTCCCCGCAACCAGCGCCCCCGCCCCGCCCCGAGCCACGCACCGACGGCCGCGGCTACTCCTGCGCCCAGCCGGGCCGGACCAGGCCCGACTCGTAGGCGAGCACCACGAGGTGCGCACGGTCGCGGACGTGCAGCTTCACCATCGCGCGGGACACGTGGGTCTTGGCCGTGGCCGGCGAGACCACGAGCCGGTCGGCGATCTCGTCGTTGGACAGTCCCTCACCCACGAGGGCGACGACCTCCCGCTCGCGCTCGGTGAGCACCGAGAGCCGCTCGCTCGCCCGCTCGCCGGACGGCCGGCTGCGGTTCGCGAACTCGCCGATGAGCCGGCGGGTGATGCGCGGCGAGAGGAGGGCGTCGCCGGCCGCCACCGCCCGCACCGCGCGCAGCAGCTCGGTCGGCTCGGTGTCCTTGACGAGGAAGCCGCTCGCCCCGATCCGGATCGCCTCGAAGACGTACTCGTCGAGGTCGAAGGTCGTGAGCACGACCACCCGGGTCCCCGCGAGCGACGGCTCCGAGGCGATGACCCGGGTCGCCTCGAGCCCGTCCATGCCGGGCATCCGGATGTCCATGAGGACGACGTCGGGCTGGAGGGCGCGCACGAGCACCAGCGCCTCGTGCCCGTCCCCCGCCTCGCCGAGGACGGTGATGTCGTCCTCGGCATCGAGGAGGGCCCGCAGTCCCGCCCGCAGCAGCGACTGGTCGTCCGCGAGGACCACCCCGATCACGAGGGCACCCCCGTGGGCAGCGTCGCGCTCACCCGGAGCCCCCCGAGCGGCGACGCGTCGATCGTCAGGGCACCACCGAGGGCCGAGACCCGCTCACGCATCCCGCGGATGCCGGTGCCCTCCACCAGCGCCCCCGCACCCGTCGCCCCCCGTCCGTCGTCGTCGACCCGGACCGAGAGCTCATCGCCGCCGTACCCGATCGTCACCTCGGCGTGCCCGGCGTCCGCGTGCCGCACCACGTTCGTGACCGCCTCCTGCACGACGCGGTATGCCGTGAGCTCGACGCCGGGGGGCAGTGGCGCCGGCTCGCCGGTGACCCGGACCGTGAGGTCGAGGCCGGCATACCGGCTGCGTTCCACGAGGTCGTCGAGCGCCGCGAGGCTCGCGGCGGGCCGGCGCGGAGCGGGCCCGTCACCCTCGCGCAGCACGTCGATGAGGGACCGCAGCTCGTCGAGCGCCTCCTTGCTCGCCCCCTTGATGACCCGCAGCGCCTCGTCGACCTGCTCCGGGTGACGCTCACGCAGGTGGAGGGCGACCGAGGCCTGGACGTTGATGAGGGACATGTGGTGGGCCACGACGTCGTGCAGCTCCCTGGCGATCCGGAGCCGGTCCTCGCCGGCCCGTCGACGCCGCTCCTCGGCGAGCGCCCGTCGGTAGGTGACGGCCCGCTCGCGTCGAACGCGGCCGACCTCGGCGAGGGCCAGCACGAGCAGCGCCCAGGCGAGCGTCGCCGTCGCGGCGGGCCAGGACCACGGCCGGTCGGGGTCGAGGACGACAGCGACGGCATGCGCCGTCAGGACCCCGGCGGCGACGAGCCACGCGGTGACGCGGTGACCGGTGACGACCGCCGCGACGAGGGCGACGACGAGCGAGAGCACGACCGGGCCGTAGGGGTAGCCGAGCACGAGGTATGCCGCGGTGGCGGCTCCCACGACGACGGTCACCGCGGGCACCCGGTCGCGCGTCAGCAGCGCCAGCGCGACGGGACCCGTGAGCAGCAGGGCCACCGCGAGAAGGTCCAGCGGGCGGCGCTCCGGCTGGGCGTGCGCGGCGCCGAGGCTGCCGACCAGCTGGACGACGGCGAGCACCATGGCAGCCGCGAGCTGCGGTGGTCGTCGCGCGCCCCACGGGCCCCCGCGTCCCCACGGGCCTCCGCGTCCCCACGGGACGCGGGCCCCGGCATCCGACGACCACGGCCGCCCCCACGGGCGGTCGTCGGACCAGGTCCGGGTTCGAGGGGTCGGGCCGGGCATGCGTCCAGCGTAGGGATGGCGGTGGCCGGGGGTCGTCCGCCGCACGGCGCACGGGCGGCTACTCCCCCGGCGGTATACCGGTCGCGGGTTCTCCGCCGACGACCAGGCCGGGGACGACCGGGGCATGGCAGCCCGTGCCTGACCGCAGGACCTACACATCAGGTGAGGAGCGGGGTGAGGTATCCCGTCACGGTGGCGCCCACGACGAGGGACGCGACGACCAGCGTGACCACCCGCCAGCGCGCGATGAGGAGCATGCCGCTCACGGCACCGATGCTCGTCCCGGCGCCGGTGATGAGGAACGCCATCGCCGCACCGGATCCCATCCCGCCGTCCATGAGGGAGGCGACCAGGGGCAGCGAGCCGTCGGAGCTGACGTAGACCGGGATGCCGAGGAGCGCCGCGAGCGGGACGGCGAGGACGTTGTCGTCGCCCAGCAGGGTGGTGAGCAGCTCCGCCGGGATGAGCCGGATGACGAGGTACCCCAGCGCGGTGAAGCCGAGGAAGAGGATGCCGAGGCGCCTCGTGTTCGCCACGAGCGCGGCGGCGAACGCCGGGCCGCGGTTTCCCTCGGAGGCGCGTCCGGCGTGCCCCGGTGAGGTCGCCGTGCGGCATCCGATGGGTTCCTCGCGCTCGACGGTGCAGCAGCTGCGGGCCGGCCCGCCGCACGCCGTGCCCGGTGCGGGCGCCCCCGCCGGGGTCGCGAGGTCGGCCTCGAGGAGCAGCATGCCGGGCGCTCCCGCTCGGGCACCTCGCTCGTCTGAGGCAGCCATCCCGCCCGGGAGGCTCGCCGCCGCGGTGCGGACGGGAGTGGCCTCGCACGCACCGCCCAGCGCGACCCGGTGCTGGTCGCGGAGCAGGCCGGCCCGCTCGAGCCGGTGGGCCACCCACCCCGCACCGAGCCCGATGAGGAAGGCCGCGACGAAGTAGGTCGTCGCGAACGCCGTGCCGAAGAGTCCGACCGACATGACGTACTCCCCCGGGCTCGTCAGCGGCGACGAGACCATGAAGGCGACGACCGGTGCCCACGGCACCGCGGACGCCAGGGCGCCGAGCACCACCGCGGTCGTCCCGCACGAGCAGAAGGGCGTCAGCGCGCCCAGCGCGACCGCTCCCAGGACCGCCAGGGGCGGGCGGGCGCGCAGCCACCCCGCGAGTCGGTCGGTTCCGACGAAGACCTGGACGACGGACGCCAGGACGACGCTCACGAGCAGGTAGACCCAGTTCGCCTGCACCGTGCCCAGGACGTCGTGGGCCACCTGGACGAGGATCGAGTCGCCATTCACCACTGCTCCTTGTTATCATCGATACGTGTCTAACTTATAGATAAACGTCGATGGATGGAGGACTATGCCCGAGCAGATGTCGATCGCTGCCCTGTGCTGCTCACCGGTGCTCGCCGGGCCGCTCCCGGAGGCCGAGGCCGAGCTGCTCGCCGCAGCGCTGAAGGTGCTCGCCGACCCGGTGCGCCTGCGCATCCTCGGGATGGTCCGGCAGGCGCCCGGGCGGCGGGCGCGGACCGTGGACCTCGCCGCCGACCTGGGCATCACCCAGCCCACGGTCACCCACCACCTGGGGGTGTTGTTCGACGCGGGGTTCCTCAGCCGGGACCGCGACGGTCGCCAGACCTGGTATGCCGTTGCTCCCGACGGGTTCGCCGCCGTCCGCCAGCTGTTCGCCTGGGAGGCTGTCCCGGTCGAGGTCTCCCTCGAGGCGTGACGTGTCGGACCGACGGAGGTGAGCTGCGGTGCCCGGACCAGTCGATGCGGACCCTGACGAGCCGCGGCTCGACGCGGTCCGGTTCCGCGTCTGGCCCCCGGTCGCCCTCGGGGTCCCCCTCGCGGGAGGACTGGGGCTGAGTGCCGTCGTCGGCGAGCCCATCCCGTGGCCGGAACAACGCGTCGGCGCGGCCGCCGTGCTCATGGTGGCTTTCGCCCTGTGGAACGGGTGGAGCCTGGTCCTCTTCCACCGGCACGCGACCGGTCTGCTGCCGGGAGAGCCGACGACCGACCTGCTCGTCCGGGGCCCGTTCTCGATCAGCAGGAACCCGCTCTACGTCGGTCTCGTCGCCCTGTACGTGGGGATCGCCCTCGCGGTGCCGTCCGCCTGGGCCCTGCTCCTCCTGCCCGCCGGGGTGGTCGCGCTGCGCAAGGGCGCGATCGAGCCGGAGGAGGCGTACCTGCTCGAGAAGTTCGGACCGGCCTACGAGGAGTACTGCTCCCGGGTGCGACGCTGGCTCTGACGGGCCCGAGCGCGTGGCGGGGCCACGAGGCGGCGCCGTGAGGAAGGAGGGGACGTGGGACGGACCGCGTGGCACCGCGTCGTCGCGGGGGTGCTCGTCCGACCGGGCGGCATCCTCATGGCACACCGGCATCCCGACCGAGGCTGGTACCCCGACGTGTGGGACTTCCCGGGCGGGCACGTGGAGGACGGCGAGTCCGACGAGGAGTGCCTCGTCCGCGAGCTCGGGGAGGAGCTCGGCGTCCGAGCGCACAGGCCCATGCCGACGCTGGCGCACTGGGTCATCGAGGGGGCGGGCGAGGACATCCGCTTCCTCCTCGTGCGCGACTGGTCCGGCGAGGTCCGGAACCTGGCACCGGACGAGCACGACGAGCTCCGCTGGGTCTCGGTGGAGGAGGCCCTGGAGCTCGACCTGGCCGACCCGGCATACCCCGATCTGCTCCGGTCGCTGCCGGACGTGCTGGGGGT
>DASSYJ010000112.1:0-6480 GCA_035703305.1 Ornithinibacter sp. | reverse complement strand
CCCTGCGCGACCTCCTGCCCGCGTTCAAGGGGACGAAGGACCGCTACGTCGCGTGGGGCGAGGGCACCACCGACGAGATGTGCCTCGGCATCGTCCTCATGACCCCCCGCTGACCCCTCGCGACAGCCGGGCACCGGATCGCTGGACCGAGTGGTGCGACACACCGACGCCCCCAGCTACCCCATGGCGGACAGGACGAGGTCGGCGGCCTCGGCGACCGTGTCGACGAGGTGCAGCCGCCGCGCCATGGCCCGGTCGTGGGACAGCGCGACCAGGGCCGGCCACACGGGGACGACCTCCGTCCAGTGCCGACGGCCGACGAGGACGACGACGGGCAGCACGGCATCCCCCGCTGCGTAGTAGAGCCGGGTCGCCGCCTGGAACACCTCCTGCACGGTGCCGGCGGCCCCCTCGAGCACGACGAGGCCGGAGGTGCACCGGGCCAGGAGCCCGTCCTCGCGGATCGCGTTCGAGAAGTACTTGCCGATGCCGTTGCAGAAGACGTTGGGGGGCTCGTGGCCGTAGAACCACGTCGGGATGCCGACGCTCCGCACCCGTGCGTCGGGCACGGGGGCCTGCAGGAGGTCGTCGTGCACGGCGAGGGCCACCTCGGCCCATGCGGCGATGTCGGGGGCGAACGCGGGGACGGCGGCCAGGCGCCGCACCGCCTCGTCGAGCGCCTCGACGTCAGCCGCCATGGCCCCGAGGTTGGCCGCCTCCATGGCCCCGGGGCCGCCGCCGGTGACGACGGTGCGTCCCGCGGTGGCGAGGTCGTGGCCGAGCCTGGCGGCACCGGCATACCCGTCGGTGCCACGAGGAAGCGCGTGGCCCCCCATGACGCCGACGACCGGGGCCCCCCCGATGAACTCGTCGAGGGCGTCGGTGATCGAGTCGTCGTGGATCGCGCGAAGCAGGGTGACGAACGCGTCGTGCTCGAGCGCGCCGTCGCGTGACCAGTGGTAGGCGCGGGCGTCGGGCGTGGCCTCGTACCCGTGCTCCCGGAGCCCCTCGTAGAGCTCGTGCGGCTGGTAGAGGCTCGAGCGGTAGGGGTTGACGGGGGCGTGCGGGTCCGTGGGGAAGACGAGGGCCCCGTGGGCGCGGAGGTGGGTCTCGAGGGCCTCGGTCATCCGGCCGCCGAGGACGACCATCCCCTCGACGTCGGTGCGGGCGAGCAGCTCGTCCTCGTGGCCGGTGAGGTCGAGGTCCTGGAGGCGCAGGCCGGTGAGCGGCACCCGGGCCCGCAGGGTGGCGGTGAGGTCGGGCAGGCTCTCGATCTCGTCCACGGCCCGAACCTACCCACGACGGGCTCGGGTCAGTGGGCGGTGAGCCGCGCCAGGAGGGCTCCGAGGCGGGCCGGCGCGCCGGTCGTCCGCTCCTCCCGGTCCGCGAGGTCGGCCAGGCGCAGTCCGGCGTTGACACCGAGCCAGCGCAGCGGTTCCGGCTCCCAGCGGGGCGACCGGTGCCCGACCCATGGCAGGGCGGTGAGCGGCGTGCCTCGGCCGAGGACGAGGTCGGCGAGGGTGCGGCCGGCGAGGTTGCTGGCCGCGACACCGTCGCCGACGTAGCCGCCTGCCCGACCGGTGCGGGTCTCGGTGTCCCAGGTCACCGACGGGTGCCAGTCCCGGGCGATGCCGAGCGGCCCACCCCAGGCGTGCGTGAAGCGGATGCCGTCCAGCTGGGGAAGGAGGTCCCGCAGGGTCGCCCGGAGGGCGGTGAACACCTTCTCCTCGTGGTCGAACTCCGGTCGGATCGTCGAACCCCAGTGATATGGCGCCCCGCGCCCACCGAAGGCGATCCGGCCGTCGTCGGTGCGCTGCCCGTAGACGACGACGTGTCCGTGGTCGGCGAACACCTCGCGACCCGTGAGCCCCACCCGGTCCCACTGCTCCGCGGTGAGCGGCTCGGTGGCGACCATGAGCGAGTACACCGGGACGACCCGCCGCTCCAGGCCGGGAAGCCCCTCGGTCCACCCCTCCGTGGCGACCACGAGGGTGCGCGCGGTGATGCGGTGACCGTGCTCGGTCACGACCACCCGGTCGCCGAGGCGGCCGACCCGAGTGCCCTCGACGATCCGGCCACCGAGCCGCCGAACCGCGTCGGCGAGCCCGTCGACGAGCCGGCGAGGCTGCACGCGGGCGCAGTGCGGCGTGAACGTCGCGCCACGGGTGCCGGCGACGTCGAGGCGCTCGCGGCTCTGGGCGGTGTCGAGCCACACCGTGCCGTCGTCCCAGGACGCGGCGTGCGCGGCATACGCGCGGGCACGCTGCTCCTGGGCCTCGGTGCGTGCGACGAGGAGGGCGCCGCCCTTGACGAAGCCACTCCCGAGGGCCTCGTCGGCGTCGACGCGGCCCACCTCGTCGACGGTGGCCCGCAGTGCCGCCAGCTGGTCGAGGGCGGCCTGCCGGCCGTGGCGACGGGCGAGGGCGTCCGGCGAGACCGGCCAGAGGGCGGAGACCCAGCCGCCGTTGCGGCCGCTGGCGCCGAACCCCACGTGCTCGGCCTCCAGGACGACCACCTCGAGGCCCGGCTGCTGGCGGAGGAGGTAGTACGCCGTCCACAGCCCGGTGTAGCCGCCCCCGACGATCGCGACGTCGACCCGGTGCGGCAGGTCGGATGCCGGTTCCGCGCCGCCGGACGGCCGAGCCGCTGTGGGGGAGTCCCACCACAGCGGCTCGGTCGAGGACGGGGTCGTCACCCCGGGCACGTCAGAGGTGGTTCTCGGCCTCGATGAGCACCGAGCGCAGCCGACGCTCGATCTCGTCGAACTCGGCGGGCCCCATCGTCAGCGGCGGGGCCAGCTGGACGACCGGGTCGCCGCGGTCGTCGGCGCGGCAGTAGAGGCCGGCGTC
The DNA here is from genome assembly GCA_035703305.1 of Ornithinibacter sp. Lineage (GTDB taxonomy): Bacteria > Actinomycetota > Actinomycetes > Actinomycetales > Dermatophilaceae > Fodinibacter. The sequence continues at coordinate 3,631 of DASSYJ010000112.1, read as the reverse complement.
GAAGAGCGCCTTGGAGAGGAACCCGCGCAGCAGCCGCTCCGACTCCGCGTCGTCGAAGGTCTCCCGGGTCGCCTTGTCCTTGACGAGCTCGATGCCGTAGAAGTAGCCGGCGCCCCGGACGTCACCGACGAGCGGCAGGTCGAGCAGCCGGTCGAGGGTGGCCTTGAAGACCGGCGCGTTCTCCTTGACCCGGTCGTTGAGGCCCTCGCGGTCGAAGATGTCGAGGTTGGCCATCGCGGCCGCGCAGGAGACCGGGTGGCCGCCCCACGTGTAGCCGTGCGGGAAGTAGGTCGTGCCGTGGCGGAACGGCTCGAACAGCCGGTCGCTCGCGATCATCAGGCCGAGGGGTGCGTAGCCGCTCGTGATGCCCTTGGCCGTCGTGATGATGTCGGGCTGGTAGCCGAAGTCCTGGCAGGCGAACATCGAGCCGATGCGACCGAAGGCACAGATCGTCTCGTCCGAGACGAGGAGCACGTCGTACTCGTCGCAGATCTCGCGGACCCGTTCGAAGTAGCCCGCCGGCGGCGGGAAGCAGCCGCCGGAGTTCTGGACCGGCTCGAGGAAGACCGCCGCGACGGAGTCCGGACCCTCGAACTCGATGGCCTCGGCGATGCGGTCGGCGGCCCAGCGCCCGAACGCCTTCTCGTCGTCGCGCAGGTGCTCCGGCGCGCGGTACATGTTGGTGTTGGGCACCTTGTGCCCGCCGGGCACGAGCGGCTCGAAGTCCACCTTCGCCGCGGGGATGCCGGTGATCGACAGCGCGCCCTGCGGCGTGCCGTGGTAGGCCACCGCGCGTGAGATGACCTTGTGCTTGGTCGGCTTGCCGGTGAGCTTGAAGTACTGCTTGGCGAGCTTCCACGCGGTCTCGACCGCCTCACCACCACCGGTCGTGAAGAAGACGCGGTTGAGGTCGCCGGGGGCGTGGTGGGCCAACCGCTCGGCGAGCTCGATGGCGCGGGGGTGCGCGTAGGACCAGAGCGGGAAGAAGGCCAGCTCGGAGGCCTGCCTGGCCATCGCCTCACCGATCTCGGTGCGACCGTGGCCGACGTTGTTGACGAACAGGCCCGCGAGCCCGTCGATGTACTCGTTGCCGCGGTCGTCCCAGATCCGCCACCCCTCCCCACGGGTGATGATCGGCACCGAGTGGCCCAGCCCGCCCGCGTCGCTTTCCTCGAACACCGAGTGGCGGGTGAAGTGCATCCACAGGTGGTCGCGGGCGGCGTCGGAGTAGAGCTTGCCGGTGGCGGTGTGCTTGTCGGAGCTGGGCTCCCACACGTCGGACGGGTAGGTGGTCATCGAGTACCCCAGTTGTAGTGCTGCTTGTTGAGTTTCAGGTAGACGAACGTCTCGGTGCTCGTGACGTCCGGGAGGACACGGATCCGCTCGGTGAGCAGCTCCAGCAGGTGGTCGTCGTCCTCGCAGACGACCTCGGCGAGGATGTCGAAGCTCCCCGCCGTCGTGACGACGTAGGAGACCTCCGGCATCGCGGTGAGTGCCTCACCGACCGCGAGGAGGTCGCCCTCGGCGCGGATGCCGATCATCGCCTGGCGCCGGAACCCCACCTGGAGCGGGTCCGTCACCGCGACGATCTGCATGACCTCGGCGTCCAGCAGGCGCTGGACACGCTGGCGGACCGCGGCCTCGGAGAGGCCCACGGCCTTGGCGATGGCGGCGTAGGACTGGCGGCCGTCCTCCTGCAGCAGCTCGATGATGCGCTTGGCGACGTCGTCGAGTCGCGTCTCGGGGGCGGACCGGGTCGTCCGGGCCGGTCGGGTGGTGCGGGTCACGGCGCCATCGTGCCGCGGAAAAGGTGGATCCGCAAGTGCATCCAGAACGGATTCCGCACGTACGACGCGCTCGTTGTGTAACTTTTCATCACTTTTCGCGTCACACCGGTGGTGGTTTCATGAGCGACCGCGTTAGAGTCCCCCCTGCACACGCCGTCACCAGTCCCTTGGGGAGCAAGCACACATGAGCGGTCCGCGCGCCCTGCGCAACTTCATCGCCGGTGAGTACGTCGACGGGCGTACCGAATCCACCACCGACATCGTCAACCCCGCGACGGGATCGGTCGTCGCGACCGCTCCGGTGAGCGGGCAGGCCGACGTGGACGCGGCGTACGCCGCCGCCGACACGGCCTTCGCCGAGTGGGGGCACACGACGCCGAGTGAGCGCCAGCAGGCCCTGCTCAAGATCGCCGACGCCATCGAGGCCCGCGCCGACGAGCTCATCGCCCTCGAGTCCGAGAACACCGGGAAGATCCAGGCGCTCACTGCGAGCGAGGAGATCCCCCCGATGGTCGACCAGCTCCGGTTCTTCGCCGGTGCGGCGCGGATCCTCGAGGGCAAGGCCGCCGGCGAGTACATGAAGGGCCACACCTCCTGGATCCGGCGCGAGCCGATCGGCGTCGTGGGCCAGGTGACCCCGTGGAACTACCCCCTGCTCATGGCCGTGTGGAAGATCGCCCCGGCGCTCGCTGCGGGCAACACCGTCGTGCTCAAGCCGAGCGACACGACCCCCGAGACGACCCTGCTCCTCGCCGAGATCGCCTCGGAGTTCCTCCCGGCCGGCGCCCTGAACGTCATCACGGGCGACCGCGAGACCGGCCGGATGCTCGTCGAGCACCGCACCCCGGGCCTCGTGGCCATCACCGGGTCGGTGCGGGCCGGCGCCGAGGTCGCCGCGAGCGCCGCGCCGAGCGTCAAGCGAGTGCACCTCGAGCTCGGTGGCAAGGCACCGGTCGTCGTCTTCGACGACGCCGACATCGAGGCCGCGGTCGAGGGCATCGCCGTCGCGGGCCTCTTCAACGCCGGCCAGGACTGCACGGCGGCGAGCCGCGTGCTCGTGGCGCCCGGCATCCACGACGACTTCGTCGCCGCGATCGCGGAGTACGCGAAGAGCTCGGCCCCGGTGGGGCTGCCCGACGACGAGGACGCGCTGTTCGGACCGGTGAACAACGCGAACCAGCTGGCCCGCGTCTCGGGGTTCATCGACCGGCTGCCCGCGCACGCGACCGTCGCCGCCGGCGGCCACCGGCGCACCGACCTCGGCGACGGGTTCTACCTCGAGCCGACCATCCTCTCCGGCCTCCGCCAGGACGACGAGGCCATCCAGAACGAGATCTTCGGCCCGGTCATCACCGTCCAGCGGTTCACCGACGAGGCCGAGGCGCTCGCCTGGGCCAACGGGGTGGACTACGGCCTCGCCTCCTCGGTCTGGACCAAGGACTTCGGCCGGGCGATGCGCATGTCCGCTGCCCTCGACTTCGGGTGCGTCTGGATCAACACGCACATCCCGCTCGTTGCCGAGATGCCGCACGGCGGCTACAAGCGATCCGGCTACGGGAAGGACCTGTCGATGTACGGCTTCGAGGACTACACCCGCATCAAGCACGTCATGGCGTCGCTGGGCTGACACACTGTGACCGTGCACCCGCTGGACCCACTGACGGCGGAAGAGATCGACCGCGTCCGGGAGCTGCTGACGTCGGCGCACGGCGTCGGCGCGGGCTGGCGGTACGCCTCGATCGAGGCCGTCGAGCCGGCCAAGGCCGACCTGGCGGCGTACGCGAACGGCGGGCCGCTGCCGCCCCGGCGCGCCGAGGTGATCTGCTTCCAGCGCCGCGACGGCT
>DASSYJ010000047.1:0-2433 GCA_035703305.1 Ornithinibacter sp. | reverse complement strand
CTCGGTCCGGTCGTCGTCGTGGCGAGGCGTCGCGAGCGCGAGGGGCATCGTCGTCTCGTCGACCGGAGGTCGTACCCATTGTCTGCGCGGTCGCAGGTCCGCGAGCAGTGCGGGGAGCGTCGGCCGGGACTCGGCGTCCGGCGACAAGGCGGCCTCGACCATCGGCAGCATCTCGGCCGGGACCCCGGACAGGTCGTGCTCGCCGCGCCGGACCCGGTCCATGATCGCCATCGCGGGCCCTCGGCCGAACGGTGGCGTTCCGCTCGCCGCGAAGGTGACCGTGGCGGCCCACGAGTGGACGTCGGAGGCCGTGGTGGCCTCCTCGCCGTAGAGGATCTCGGGTGCGAGGTAGCCGGGGGTGCCGAGGAGCCAACCGGTCACCGTGAGCCTCGGGTCGTCCGCCAGGCGCGCCAGACCGAAGTCGATGAGCACCGGCGCGCGACCTTCGAGGAGCACGTTGGAAGGCTTGATGTCGCGGTGCAGGACACCGACGGAGTGCACGGCGAGGACAGCCTCCGCGAGGCCGGCGGCGAAGTAGCGCAGGTCGTCGCCGCCGAGCGGCCCCTCCTCGCGGATGTGCTCGTGCAGGGAGAGACCGGGGACGTACCGGGTGGCGACGAAAGGGGTCTCGCCCCAGGGATCGGCGTCGATGATCTCGGCGACGCGCGAGCTGCGGACCCGGCGAAGGGAGGCGACCTCGCGGGCGAGCCGCTCCCGTGCCTCGTCGTCGCCGATGATGTGAGGGCGCAGCACCTTGAGCGCGACCCGGTTGCCGTCAGGCGCCTGGGCGAGGTGCACCACTCCCATCCCGCCCTGCCCGATCTTTGCCAGAAGACGGTAGTCGGCGACGCGCACTTCTTGCGGTGGCATCGGAGCCTGGGATCGGGTGGTTCTCACCGCTCTACGGTAGCCGAGCAACAGCCTCCGGACCGGGAGCGCCGAGGTGGCGCCGCCCATGTCCACCCGGGGCCGGTCCCCCGCCCCGGCCCCGGGCACCCTGCCCGAGACGTTCTTTGTCGGGGCCGAGCGCGACACCGCCCCGCCAGCTGGGAGGTCTGGCGGAGCGGCGTACGCGGCGTGGGTGCGAACTCCCTGGCCGATTCAGCGTGTGTCTCGGCCCCGCTCCATGAACACTAGACAGGTCACCAAAGCATTGTCAAAGGTTTGTCAAAGGTCTAGCGCAGCACTAGTCTGGACGAACCATGTACACGATCAAGGAAGCCTCGAGCAGGAGCGGCGTGCCGGTCGCCTCCCTGCGGGCGTGGGAGCGGCGTTACGGCGTCGTCGAGCCGCAACGCACCGAGAGCGGCTACCGGTTGTACGACGACCAGGCGATCGCCGCCCTCAGCACCATGCGCAGGCTCGTGGACATGGGGTGGTCCCCCTCCGCGGCCGCGGCAGCGATCTCCTCCGGCGAGGTGGCGGCAGATGCCCAGCCGCCGACGTACGCAACCGTGTCCGAGGCCGGGCGGGCCGCCCACCCCGAGGCCGAGTCGCTGACCGAGGAGCTCCTCGTGGCCGCATCGGCCGTCGACGTCGTCGCGATCGAGTCGGTCCTCGACCGCGGCTTCGCGCTCGGCACGTTCGAGACGGTGGTCGACACCTGGCTCATGCCCGCGTTGCACGAGCTCGGTGAGGCATGGGCGTCGGGGCGCGTCGACGTCGCCGGCGAGCACGCCGCAAGCTACGCGGTCATGCGGCGGCTCGGGCAGTCGTTCGCCGCTGCGTCGAGCCTCGGCGGTGGCCGTCGAGTGCTCGTGGGCCTCCCGAGCGGGTCGCACCACGAGCTCGGCGCCCTGGCCTTCGCCACGGCTGCGCGACGATCCGGGCTGGCCGTGGTCTACGTGGGGGCGGACCTTCCCGTGGAGAGCTGGCGGCGCGCCGTGCAGTCGTTTCCGACGCGCGTCGCGGTGCTGGCCGTGCCGACCGAAGGAGACCGACCGATGGCCGTCAGGACGGTGCGGGCACTCCTCGACTCGCAGCGTGACATCGTCGTGGCCGCGGGAGGACGCTACGCCGACGACCTCGACCCGGCCGTCGTCCGACTGCCTGGGTCGATGGCCGAGGCCGCGCGCGTCCGGGAGGGGCTGCGCCCCTGACCGGGATGGTCAGACGACGCGGTGCATCCAGCCGAAGGTGTCCTCCGCGCGGCCGTACTGGATGTCGACGAGGGCCCGCCGCACCTGCTTCGTGACAGGCCCCGTCTCCTCGCCGTTCCCGACCTCGCCCCCGCGCCACTTGAGGGTGCCCACAGGAGTGATCACGGCCGCCGTACCGCAGGCGAAGACCTCGGTGATCCGACCCGACGCGACACCCTCGCGCCACTCGTCGACGGAGATCTTCCGCTCCTCGACCTTCCAGCCCTGCTGCCGGCAGAGCTCGATGATGGAGGAACGGGTGATGCCCTCGAGGATGGTGCCGGAGAGCTCGGGG
>DASSYJ010000031.1:0-8722 GCA_035703305.1 Ornithinibacter sp. | reverse complement strand
CGCCTCGCGTACGTCGCGGTGACCCGCGCGCGCACCGACCTGCTCCTCACGGCGCACGTCTGGGGGGCGGCCAGCACGCCCCGCATCACCTCGCGCTTCCTCGAGGAGGTGCGCTCGTCGGGCCTCGCCGAGGCGCGTGGGCCGTGGGTCGACCTCCCGCCGGTGGACGAGCCCGTGCGGAACCCCAGGACAGCCGAGGAGGTCAGCGTCGCCTGGCCCACGCTCGACCACGTGGCACGTCGCGCCGCCCTCCTCGGTCCGGCTCGGGCCGTGTCCGATGCCGTGGTGGATGCCGTCGCCTCGGGTCCGTCCGCCTCTGACGGCGTGCGAGGTCGCTGGGACGACGAGCTGCGGATGCTGCTCGACGAGCGCGAGCGTCGGCGCGCCGGCGGCAGGGTGGAGGTGGAGCTGCCCGCCCACCTCTCGACCTCCTCGCTCGTCGCCCTGGCCGAGGACCCCGAGCGCTTCACCCTCGACCTGCGCCGGCCGATGCCTGCACCCCCGGCGCTCGCGGCGCGGCGCGGCACCGCGTTCCACGCGTGGGTCGAGGAGCACTACTCCCGCGCCGCCTTCGTCGACGTCGACGAGCTGCCGGGATCGGCCGACGAGGACGCCGCCGACCATGAGCTGAGGGAGCTCCGCGCGGCGTTCCTCGCGAGCGAGTGGGCCGGTCGCACGCCGGTCGAGGTCGAGACGAGCGTCGAGACCGTCGTCGACGGCATCGCCGTGCGTGGCCGCATCGACGCGGTGTTCGAGGAGTCCGGGCCTGACGGCGCGCCCTCGTGGGTCGTCGTCGACTGGAAGACCGGGCCACCGCCCTCAGGCGCACGTGCGGCCGCCCGCTCGCTCCAGCTCGCGGCCTACCGCCTCGCGTGGGCGCGGGTCCGAGGGGTCCCGGAGCACCGGGTGAGGGGGGCCTTCTTCCACGCCGCCACCGGGGAGACGGTCTGGCCCGAGCTGCCCGCGGCCGCGGAGGTCACTCGGGTGCTGCGCGCCGCTCGTCCTGCGCCCGGCCCGGCTCCAGGCTGAGGCTCCTCGCGAGGCCGAGCTCGAGGGCGCGGGCCTCGGCGTCCTCGTCGACGTCCTCCGCCTCGACGACCTGAGCCGCGTGGTCGCCGGCCACGTCCTCCGCCTGCGCGTCGACGGCCTCGTCGGCGGCGACGTCCCCCGCATCGTCGTCGGCGACGACCTTCCCCTCGTCGTCGACGGGATCACTGCCCTCCCCGGCGTCGGCGCCCGGCTCGGGCTCCTCGACGGCAGACAAGCCGACCGGTATCGCCTGGGTCGCCTCACCGTCGTCGTCATCGCGTGCTGGGTCGTCGGCGGCCGGCACCTCGGTGGGCTCCGGTGCCACGACCTCCGGCAGGTCCTCCTCCTCGTCCTCGACGACGAGCGCCGGGGGGCGGGTCGTGGTCCGGATGCCGACCGGCGCCAGGGACGTGCGGCGGTAGTCGTCGTGGGCGTCATGGGCGTCGACCGTGTGCACGGCGTCGTCGAGCCGGCGCAGCTGGGTCGTGAGCACCTCGACGGCCCCGGCGTCCTGGCGGTCCAGTGCCCGCATGAGCGTCGTCAGGAGCCCGAGCTCGGCCACGAGCCGGGCGCGCACGAGGAGGTTGGCGTCGGGTCGCTCCACCCGGGTGTGGGCGTAGGCCTCGAGCACCGTCTCGACGGCCTCGGGGGGCGCGTCGGCGACGAGCGCCGCGAAGTCGTCGGCCGGGTCGGCGACCTTGGCGTCCTCCCACCCCGTCATCGCCCGGATCCGCCCCGTCGAGGCGTCGGCCTCGTCGGCGAACACGGCGAGCACCTGGTCCCCGGTGAGGTCGCCGTGGGTCGGGGTGGCGGCGAAGCGCCAGAGGGAGACGTCCTCGAGGGCCGACTCCCAGCGGGCGAGGAGGGCGGTCGGGACGCGCCCGCTCTCGGCCGCGCGGTCGAGCTCTGCGAGGCGCCGGGTGCGGTACGCGTCGGCGTCGTAGGACGGCAGGCCCGCCTCCTCGAACACCGCGGGGTCGGTGTTGTGCAGCACGGCCAGGGCCCGGCCCAGCTCGGCCGCCACCCCCGGCCCCGGTGGCAGCTCGGCGAAGTCGAGGTTGTGCCCGGGGAGGTAGGGGTAGACGGCGGCGCGCCCGCCCTCGGCCAGGGCGACGAAGCCCCGGGGGGCGGGCACGGCGAAGGGCAGCCGGCGCCCGAGCAGCGAGAGGAGGGCGACCGTGCGGTCCATCTCGGCGCCGGCCACCTCGGTGCGCGGGGCCCGGACGACCCACCGTCGGTGCTCGGTGTCCTGCACGAAGGCGACGTCGAAGGACTGCTCCGGCGTGCTGGGGAGCGCCTCGACGCTCACCGGGTCGAGCCCCGGGACGGCCGCGCTGGCCAGCGCGGCGAGGAAGGCGGGGCTGCGGTCCACGAGCCCACGGTATGCCGTGGGCCCCCCATAGGCTGGAAGGCGTGCCCCGAGCCGACGGAATGCCACGAGCCGACGCGACCCTCCCCGACCTCGCCATGAGCCGCCCCGTCCTCGACCGCCGCGGTGACCTGCGTCCCGACCCGGAGCTGCTGACCCGGCTCCTGGCCGACCCGTCGACCCGCGTGCTCCACCTCGTGGGTGACCGCGTCCGGGTCGAGGGTGCGCACGACCGCCCGACCGGTGTCACCCTCGGGACGCCCGCGGACGAGGACGCGAGCCGCCTGGCCTTCTACCTCGGGGAGGTGGGCGGCACGGCATACGTCGGGGTGGTCGCCGACGACCTCGCAGGCGATGTCGAGGGAGACGCGGCGTGGCGAACCCTGCGACAGGTCGGCGCCGACCTCGACGACCTCGGCGCCGCGGTGTTCTGCACGACCCTCGCCCTGGCGAACTGGCACCGTGCGCACGGCCACTGCCCACGGTGCGGCTCGCCGACCGAGCCGGCCCTGGGTGGGTGGATCCGCCGCTGCCCCGCGGACGGGAGCGAGCACTACCCCCGCACGGACATGGCGGTGATCATGGCGGTTGTCGACGCCGATGACCGCCTGCTCCTCGCTCGCGGAAAGGGGTTCCGGGGCAACGGGATGTCGGTGCTCGCAGGGTTCGTCGAGCCGGGGGAGACCCTGGCCGCGGCCGTGGCCCGCGAGGTGGCCGAGGAGGTCGGCGTCGAGGTGGCGGACGTGACCTACCTCGGGGACCAGCCCTGGCCGTTCCCGTCCTCGCTCATGCTGGGGTTCACGGCGCGCGCCCTCGGCACCGACCTTCGGCTCCAGCCCGAGGAGATCGAGGCGGCCCGGTGGTTCACGCGTGCGGAGCTCCACGACGCGATCGCGGACGGTTCGGTGGTCGTGTCGGGGCGGATCTCGATCTCCCGCCGGCTCGTCGAGCACTGGTACGGCGGTCCGCTCGGCGGGCCGGACGTCCCGTTGCGGTGAGCCCCGGGGCGGGGTCGAGCGGGGACCGTGGAGCGGTGTCGTCGCGCCGGGTGGTCGAGCGGGCGGTGAGGGCCGGCGCCTCTGGCGAGGCGGTCGCGGACCTCCGAGATCGACCGTCGAGCGGGTGGTGAGGGCCGGCGCCTCAGGCGAGGCGGTCGCGGACCTCCGAGATCGACGGGTTCGTCGCGGCCGAGCCGTCGGCGAAGAGCAGGGTCGGCACGGTCTGGTTGCCGCCGTTGACCGACATGACGAAGTCGGCGCTGTCTGGCGCGTGCTCGATGTCGACCTCCGTGAAGCCGATGCCCTCGCGCTCCATCTGCGACTTCAGCCGGCGGCAGTAGCCGCACCACGTCGTCGTGAACATCGTGACGGTGCCCGACACGGGCAGGGTCAGGTCGGACGGCTGGGCGGTCAACGGGGCTCCTTCGGGGCAGGGTCGTGGTCCTCGGTGGTTGAAAACGCACGTTGGTGCCGGATCCTTCCCCCGGCCCCGTCCACAGGCACGTGACGTCGATCATGTGGCGTCGGCACCCGCACCTAGGATCGACGCGATGACGACCCTGCCCGTGCACCCCGGAGCCGATGCCGTCCTCGACGCCCTCGACCCCGAGCAGCGCGAGGTGGCCGCGCACCCGAGCGGCCCGATGTGCGTCCTGGCAGGGGCGGGCACCGGCAAGACCAGGGCGATCACGCACCGGATCGCCTACGGCGTGCTCTCAGGTGTCCACCAGCCACAGCGGGTCCTCGCCGTGACGTTCACCGCGAGGGCGGCCGGCGAGATGCGCACCCGCCTGCGCGACCTCGGGGTCGGCGGTGTCCAGGCCCGCACGTTCCATGCGGCCTCGCTGCGCCAGCTCCACTACTTCTGGCCCCAGGCGATCGGGGGCGCTGCGCCCGAGGTCATGCCGCACAAGGCGAGCGCCGTCGCCGAGGCGGGCTCGCGGCTGCGGTTGCGCCTCGACGGCCCCGCCGTGCGTGACCTCGCGTCCGAGATCGAGTGGTCGAAGGTCTCCCTCCTCACCCCGGAGTCGTATGCCGCGGCGGCCACCGCGCGGCGCCGCGAGCCACCGGCGGGTCTCGACCCGACGGCTATGGCGCGCCTCGTCACGGCCTACGAGGAGGTCAAGACCGAGCGCGGGGTCATCGACTTCGAGGACGTCCTCCTGCTCATGGTCGGCATCCTCCGCGAGCACGACGAGGTGGCCCGGGCCGTCCGCAGCCAGTACCGGCACTTCGTCGTCGACGAGTACCAGGACGTCAACCGCCTCCAGCAGACCCTGCTCGAGCTGTGGCTCGGCGAGCGCGACGACCTCTGCGTCGTCGGGGACCCCGCGCAGACCATCTACTCGTTCACGGGTGCCTCGCCCGAGCACCTCCTCGGCTTCCGCGCCCGGCACCCCGGCGCCAGGGTCGTCGAGCTGGTCCGCAACTACCGGTCGACGCCCCAGGTCGTCGGGCTCGCCAACCTCGTCCTGCGTGGCCCCGGGGGCCAGCGGCGCTCGGGCGCCGTCGAGCTCCGTGCCCAGCGGGACGACGGCCCGGCGCCCGAGCTGGTCGTCGCCGACAACGACCCCGACGAGGCGGCAGGGGTCGCCGCGCGGGTCGCGGCCCTGGTCGCCGACGGTCACCCGCCGTCCGAGGTCGCCGTGCTCTTCCGCACCAACGGCCAGAGCGAGGGGTTCGAGTCGGCGCTGGCGGAGCGCGGCATCCCCTACCTCGTGCGTGGCGGCGAGCGGTTCTTCTCGCGCAAGGAGGTTCGCGACGCCCTCGTGCTCCTTCGGGGCGCCGCCCGCTCCGACGACGGCGCCGTCCCGCTGCCCGACCTCGTGCGCGACGTCCTGCTCGGCGCCGGCTGGACCCGTGAGGCCCCGTCGACCGGCGGTGCCGCCCGCGAGCGGTGGGAGTCGCTGGCGGCGCTCGCGGCCCTCGCCGACGAGCTCGCCGCCCGCGAGCCCGAGGCCCGCCTGCTGTCCCTCGTCCGCGAGCTCGACGAGCGCGCGGCGGCGCAGCACGCACCGACCGTGCAGGGCGTGACCCTTGCGTCGCTGCACGCAGCCAAGGGCCTGGAGTGGGACACCGTCTTCCTCGTCGGCTGCTCCGACGGGCTGCTGCCGATCTCGATGGCCGACACCCCCGAGGCGGTCGAGGAGGAGCGGCGCCTGCTCTACGTCGGCGTCACCCGGGCTCGGCAGCGCCTCGTGATCTCGTATGCCGCGGCGCGCACCCCGGGCGCGAAGGCGACGCGACGGCCGTCGCGGTTCCTCGAGGGCGCGGCGGGGGTTCTCGGCGAGGCGGCCCGGCCCCAGCGGCGGCGCCGGGCAGGCGGGGGGAGCGGGGGTCCGGCCCGCACGCCGGTGCGCTCGACGTGCCGCTCGTGCGGGGCCGACCTCGCGACGGCACGCGAGCGCACCATCGGGCGGTGCTCCTCGTGCCCGCCCACCATGGACGAGCGGCTGTTCGAGGTGTTGCGCGAGTGGCGCCTGGAGACGGCCCGGCAGGCCGACGTGCCGGCATTCGTCGTCTTCACCGACGCGACGCTCACCGCGATCGCCGAGCGGGTGCCGGGCGACGTCGGCTCGCTCGCGCAGATCAACGGCGTGGGGCCGGCCAAGCTGGACCGCTACGGCGAGGCCGTCCTGCACCTTCTCGAAGAATTTTCTCACGGCGGAACTGCCTGAGGCGCAGGCTTATTGCTGCACCGACCCCCGCACGACGACACGTTCTGCGCAATAACCCGTTGCCCGCTCGTCCGGGCCTCGCCTACCCTCTTCAGAACACCTCGCGTGCCCGTTCGGGCGCGCGGACGGAACGAGAGCAGTGAGGAGGGTTGGCCCTGATGGAGACGACGACGATGACGGCGACGGCGATGACCGCTGCGCGCGAGGTCCCGGTGCGTCCATGGCGCGGCGCCGACACCGCTCACGCAGGCACGTTCCGCTCCGACCAGGGGCGCACTGTGCCCTTCGCCGGGTTCCGGGCTGACGACACCCTCGTCACGGACGTGCGCACCGTCGGCGTCGACGCCATCGCCCCGATCACGGGAGTCGTGTATCCACACCTCGAGGCACCACCTGTCTGACACCACGACAGGTCGCCTCGAGGCCGCGGATCCCGACACCGGGATCCGCGGCCTTTCTCGTACCCGCCGCCACGACATCACCACCCAGACCACACGCGAGGCCACCCACATGACGACCACCACCGAACGGACGGACACCGGCCGCCCACCGAGTACCCCGCGCCACACCAGGCGCACCGAGATGACCGAGCGCCCCACAGGGCGCGCCGAGCAAGGAGGTGACAACCCGATGCAGCTGACCGAGCTCCTCGACCTGCACGAGGCGTCCATGACCGACGAGGGCATCCCCTGTCGCGAGAACGACGCCGAGCTGTGGTTCGCCGACACCCCCGACGGTGTCGAGTTCGCCAAGGCCCTCTGCGGGACGTGCCCGGCACGACTCGCATGCCTCTCGGGTGCCCTCCAGCGGCGCGAGCCATGGGGCGTGTGGGGAGGACAGCTCTTCGTCCAGGGCGAGATCGTCGCCCGCAAGCGTCCTCGCGGCCGTCCCCGGAAGACCGAGGTCGCCGCCTAGGCACACCGCCGGTGAACGGCCCCCCGGGCCGGGCACCCGGCATCCCACGAACGACAGGAACCTCCAAGGAGACCGTGATGTACAGCCGACGGATGCAGCAGCTCCGACGCACCCTGCGGCAACGCCGTGTCCACGAGACGCAGCGCCAGGCACAGGCCGCGGCCGAGCGCGAGCAGATGCGGGCCACCATCCACACCCACGTGCGATGACCCGCGCGACCGATGAGCGCACCGCCCCCGACACGGCGTCGGGGGCGGTGCTGCTCCACCCTCCGGGGGGTGCCCGAGGGCCCGTCGCCGTCCCAGTCCTCACCGAGCGCGAGTTCTGGCGGGCCGTGGCCGTGACGGTCCGGGCCCCGGTCCGCCGTCAGCGGCGCTGACGAGCGACCCTGGCCGGGTCGTCGCCGTGCGGCCGCGGGCCCTTCACGCGGCGACGGCGGATCCCTATGGTGGTGAGAGGCGCGGCAGGGGGCGGCGTCGGAGGAGGTCCTCGTGGGCGGCTCGCGGATGACCCGTCGCGACTTCCTGCGGATCGGCGGTGCCGGTGCGGGGCTCGTCCTCGTCGGCCAGGTCGGGGGACAGGCCTTCCGCATCCCCGTGGCCGCCGCGGCGATCCCCGGGGGCTCGCTCGACCCCACGACCGTCCCGAAGTACCAGACCGCTCTGCTCGTCCCGCCGGTGATGCCCCGCGCGGGCACGATCCCCGGGCGGGGAGGGTCGTCGGTCGACCGCTACGAGATCTCGGTCCGCCAGTTCGAGCAGCAGGTGCTGCCGGCCGGGATGCCGGCCACGACCGTCTGGGGGTACGGCGCCGTGAGCTCGGCCCGCGGCAACGGGCTGCTCCTCCACCACGCCCCGTCGCTCACGATCGAGGCGCGCCACGACCGGCCCGTGCGGGTCACGTGGATCAACGACCTCGTCGACGACACCGGTGGCTACCTGCCGCACCTCCTCCCCGTCGACCCCACGCTGCACTGGGCGAACCCGCCCGGTGGGGTGGAGTGGAGGGACTCGCGGCCCGCCCTGGAGTCGACCCCCGGACCGTACACCGGCCCCGTGCCCCTCGTGACGCACGTGCACGGGGCGGTCGACGTGGGCGACGAGAGCGACGGGTACGCCGAGGCGTGGTACCTCCCGGCGGCATCCGACATCCCCGAGGGTTACGCGACGCAGGGCACCTGGTACGACTTCTTCTCGGCCAAGGCTCGGGAGAGGTTCGGCGTGGAGTGGAGCCCCGGCCGGGCGACCTTCCAGTACCCGAACACCGGGCGGGCGGCCACGCTCTGGTACCACGACCACGTCCTCGGGATGACCCGGCTCAACGTGTATGCCGGTCCGGCCGGATTCTTCCTCCTGCGCGGTGGGCCCTCCGGCGACGACGCCGTCGTCGACACGCGCACGGGCCGCCCGGCACGGCTCCCCGGACCGGCTCCGACGGAGCACGACCCGTTCCCGTCCAGGAGGCCCTACCGCGAGATCCCACTCGGGATCCAGGACCGGTCGTTCGGTGAGGACGGCTCGCTCTTCTACCCCGCGACCCGCGGGTTCTTCGACGACATCGAGGGTCCGTACCGGCCCGAGAGCGACGTCCCACCCATCTGGAACCCGGAGTTCTTCGGCAACACGATCATGGTCAACGGGGCGACCTGGCCCTACCTGGAGGTCGAGCAGCGGCGCTACCGCTTCCGGCTCCTCAACGGGTGCCAGTCGCGCTTCCTCGTCCTCGACTTCGGC
>DASSYJ010000065.1:0-10920 GCA_035703305.1 Ornithinibacter sp. | reverse complement strand
GCGCGGGCGTACATGCCGGGGGACGCGTGGCCCTGGAAGAAGACCTGGTCGCCGCCGCCCGGGTGGTCCTTGCCGCGGAAGAAGTGGTTGAAGCCCACCTCGTACAGCGTGGCCGCCGAGGCGTAGGTCGAGATGTGGCCGCCGACCCCGATGCCGGGCCTCTGCGCGCGGTGCACGATCATCGCGGCGTTCCACCGCAGGTAGGACCGGAAGCGTCGCTCGACGTCCTCGTCCCCGGGGAACCACGGCTCCTGCTCCGGGCTGATCGTGTTGACGTAGTCCGTCGTCGTCAGCGAGGGCACGCCCACCTGCATGGCCCGCGACCGCTCGAGCATCCGCAGCATGAGGTAGCGGGCCCGCATCCGGCCGGGCCCGTCGATGACCGCGTCGAGGCTGTCGAGCCACTCCTGGGTCTCGGCCGGGTCGATGTCCGGGAGGTGCGTCGGGATGCCGTTGAGGATGGGGCCGACGTCTTCGCGGGAGGCCACGCGCTCGTCCTTTCGCCGATCAGGTGCGCGCCCGGGAAGGCGCGGTCCTCACATCTTTCACCCGATCGACTCCGCTGTCCCAATCGCGCCCACCCTACTGACGGGTATGCCGGTGCCCGCCTCCGCGCGGCCGCCCCCGGAGCGCTCCGGGGGACGTGCGACAGGTCAGGAACCGAGAAGCGCCGGCCGCCGACCGCACGTAGCGTGGCCGTCGTGGAGACCCCCCCTGGAACCGACCCCCGCTCGCGCTCCCAGCGCCGTCGCGACACCGAGCAGCGGCTGGCGCACGACGTCGACATCTGGGTGGCCAGTGCCTCGGCCGAGGGCGTCCCGCACCTCGTGCCGCTGTCCTTCGACTGGGACGGCGAGGCGTTGCTGCTCGCCACGGGCACCGACAGCCCCACCGGCAGGAACCTCGCTGCCACGCGGACCGTTCGACTGGGGCTGGGCCTGACCCGCGACGTGACGATGATCGAGGGGGAGGTCGAGGTGCTCGGGATCGACGCCGTGCCGCAGGAGGCAGGCGACCGGTTCGCGGAGCGCACCGGCTTCGACCCTCGCACGCTGAGCAGCCCCTACGGTTGGTTCCGCGTCTCGCCGCGGCGCATCCAGGCCTGGCGCGAGGAGGACGAGCTGCCCGAGCGCGACCTCATGCGCGACGGTCGCTGGCTGGTCTGAGGCAGGGCGAGCGCACCGGACCGGCGGGCCCCGAGGCGGCGCGGCGGCGGACCCGAACGGATGGAGACACGATGAGCACCACGACGAGGACGAGCACCAGCACGAGCTCGAGCACCAGCACGAGCTCGAGCACCAGGTCGCCCGCACCCGAGGTCGCCGACAGCCACGACCTGATCCGCGTGCAGGGAGCGCGCGAGAACAACCTCAAGGACATCAGCGTCGAGCTGCCCAAGCGGCGGCTCACGGTCTTCACGGGCGTGTCCGGGTCCGGCAAGAGCTCGCTCGTCTTCGCCACGATCGCCGCGGAGTCGCAGCGGATGATCAACGAGACCTACAGCGCGTTCGTGCAGGGGTTCATGCCCACCCTGTCCCGACCCGACGTGGACCACCTCGAGGGCCTGACGACGGCGATCATCGTCGACCAGGAGCGGATGGGCGCCAACCCCCGCTCCACCGTCGGCACGGCGACCGACGCCAACGCGATGCTCCGCATCCTCTTCAGCCGCATCGCCGAGCCACACCTGGGCTCGCCGAACGCCTACTCGTTCAACCTCCCGACCGTCCGGGCCACCGGCGCGATCACCGTCGAGCGCGGCAGCAGGACCATCGCGGAGAAGGCGACCTTCAGCCGGCTCGGCGGCATGTGCCCACGCTGCGAGGGCATGGGCTCGGTCACCGACGTCGACCTCACGGCCCTCTACGACGCGAGCAAGTCGCTCAGTGAGGGTGCACTGACGATCCCCGGCTACTCCATGGACGGCTGGTACGGCCGCATCTTCAGCGGGTTCGGCTTCGACATGGACAAGCCGATCGAGAGGTTCACCAAGCGCGAGCTGCACGACCTGCTCTACAAGGAGCCGACGAAGATCAAGGTCGAGGGCATCAACCTCACCTACGAGGGCATCATCCCGAAGATCCAGAAGTCGATGCTCTCCAAGGACCGCGAGGCGATGCAGCCCCACATCCGGGCGTTCGTCGACCGCGCCATCACCTTCCAGACCTGCCCGGAGTGCGACGGGACCCGGCTCGCGAAGGAGGCGCTGTCGTCGAGGATCAAGGGCCAGAACATCGCGGACCTCTGTGCGATGCAGATCAGCGACCTCGCCGAGTGGGTGCGCGACCTCGACGAGCCCTCAGTCGCCCCGCTGCTCAAGGGCCTGCAGCACCTGCTCGACTCCTTCGCCGAGATCGGGCTCGGCTACCTGTCGCTGGACCGGCCGGCGGGCACCCTCTCGGGCGGGGAGGCCCAGCGCACCAAGATGATCCGGCACCTCGGCTCCTCGCTCACCGACGTGACCTACGTCTTCGACGAGCCGACGATCGGCCTGCACCCGCACGACATCCAGCGGATGAACCACCTGCTGCTCCAGCTCCGCGACAAGGGCAACACCGTGCTCGTCGTCGAGCACAAGCCCGAGACGATCGCCATCGCGGACCACGTCGTCGACCTCGGCCCCGGGGCCGGGACGGGCGGTGGCAACGTCTGCTTCGAGGGGTCGGTCGACGACCTGCGCCGCAGCGACACCATCACGGGCCACCACCTCGACGACCGGGCGTCGCTCAAGGAGTCGGTGCGCCCGGCATCCGGTGCGTTGGAGGTGCGTGGGGCGTCGACGCACAACCTCCGGGCGGTCGACGTCGACATCCCGCTCGGCGTGCTGTGTGTCGTCACCGGGGTCGCTGGGTCGGGCAAGTCGTCGCTGATCCAGGGGTCCGTCGCCAGGCGCGAGGGAGTCGTCGTCATCGACCAGGGGGCGATCAAGGGGTCCCGGCGCAGCAACCCGGCGACGTACACCGGGCTGCTCGAGCCCATCCGCAAGGCCTTCGCGAAGGAGAACGGCGTCAAGCCCGCCCTGTTCAGCTCCAACTCCGAGGGCGCGTGCCCCACCTGCAACGGTGCCGGGGTCATCTTCACCGACCTGGGCATCATGGCCACCGTCGAGTCGACGTGCGAGGAGTGCGAGGGCAGGCGGTTCCAGGCCGCGGTGCTCGAGTACACCTTCGGCGGCAAGAACATCGCCGAGGTGCTGGCGATGTCCGTCGTCGAGGCCGAGGCGTTCTTCGCCGAGGGTGCGGCTCGCACGCCGGCCGCGCACAAGGTCCTCGACCGGCTCACCGACGTCGGGCTCGGTTACCTCAGCCTCGGCCAGCCGCTGACGACGCTGTCGGGCGGCGAGCGGCAGAGGCTCAAGCTGGCCGCCCAGATGTCCGACAAGGGTGACGTCTACGTCCTCGACGAGCCGACGACGGGCCTGCACCTCGCCGACGTGCAGAACCTCCTCGCGCTGCTCGACCGGCTCGTCGACTCCGGGAAGTCGGTGCTCGTCATCGAGCACCACCAGGCCGTCATGGCGCACGCCGACTGGATCGTCGACCTCGGCCCCGGCGCCGGGCACGACGGCGGCCGGGTCGTCTTCGAGGGCCCGCCGGCCGACCTCGTCGCCGCGCGCTCGACCCTGACCGGGGAGCACCTCGCGGCGTACGTCGGGGCCTGACGGGCTGGGCGGCCCCTCAGGTCGCGATGCGGTCGGGTCGCGAGTAGACCGAGAACCCCGGCGGCCGGGTGAACGCGACGAGCGTGATGCCTGCCTCGGCGGCGAGCTCGACAGCCAGGGAGCTGGGGGCGCCGACGGCGACCACGACGGGTATGCCGGCGACGCTCGCCTTCTGCACGATCTCGAAGCTGGCCCGGGCGCTGACCACGAGCACGGTTCCCGCCAGGGGCAGCTCGCGCTCCCGGGCCGCGGCGCCGACCGCCTTGTCGACCGCGTTGTGCCGGCCGACGTCCTCGCGCACGACGAGGAGCTCGCCGCGGCCGGTCGCGAGCCCGGCTGCGTGGACGCCTCCGGTGCGGTCGAAGACGGGCTGGCGCGCCCGGAGCGCCTCCGGCAGGCCGGCGACGACCTCGGGTGCGACGACGAGCGGGTCGTCGCGCACGGCATACCGGCTGCTCGTGCGGACGGCGTCGATCGACGCCGACCCGCACACGCCGCACGCGCTCGTCATGGCCTCGGTGCGCTCACGGGCGGGGCGGTGCAGGGCAGCGCCGGGGGAGAGCGTGACCTCGACGACGTTGAAGGTCGGTGAGCCGTCGGCGTCGACGTCGGTGCAGTGCATGAGGGTGCCGACCTCGCTCGCGGAGTGGAGCATCGCCTCGGTGAGGAGGTGGCCGATGGCGAGGTCGAAGTCGTCGCCCGGCGTGCGCATCGTCGTCGTCACGACGTCGGCACCCACGCGGATCTCGAGGGGCTCCTCGACGGCGATGGTGTCGGTGCGCTCCACCCGCGCGCCGGACTCGACGTCCCAGCGCGAACGCCGGACCCTCGTCGTGACCCGGCCCATCCCGCAATGGAAACACACACGGCCGACGCCGAGGCGGCGTTGCGGGGAGCGGAACGCCCGGCGCGCGCGGGGCCCAGCCCGGCATACCGTCCGGGCATGGACGACAGCGTGCACGCGGCACCCGACACGGCAGCGGCCG
This sequence comes from Ornithinibacter sp., assembly GCA_035703305.1. Taxonomy (GTDB): domain Bacteria; phylum Actinomycetota; class Actinomycetes; order Actinomycetales; family Dermatophilaceae; genus Fodinibacter. The sequence goes on along the minus strand of DASSYJ010000065.1, from coordinate 6,273 downwards.
ACCCGGAGGTCGGCCTCTCGGTCGACGTCGACGGCATCGCGACGAACTACCACCGTGCAGGGGACGGGCCGGTGGTCCTCCTCGTGCACGGGTCGGGCCCGGGGGTGTCCGCGTGGGCCAACTGGCGGCTGACGATCCCGGCGCTCGCCGAGCGGTTCACCGTCATCGCGCCCGACATCGTGGGGTTCGGGTTCACCGACCGGCCGGAGGGCTTCACCTACTCCCTCGACAGCTGGCGCTCCCACCTGCTCGGGTTCGCCGACGCCCTCGGTCTCGACCGGTTCTCGGTCGTCGGCAACAGCTTCGGCGGCGGGCTCGCGATCTCCATGGCGGTGCACGCCCCGGAGCGCGTCGACAGGCTCGTGCTCATGGGCGCGTGCGGCGTCTCGTTCCCGATCACCGACGGTCTCGACCGCGTGTGGGGCTACGAGCCGTCGTTCGAGACCATGCGCGGCCTCCTCGACGTCTTCGCCTGGAACCGCGAGCTGGCCACGGACGAGCTCGCGGAGCTGCGCTACCGCGCGTCGGTCCGCCCCGGCTTCCAGGAGTCGTTCTCGGCGATGTTCCCAGCACCGCGCCAGCGCTGGGTCGACGGGCTCGCGACCCCCGAGGACCGGATCGCCGCCCTGCCGCACCGGACCCTCGTCGTGCACGGACGTGACGACAGGGTCATCCCGCTCGACAACGCCTACCGGCTCCTGCGCCTCATCGACGACGCCCAGCTCCACGTGTTCGGCCGGTGCGGTCACTGGACCCAGATCGAGCGCCCGGGGGAGTTCAACCGCATCGTCGGGGACTTCCTGGCCTGAGGCAGACTTGGGGCCATGGTCGACCCCCCGCCCCTGACACCGGCCCCGGTGCCGACCACGGCCTCGGCCCCGGTGACCCTGCACGGGGGTGACCTGCCGTGGCGCCCGGTCTCGCCCCAGCTCACCAGAGTGCGGCTGATCACGCTGGCGGTCGTGCTCGCCGTGCCGCTCGTCGCCTCCGTGGTCGTGGGCGTCGCGCTGACCCGCTGGGCCCTGCTCGGCACGGTGGGTCTCCTGCTCGTCGGGCTCTGGGCGGCCTGGGTCGTCGGCCGCCAGGTGAGCGCGATCTCGTGGGTGGAGCTCGAGGAGGAGATCGTCATCCGCAAGGGGCGGCTCTTCCGCACGCTCGTCAGCGTCCCCTACGGCCGGCTGCAGTACGTCGACATCCAGTCGGGGCCCCTGGCGCGGGCGTTCGGCATCGCCTCCTGCGAGATCCACACCGCCTCGCCCGAGAGCGGTGGCTCGCTGCCCGGGCTGCCGGTCGCCGAGGCCGAGGCGCTGCGTGCCCGGCTGGCGGCTCGGGGCGAGGCGCAGCGGGCCGGCCTGTGAGCCCTGGCGAGCCGGCGCCGACGGGGGAGTGGCAGCGGCTGCACCCGCTGTCCCCGTTGCTGCGTGGGGGGTTCGTCCTCATCGCCATCCTCGGGTACGCCGCGTCGCAGCTGTTCGACCAGGTGCTGTCGTCGGTCGGGCTCGGCACGGTCTACCCGGGGGAGGAGGGGCTCCCCGACGGAGTCGGCCCGGAGGGCCCCATCGAGGAGGCCATCAGGCACCCGGTGCTCGCGCTCGCTGTCGTCGTGGTCATCCTCGCGGTCGTGGCCCTCGTCAACTGGGTGAGCTGGCGCTTCTCGCGGTTCCGGGTCGGTGGGGGGCAGGTCGAGCTCCGCCAGGGCGTGCTGTTCCGGCAGCACCGCCAGGTGCGGCTCGAGCGCGTGCAGGCGGTCGAGCTCTCGCGGCCGCTCCTCGCCCGCGCCTTCGGCCTGGCCCGGGTCGTCGTGCAGTCGGCGGGAGGCTCCGACTCCACGCTCACGCTGTCGTTCCTCGAGCTCCGACGCGCCGAGGAGGTGCGCGAGCACCTCATGACCCTCGCGGGGCGCTCCGACGAGGTGGGCGCCCCGGGGGTTCCGGAGGCCGGGGGGCCGGGCGCACCGTATGCCGTGCCACCCGGCGTGCCCTATCCCGTGCCACCCGCGGCGCCGCATCCATCGCCAACCGGGGCGCCCTATGCCGGGCCACCCGGGGCGCCGTACGGCGTGCCACCCGGGGCGCCGTACGGCGTGCCACCGGGTCCGCCGCCCGGTGTGCCCGTCGAGGAGTGGTCGGTGCCGGGCGCGCTCGTCGCGAGCCCCCCGTCGGCGGCGCCGGTCCCGTTCCTGGAGGTCCCGAACGGGCGCCTCTTCGTGGCCACGATCCTCCACAGCTCGACCATCGTGCTGGGCATCCTGCTCTTCATGGCCCTCGGGAGCCTCGGCGTCGCGCAGTTCGGGATCGTCGGCTTCGCGGGCTTCCCGGTGATCATCCCGGTGGCGATCGGCGTCGGCGCGGGCCGGGTCAAGGAGCTGCTCACGCACGGCAACTTCCGGATCGCCGACACCGGCGGTGGCGTCCGGCTCCAGGAGGGCCTCACCGACCTGCGGGCGCGGACCATCCCGATGCACCGCATCCAGGCCCTCGAGCTCGTCCAGCCGCTGTGGTGGCGCCCCCTCGGGTGGTGGCGCATCCGGGTCAACGTCGCGGGGTCACGCGCGTCGGGCGAGGGTGACGACGGCGAGACGACCCTGCTGCCCGTCGGCACCCTCGACGAGGCGCTCCTCGTGCTCTCGGTCGTCCGGCCGAACGCGGCCGGCGAGCCCTGGCGCGCGGGGGCCCTCGGCGAGGGGGTTCCCCCCGGTTGGCGCCCGGTCTCCCGTCGTGCGCGAGTGCTCGACCCCTTGTCGTGGCGGCGGAACGCCTGGACCGTCGGACCCTCGGCGGTCTTCCTGAGGTCGGGCCGCCTGACCCGGCGCGCCGTGGGGGTGCCGCACGCCCGGGTGCAGTCGCTCTCGCTGACCCAGGGCTGGCTGCAGGCCCGGCTCGGCATCGCCACGGCACACGTCGTGCCGGCCCCCGGCCCGGTCGACCCGGTCATCGAGCACCTCGAGCGCTCGGACGCCGAGGGGCTCCTCGACGAGGTGGCCCGGCTCGCCCGCACGGCGCGCCGCCGGGCACGGCCCGGCATCCCATCTCTTGCACCCGACCCGCCGGGGTTGGTGGACTGGACCCGGCACCCCGACGACGCACGCGACGACGAGAGGCAGTGACGACGTGAACACGCCCGCACCACCCCCGGTCGCGCCCGACCCGAGCGGCTCCGGCGCCGCCCAGCGGCTCGGGTTCGCCCGCGACCAGGTGGTTCAGGAGTTCGGCTACGACTCCGACGTCGACGACGAGTTCCGGTACGCCGTCGAGGACCTGTGCGGTGCCGAGATCGAGGACGAGGACTACACCGGTGGTGCCGACGCCGCCCTCCTGTGGTGGCGCGAGGGCGACGGCGACCTCGGCGACGCGCTCGTCGACATGGTCGGTGTGCTCGACGACGGGGGGTTCGTCGTGCTCCTGACGCCCAAGTCATCGGCCGATGAGGTCGACCCGAGCGACATCGACGAGGCCGCGGTCACCGCCGGCCTCCACGCCGCGGGCACCTTCAACGCCGCGCCGGGCTGGCGGGCGCACAAGCTCGTCGCGCCGCGCACGACCGTCCGTCGCTGAGACCCGGGCGCCTGTCGAAGCCCGACCCCGCGGGTGCGGGGTCCTGCCCCCCGGCTGGCAGGATGGATGCATGACCGCGCCACCCGTCACACCCCTCGCCGTGGGCGAGGTCGCGCCGGACTTCACGCTGCGCGACCAGAACGGCGTGGCGGTCTCGCTGTCGGAGATCACCGCGGAGAAGAACGCGGTCATCGTCTTCTACCCCTTCGCCTTCTCCGGCATCTGCACCGGTGAGCTCGACGAGATCCGTGACCACCTCGAGCGCTTCGTGTCCGACGACCTGCAGGTGGTCTGCATCTCGTGCGACCCCATGTTCAGCCTGCGCGCCTGGGCGGACCTCCAGGGCTACTTCTTCCCGCTCCTGTCCGACCACTGGCCGCACGGCGTGGTGACCCGGGCCTACGGCGTGCTCAACGAGCGCACCGGTGCGCCGATCCGGGGGACCTTCCTCGTGGGCCGTGACGGTCGGGTCCGGTGGACCCTTGTCAACGGTCCGGGGGAGCGGCGCGACTTCGGCGCGCTTCCCGCCGAGGTCGCCGCCCTCTCCTGAGGGGTCGTCTCCTCGCGGTCCGTCTCCTCGTGGCCGCGCTCTCGCGGGCCGCGCCGCTGCACCTGCCACAATGGCCGCGGTCGTGCCGGGTGCCCACGGGTGCCACGGCCGTCCGGGGCCTGTAGCTCAGCTGGTAGAGCGCCGCGTTTACACCGCGTCGGTCGTCGGTTCGATCCCGGCCGGGCCCACATGAGCGAGCGCGAGCCACCGACCCTGCGGGAGGTGCTCGAGGTCGTCGAGGGCCTCTACCCCCCGGCCACCGCCCAGTCCTGGGACCGCGTCGGCCTGGTCACCGGGGACCCCGACCAGCCGGTGCGCCGCGTGCACCTCGCCGTCGACCCGACGCTCGCGGTGATCGAGGAGGCCCGCGACCTCGGGGCCGACCTCCTGCTCGCCCACCACCCGCTGCTCCTCCGGGGTGTCCACAGCGTCGCCACGACGAGCGCCAAGGGCGCGAGCGTGACGAACCTCGTCGTCGGCGACGTGGCGCTCTACGTCGCCCACACCAACGCCGACGTCGCCGCGGAGGGCGTGGGCGAGGCCCTGGCCGAGGCGTGCGGCCTCACCGCGACGGACGCGCTCGTCGTCGTCGAGGACCAGCCACTGGGACGCGTCGGCGACCTCCCGGAGGCGCTTCCCCTGCGCACCTTCGTGGAGCGGCTGGCGACCCGCCTCCCCCGGGCCGCGGGCGGCATCCGGGTGGCGGGCCCGCCGGACGCGCCGGTGCGTCGGGTGGCCCTCCTCGGCGGCGCCGGGGACGACCAGCTCGACGCCGTCCGCGCCGCCGGTGCGGACGTCTACGTCACCGCGGACCTGCGCCACCACCCCGCGCTCGAGGCACGCGAGGAGGCGCGTGGGGGACCGCCCTACCTCGTCGACGCGGGCCACTGGGCGAGCGAGCAGGTCTGGCTCGCCAGGGCCGAGCGCGCGCTGCGCGCGGGGCTCGGTGAGCGCGCGGCTAGGGTGGACACCCACATCAGCACAGTGCGCACCGACCCGTGGACCTTCGTCGTCGGTGCCGAACCCGGAGGTATGCCGTGAACGCCGAGTCCGCCCGCCAGCTGCGGCTGCTCGACCTCCAGGCGATCGACACCCGGCTCGACCAGATCGTGCACAAGCGCACCCACCTGCCGCAGCTCGCGGAGCTCGCCGACCTCGAGGGCAAGGCCCGGCTCATCGACGACCAGCTCGTCCGCTCGCGCACCGAGCTCGACGACGTGCAGCGCGAGGTGGCCAAGGCGGAGGCCGACGTGCAGCTCGTCCGCGACCGCGCGGCCCGCGACCAGGCGCGCCTCGACGCCGGCACCGGCACGGCCAAGGACCTCCAGGCGATCCAGCACGAGCTCGCCTCCCTCTCTCGGCGCCAGACCGAGCTCGAGGACATCGAGATCGAGGTGATGGAGCGTGCCGAGGCCATCGAGTCCGACGTCGCCGAGCTCGAGCGCGGGCGGGGGGAGCTGACCGAGCGCATCGCGGCCCTGGCGACGTCCCGCGACGAGGCCTTCGCCCAGCTCGACGGCGAGGCGGCCGAGGTGGGTGCGCCGCGCGAGACCCTCGTCTCGGAGGCGGGCGCCGACCTGGTCGCCCTCTACGAGAAGATCCGTGCCTCCTCCGGGGGCACCGGGGCTGCGGCGCTGCGCCAGCGCCGGTGCGGCGGGTGCCAGCTCGAGCTCAACCCCGTCGAGATCCAGCGGATCCGGTCCGCGCCCGACGACGAGGTCATCCGCTGCGAGGAGTGCCGTCGCATCCTCGTCCGCACGACCGAGTCCGGGCTGTGAGCCGGCGGCTCACCGTCGAGGCCGACGGGGGGTCGCGCGGCAACCCGGGCGTCGCGGGCTACGGCGCCCTCGTCCGGGACACCGACACCGGCGCACTCCTCGCCGAGCGAGCGGAGCCGCTCGGCACGGCATCCAACAACGTTGCGGAGTACCGCGGCCTCATCGCCGGCCTGCAGGCCGCTGCCGCGGTGGACCCCGCCGCCGAGGTGCTCGTCCGGATGGACTCCAAGCTCGTCGTCGAGCAGATGTCGGGCCGCTGGAAGATCAAGCACGAGGACATGCGCCGCCTGGCCCTGCAGGCGCGTGACCTGGTGGCCGGGTTCACCCGCGCCGGGGGCTCGGTGCGCTTCGAGTGGATCCCCCGGGCGGAGAACAAGGACGCCGACGCGCT
>DASSYJ010000032.1:0-2506 GCA_035703305.1 Ornithinibacter sp. | reverse complement strand
CGATCCGGTGCCCGGCTGTCGCGAGGGGTCAGCGGGGGGTCATGAGGACGATGCCGAGGCACATCTCGTCGGTGGTGCCCTCGCCCCACGCGACGTAGCGGTCCTTCGTCCCCTTGAACGCGGGCAGGAGGTCGCGCAGGGCCTGGTCGTGCCTGCACGTGACCGTGACCGAGTCCCCCGGTCCCACGTCGACCGGCTTCTTCAGGGGGATGCTGCCCTGGTCGTCGAAGTTCCACGTCGGGATGTCGAGGACCCGCTGGGCGTGCGGCGTCCCCTTGTTGACGTCGACGGTGATGGCCCGCCCCAGGAGGTGCATGTGCCCGGCCACGGCGCGGATCGTGGCCCTCTCCCTGATCGGCCGCGTGCAGCTCTGGACCGGCCCCGGGTCGAGCGGCCCGCACAACAGGTGCAGGAGGTCGGCCGTTGCGGGCTGCTCCCCGAAGCGGCGCTCGATGTCGGCGACGGCGACCGTGCGGTTGCACAGCCCCTTCGTGCGGTTGTCCCGGCAGGGCAGCTCGACGGGTGCCGGCAGGAGCATCGTCTGGAGAGCCTTCTTCGCGCTGCCCTTCGCCTCGGACAGCCGGAGCCGGACCGTGCTGCGGTCGGAGCCGGTGCCGGCGAGGAGGTTGTAGTGCACCTGGACGACGAGCCGGGTGCCCTTGGACAGTGGGATGCCGATGTCCTCCGCCATGACGCGCTCACCGCCACCGGGTGCCCACGCGCCGACCCAGTCGGCCTTGTCGAGGTTGCCCCGGGCGCCGGCGAGCCCCGCGCCGCCGAAGCAGGTCCACCCGTCGCCTGGGGTCTTGGCGTCGGTCGCCTCGGCAGCCGGCACGTCGTCGGGCTCGACCTTCGACACGATGACGTGGTGGACGACGTCGGGGTTGCCGGGCGTGATCTGGACCCCGCTCACGAGCTGGTCGGTGGCGAAGCCCGGGTCGACGAGGAAGCAGTGGTAGTCGTCGGTGCCGGTGCCCAGGGGAGCCTTCGGGGTGTAGTCCGACGGCAGGCGGATGCTCTGGAACCGCTCCCCGGTCCGCAGCGGCACGTCGGCCACGGGCTGGGCCGACGCCGTCGTCGGCGAGGCGCTGTGGCTCGTGGCGTGCGTGGCGGCTGACCGCAGGCTTGCCGGCAGGTCGGCTCCGCTCCCGCACCCGGCGAGCGCCAGGGCGAGCAGGGCCGTCACCGCGGGGATGCGTCGCACCCCCACAGGGTAGGCGCCCTCAGGCGGTCGCCGCTGCGAGCTGGCCGCAGGCCCCGTCGATGTCGGAGCCACGGGTGTCGCGCACCGTCGTGGGGATGCCGTGCGCCCGCAGCCGCTCGACGAACTGCTGCTCCACCCCTCGCCGCGACGCGGTCCACCTCGAGCCGGGCGTCGGGTTGAGCGGGATGGGGTTGACGTGCACCCACCCGCGACCTCGGGCCACGAGCTTCTCGCCGAGGAGGTCGGCGCGCCAGGCCTGGTCGTTGACGTCGCGGATCAGGGCGTACTCGATGCTCACCCTGCGGCCGGTCGCCTCGTGGTAGCGGTGGGCCGCGTCGATCGCCTCGTCGACCTTCCAGCGGGTGTTGATCGGCACGAGCTCGTCGCGCAGCTCGTCGTCGGGGGCGTGGAGGGAGAGCGCCAGGGTGACGGGGATGCCCTCGGCGGTGAGCCTGTCGATGCCCGGCACCAGGCCGACGGTCGACATCGTGACGCCGCGGGCGGAGATGCCGAGGCCGGAGGGGGCCGGTTCCGTGAGCCGGCGGATCGCACCGATGGCGGCTCCGTAGTTGGCCAGCGCCTCACCCATGCCCATGAACACGACGTTGCTCACCCGGCCCGGCCCCGCGTCAGCCCCCGCGGACCCGTCGGCCCCGCCGGCACCGTCCTCGTCGCCGGCCTCGTCGCCGAGCTCGGCGCCGTCGGTCCGGCCCCCCACGACGGGGAGCTCACCGCGCCGGAGGAGGCGCGCAGCAGCCACGACCTGCTCGACGATCTCCGCCGTGGACATGTTGCGGGTCAGCCCCTCCTGTCCGGTCGCGCAGAACGGGCAGTTCATGCCGCAGCCGGCCTGGCTCGAGATGCACACGGTGACCCGCTTCGGGTAGCGCATGACCACGGACTCGACGAGCGCGCCGTCGAAGAGGCGCCACACCTGCTTGACCGTGGCACCCCGGTCGGCGGTCAGGCTGCGCACCGGCGTGAGCAGGGTGGGGAGCAGGTCGCGGACGAGGTCGTCGCGCACCGCCTTGGGGAGGTCGGTCATGTCCTCGGGCCGGTCGACGAGGCGCTCGAAGTAGTGCGTCGACAGCTGGCCGGCGCGGTATGCCGGGTGCCCGAGCGCCGCGGCCGCCGCACGGCGCTGCTCCATGGTGAGGTCGGCGAGGTGGCGCGGCGGCTTGCCCCGACGAGGGGCGGCGAACGTGAGCTGGCCCGGTGCGGGCCGGGCGGCAGGGGTCTCGGACATGGTGCTGCGATTCTCGCAGGTCGGCGGCGACGACCCGCCCGAGCGGTGCCGGCTCA
>DASSYJ010000125.1:0-80448 GCA_035703305.1 Ornithinibacter sp. | reverse complement strand
CCGCGCGCACGTCCGAGGGCACGTGACCGCTGTTGTGCACGAGCTCGTGGACCAGCCGCGCCCCGCGCGGCATCTCCTCGTCACCCTTGTGGTCGGCGGGCAGCGGCATCCTCTTCTGGCTGAGCACCGTGTCACCGCCGGACCCCAGGGCCACCCGCACGTCGCGGTCGCCGAAGACGACGGCGGCGACGAGACCGTGCGAGGCGGTGGCGGACACCTGCACGGCGCGGCGGCCGTTCCGGATGCTGGGCGACAGCTGGACTGCCCCGGCCGCCTTGAGCTCCTTGACGAGGTTCGACACGCTCGCGGCGCTGAGGCCGGTGACGCCCGCGATCTCGACCTGGGTCAGCGCGCCGTTCTCGCGGACGGCGTCGAGGACCCGCAGGCGGTTCATCTCGCGGAGCGAGGCCTGCGAGCCCGGCGCTGGGCCCGTTGAGTTCACCGGATAAACATAAGACCTGCGGGCCGTCCGGGAAAGGGAGAGGACGGCCCCTTCCCGGTTCGACGGGCACCGTCGGCCCGCGAACCCTAGTGTGAGCCACACCACACGCTCCGCCCGAGGAGGACCCCGATGGCCCGACGTCCCGCTCTGGTCGCCACCACCCTCGCCGCGGTGGCGGCCCTCGTGGTCTCCGCGGGTGCTGCCCAGGCCGCGGGCCCCTCCTACGTCGCCCTCGGTGACAGCTACTCCTCCGGCGTGGGGACCCGCACCTACATCAGCGACGGCACGAGCTGCATGCGCTCCGTCTACGCCTACCCGTCCCTCATCGCGACCGCGAAGGGCTACACCCTCAACTTCCGGGCCTGCTCCGGCGCCAAGGTCTCCGACGTCACCAGCACCCAGCTGTCCGCGTTGGGGACGAGCACGGCATACGCGTCGATCACGGTGGGTGGCAACGACGCCGGGTTCGCCAGCGTGCTCACGACGTGTGCGCAGCCGGCGTGGCTGAGCGACTGCAACGGTGCCATCGACAAGGCCCAGGCCTACATCCGCTCCACCCTGCCCGGCGCCCTCGACACCCTCTACGCCGCGATGCGCAGCCGCGCGCCCCAGGCGAAGGTGACGGTCGTCGGCTACCCGCGGATCTTCAACGGCGTCGACTGCAACCTCCTGACGTGGTTCTCGTCGACGGAGATGTCACGCCTCAACGCGACGGCCGACCTCCTGAACTCGGTGACGTCCGGGCGCGCCGGTGCGGCCGGCTTCTCGTTCGCGAACCCGACGACGGCCTTCCTCGGCCACGCCGTCTGCTCGAGCTCGGAGTGGATCAACGGCCTCTCGAACCCGGTCGCGGAGTCCTACCACCCCAACAAGGCGGGCCACGCCAGCGGGTACACCCCCACCGTGAGCCCCTACCTCACGGGCTCGACGGTCACCGTGACGGCCGCGGTGCTCACGACGGCCAAGAGCTCCTCGGACCGGCTGGCCGCGCAGCAGCGCACGTACGCGGCGCGGGACCGGTCGATCACGCCGGAGCAGGTCATGGCCCCCGACCTCACGACGCCCGAGGCACGCGCCGCGGCCGCCGAGGCCGGGGTGGACCTGTCGAGCCGGGCCAGCATCGACGCCGTCGACCGGCTCTACGCCGCGCGGCAGGCCGCGGAGTTCGCCGCACGCTGACCCAGGGGATGCCGGGACGGCACGCTCGCGCTCCCGGCATCCGGCCGTGGGTCGGCGACTCCGCACCCCGGGCGTCGGATCGGCCGGTCGATGCAATTCCGACCAACCTCGCGTCCTTTCCTCGCGATAGCGGCTCCGGTGTGGTCACCACCCGCGGTTGTTGATTCGATGGCAGTCGGAGACTCGGTCCGCCCCTCGCGAAAGGATCTGACCCGTGACTGCCCTGACCACGGCCACGCTGCCCTCACTGACGGTCTCGACCCCCTCGTACGACCGCGCGGCGGCCACGGTCGGGATCGTGCACTTCGGGTTCGGCAACTTCCACCGTTCCCACGTGGCGATGTACCTCGACCGGCTCATGGAGTCGGGTCAGGGGCTCGACTGGGGCATCTGCGGTGTGGGGGTGCTGCCGCACGACGCCACGATGCGCGACGTCATGCGAGCCCAGGACTGCCTGTTCACCCTCGTCGTGAGGCACCCCGACGGGTCCCTCGAGCCGCGGGTCGTGGGGTCGGTGCTCGAGTTCCTGTTCGGCCCCGACGACGCCGAGGCGGTGTACGCGCGGCTCCTCGACCCCGCCGTGCGGATCGTCAGCCTCACCGTCACCGAGGGCGGCTACCTCAAGAACCCCGCGACGGGCGAGTTCGACGCCGCGCACCCGTCGGTCGTCCACGACCTCGAGCACCTCGACGACCCGCGCACGGCCTTCGCCTACGTCGTCGAGGGGCTGCGCCGCCGCCGTGCCGCTGGCCTGCCGCCGTTCACGGTCCTCTCCTGCGACAACCTCCAGGGCAACGGCCACTACGCCCGGCAGGCCGTCGTGGGCTTCGCCCGGCTGCTCGACCCCGAGCTCGCCGGCTGGATCGAGTCGGACGTCGTCTTCCCCAACTGCATGGTCGACCGGATCACTCCCGCGACGACCGACCAGGACCGGGAGGCGGTTCGCCGGCTCGGTGTCGACGACGCGTGGCCGGTGCCGGCCGAGCCGTTCACCCAGTGGATCGTCGAGGACCACTTCCCGGCGGGCCGGCCGCCGCTCGAGGGTGTCGACGTCCAGTTCGTCGACGACGTCACGCCGTACGAGCTCATGAAGCTCCGGCTGCTCAACGCCAGCCACCAGGCCCTGGCCTACTTCGGCGCCCCCCTCGGCTACGTCCTCGTGGACGAGACGATGCGGGACGACCTCATCCGTCGCTACCTCGAGCGCTACATGGTGCGGGAGGCCTCCCCGACCCTCGGCGACCTGCCCGGCATCGACCTCCCGGGCTACATCGCGACGCTCATCGAGCGGTTCAGCAACCCCTACATGCGCGACACGCTCACGCGGCTCGCGACCGACGGTTCCAACCGCATGCCGACCTTCACCCTCCCCCCGCTGCGCGAGAACGTCGAGGCCGGGCGCCCGATCGTCCTGGGCTCCGCCATGGTGGCCGCGTGGGCGGAGTACTGGGCGCTCATCGGCCGTGGCGGGCTCCCTGCGGACCGCGTGCCCGACGACGTCCACACCGCCGAGATGACCGCCGCGGCCCTGGACCCCAGCCCGACGGCGTTCGTCGAGATCGACGCGCTGTTCGGCGACCTCGCGCGCACGGAGCCCTTCGTCACGGCGTTCCTCGCCGCGCGCCGCTCACTCGTCGAGAACGGGGTCCACGGGACGCTAGGCGCGCTGCTGGACGGCTGACCCGGGGTCGGCCGGGGCCGTTGCCTTCAGGCCCAGGCTGAGCAGCGCGGACGGGGGTTTCTGCGATGACTCGAGCCGGCGGTACTGCGTCGGGGTCGTCCCGACCTCGGAGAGGAACTGGCGGTTGAAGTTGGCCATGTTGTGGTAACCGCTGGCCGCCGCGATCCGGGCGATCGGCTCCTCGGTCGAGTCGAGCATGTGGCGGGCGTGCGCGATGCGCAGCTTCTTGACCATGGTGCTGAACGTCATCCCGGTCGCCCGCTTGAAGTACTTCGAGAACGTCGGCTCGGACATGTAGGCCAGCCGGGCCGCCGTCGCCAGCCGGATGTCGCTCGTGAGGTTCGAGAAGATGTAGGCGAGGCCCGCGTCGACCGCCGTGCGGGCGTTCTCGTCGGTGGGGCGTCCGGTCCACTCGCTGGCCACGACCTCGAGCTCGTCCTCCGGTGCGGCGGCCATGACGCCGAGCAGCTTGAAGAGGTTGGCCAGCTGCTCGGTGCCCCGGCTGTTGACGACCGAGAGGATGGTGTCGGCGGCCCGCCAGGCGGTCGCCCCGGTGAAGACCAGGCCGCGTCGCGACATCTCCAGGACCTGCCCGACGTCCTGGAGCTCGGGCATGAGCAGCATGCAGCTCTGGATCCACTCGTCGGTGAACTGGATGACGTAGTCGCGGTCGAGGGCGACCCGGCCCGGGGGGAGGTCGCTGATCCAGTCGTGCGGGAGGTTGGGCCCGATGATGCTCACGTGACCGGGCCCGAAGGGCCCGACGTAGTCGCCGGCGATGAAGTGGCCGCGCGTCTTGGTGATGAGGTGGATCTCGTACTCGGGGTGTGCGTTCCACCCGCAGATCTCGCTGGGGAAGTCGTGGATGAGGGCGCGCACCGAGTGCTCGGGGTGCTTGGGGATCACCTCGCGCCGCGGGTCGGTGGTGTAGGGCACCGTGAGCCGCTCCGGGAGCTCCTGCCTCGCCCGGTCCAGGGGCAGCACCTCGTGGTCCGTTCCGGCGGTTCGGTCCAACGTCGTCATCGACATCCTCGGCTCTGGTGCGGGGCCACTACGGAAACCGCGGCGGATGGCCGGAGACCACGGCACGAGCAGGGACCTCCTCGCCCGTCGCTCGCAAAATAGTATCGAAAGGCGGGGGGCTTCGTCATTGTCGGCGTTTCCGGCACGCCCTACGTTGGCATCAGTTCCAGGCAATGACGCGCTACCACGCGGTCGCGGATTCCGCTGACGACCGGGGCCGATACGCCGCACAGCCAGGACAGGAAGTACCCCTACCAAAGGAGTTAGGCATGCTCTCCAGCAAGCGCACGATGGCACTGGGTGTCTTCGCGCTTTCCTCCGCTCTCGTCCTGGGAGCCTGTTCGGGTGCCGGCAACTCGTCCTCGGGCGACGGCAGCGGCGGTTCCGGTGGCGGCAACGTCACCCTGAACCTGGCCACGGTCAACAACGGCCAGATGAAGGACATGGAGCAGCTCAAGTCCGTGTACGAGAAGGAGAACCCCGGCACGACGGTCAACTTCCAGGTGATGGAGGAGGGCGACCTGCGCAGCGCGGTCACCGCCGACGTCGCCAGTGGAGCGGGCCAGTACGACATCGTGACGATCGGCGCGTACGAGACGCCGCAGTGGGGCGCCAACAAGTGGCTCGTCGACCTGACCGAGCCCCTGAAGTCGGACTCCGCCTACGACGTCGACGACATTCTCCCGCCGGTCCGCGACGTCAACACGTACCAGGACAAGCTGTTCGCCGTCCCGTTCTACGGTGAGTCCTCGATCCTCATGTACAACAAGGAGGTCCTCGACAAGGCCGGCGTCACGATGGGTGCCAACCCGACGTGGCAGGAGGTCGCCGACGCTGCCAAGAAGCTCAAGACCGCGGACATGGCCGGCATCTGCATGCGCGGCAAGCCCGGGTGGGGCGACCTGTTCGCACCCCTGACGACGGTCGTCCAGACCTTCGGTGGCAACTGGTACGACATGCAGTGGAACGCCACGGTCAACACCCCGGAGTGGAAGCAGGCCCTCACCTTCTACAAGACCATGCTCGACGACTCCGGTGAGGCCGACCCCGTGTCCTACAGCTTCAACGAGTGCCTGACGGCCCTCAAGGAGGGCAAGGCTGCCATGTGGGCCGACGCCTCCGTCGCCGCGTCGATGCTCGAGGCCGACGACTCCCCGGTGAAGGGCAAGATGGGCTACGCCCACATGCCGGTCAACAAGACCAAGGAGTCCGGCTGGCTGTGGAGCTGGAACCTCGCGGTCCCCGCGTCCACGAAGAACAAGGACGCCGCGATCAACTTCGTCAAGTGGGCCACGAGCAAGGACTACATCAAGCTCGTCGGTGAGCAGATCGGCTGGTCCAACGTGCCGCCGGGTTCGCGCACCTCGACCTACGAGATCCCCCAGTACAAGGAAGCCGCTGCCGCCTACGCGCCGATCACCCTCGACGTCATGAGCACGGTCAACCCGAAGCAGCCGGGCGTCAACCCGCAGCCCTGGGTCGGCATCCAGTACGTGTCGATCCCGGAGTTCCAGGACGTGGGGAACCAGTGCGCTCAGCTGGTCGCGGACTACATCGCCAACCGAAGCTCGGTCGACGACGCACAGGCGAAGTGCCAGGAGATCGCCCAGAAGGCCGGCGACGCCCACAAGGGCTGAGCCGCACCGGGTCCGGTGCCGTGGCGGCGGAGGCCGCCGCGGCACCGGACCCATACATCCGTGATCGACGCACAAGGGAGTGCCGACATGACGTCCACCACCCAGCTCGACACCGTCGAGGCGAGGGCCGCGACAGACAAGAAGCGCATTCAGACCCGACACGCATGGACCGCCCGCGGGCTGCTCCTGCCGGCATTCATCTTTCTCATCATCCTGACGCAGATCCCATTCCTGGTCACCATCGGGTTCTCCTTGATGAAGTGGAACCTGCTCTATCCGGCCGACCGTGGTTTCACCGGGCTGGACAACTACAAGACCGCGCTGAGCTCGGGCGCACTGTGGCCCTCGATCGTGGCCACGGTGCTCATCACCGCGTTCTCGGTGGTGCTCTCGCTGCTGTTCGGGTTGCTCTTCGCGGTCCTGCTCGACCGGGCCCTGCCGGGGCGGGCCATCGCCCGCACCCTGATGATCACCCCGTTCCTCATCATGCCCGCCGCGGCCTCGCTGATCTGGAAGTACTCGATGTTCGACACGAACATCGGGATGCTGAACTGGGCGTTCGCCGAGCTGGGCCTGCCCAAGGTGTCCTGGAGCACCGAGCACCCCATGGCGACCGTGGTCATCGTGCTGACGTGGATCTTCACCCCGTTCATGATGCTGATCCTGCTGGCCGGGCTGCAGGGCCAGTCCAAGGAGGTGCTCGAGGCCGCCCAGGTCGACGGCGCCGGCGCCTGGCGCACCTTCACCTGGATCACGCTGCCGCACCTGCGGATGTACGTCGAGATCGGAACCCTGCTCGGCTCGGTCATCATCCTCCAGGTCTTCGACCCGATCGCGATCCTCACCAAGGGGACCGGCGGCACCAAGACGCTGGCCTACCTGCTCTACGAGCGGGCCTTCATCGGGCTGAACGTCGGTGAGGCCGCGGCGTACGGCGTCGTGACGGTCATCCTCACGATCATCGTCGCGACGATCGCCCTTAAGACGACCTTCAAGGTCTTCATGGCTGGAGGAAGCCGATGAGCACCACTGTCAAGAACACCCTGATCAACGTCGGCACCTGGGCCCTGGTCCTGCTGTTCTTCTTCCCC
Source organism: Ornithinibacter sp. (assembly GCA_035703305.1). Classification (GTDB taxonomy): domain Bacteria; phylum Actinomycetota; class Actinomycetes; order Actinomycetales; family Dermatophilaceae; genus Fodinibacter. The sequence goes on along the minus strand of DASSYJ010000125.1, from coordinate 73,395 downwards.
GTCTTCTGGATGTTCCTCAACGGCTTCAAGCCGGAGTCGGTCGCCTCCTCGATCAACCCGAAGCTGTTCTTCACCCCGACCCTGGACGGCTACCAGCTGGCCATGGACCGCGGCATGGCCGCCTACATGCAGAACTCGTTCATGGCATCGATCACCGCCACCATCGGGTGCGTCCTGCTCGCCATCCCGGCCGCCTACGCGCTCAGCCTGCGCCGGGTCAAGAAGGTCGAGAGCACCCTGAGCTTCTTCATCTCCACCCGGTTCATGCCCGTCGCCGCCGTCGTGCTACCCATCTACATGATCCTGAAGAACCTCGGCGGCCTGGACAACATCTGGATGCTGGCCATCGTCTACATGTCGATCAACCTGGCCATCACCGTCTGGATGATGCGGTCGTTCTTCCTCGAGGTGCCCTTCGAGATCGTCGAGGCAGCGCGGGTCGACGGTGCAGGGCTCTTCCGGGAGATCGTGCGGGTCGTGCTCCCCATCGTCCTTCCCGGCGTTGCGGCGGCCGCGCTCATCTGCTTCATCTTCAGCTGGAACGAGTACTTCCTCGCGACCCTGCTGACGAGCAACGTCGCGCGCACCACCCCGCCTTTCCTCGGCAGCTTCGTCGACGGCCGCGGCCAGTTCCTCGCCGTGCTCTCGGCGGCGGCCACCCTGGCCGTCATCCCGGTCATCGCCGCCGGGTGGATCGCCCAGAAGCAGCTCGTCCGCGGCCTGTCCATGGGTGCCGTCAAGTGACCCGCCACCCCGCCGGGACCCAGGGAGGTCGCCCATGAGCGCACCGTCGCGCAGCCTCGAGGGCACGGTCGTCGTCGTCACCGGTGCCGGAGGTGGCATCGGTGGCGCCACCGTCCGGCTGGCCCTCGAGGCCGGCGCCAACGTCGTCGCAGGCGACCTCCGGACGGACGCGCTCCGGCCCCTCGTCGACGAGTGGGGCGAGGACCGGGTGGCCGTCGTGGGCGGTGACGTCCGCGAGGAGGCGACCGGTGACGCTCTCGTCCGGGCCGGCGCAGAGGCGTTCGGCCGGGTCGACAGCGTGGTGGCGAATGCCGGGATCGGCTTCTACGGAGGCGTCCTCGACGTCGGCCCCGAGCAGATCCAGATGATGATCGACGTCAACCTCAAGGGCAGCATCTGGCTGGCGCGCGCCGCCGTGCGGCGGTTCCGCGAGCAGGGCGACGGCGGGGACATCGTCATCGTCGGCTCGGTCGCGGGCCTGCTCATCGGCGGTGGGAAGGAGGCGGTCTACGCCGCGACCAAGGGCGCGCAGATCAACCTCGGCACCGCCCTCGACCGAGAGCTGCGCGCCGAGGGCATCCGCACCACCGTGGTGGCGCCGGCCGGGGTGAACACCCCCTTCGCGGCCGCCGACGGCCGCTTCGGGGAGGGCGACCCCGAGCACGGGCCCTTCATGCAGCCGGCCGACATCGGCGGCGCGATCATCTACACGCTGACCCAGCCGCGGCGGATGCGCACCGAGCTCTGGACCATGTGGAGCCTCGCCGAACAGCACTGAGCCCCTGGAGGACCTCCATGCCGGACCACCCGCTCGTCGCCGGTGTCGACACCTCGACGCAGTCGTGCAAGGTCGTCGTCTGCGACGCCGAGACCGGCGAGGTGGTCCGCACCGGTCGCGCGAGCCACCCCGATGGCACCGAGGTGGACCCACGCCACTGGTGGACGGCCTGGGAGGAGGCGAGCGGGGACTCCCTCCTCGACGGGGTGTCGGCCCTCGCCGTTGGTGGCCAGCAGCACGGGATGGTCCTGCTCGACGAGCACGACGAGGTCGTCCGCCCGGCGCTGCTGTGGAACGACACGCGCTCGGCACACGCGGCCCGAGAGCTCGTCGAGGAGCTGGGCGCCCAGGCCTGGGCGGACCGGACCGGCCTCGTGCCCGTGGCCGCCACCACGGTGAGCAAGATCCGGTGGGTCGCCCACCACGAGGCCGACGCGCTGGCCCGGGCGCGCACCTGCGTGCTGCCGCATGACTGGCTCACCGGCCGCATCCTCGCTGCCGGGTCGGGCGGCGGCCGCTCGGACGGGCCCGGCTCCCGCGGGCCGGGGAGCTGGACCACCGACGGTGGTGACGCGTCCGGCACCGGCTACTGGTCGGCCGGCGACCGGTCGTACCGGCCCGACCTGCTGCGCCGGGCGGCCGGCCGGGACCTCGAGGTGCCACGCGTCGCGGACCCCGCCGAGGTGGTGGGACACACGTCGAGCGGCGTCGCGGTCGCCGCGGGCACCGGCGACAACATGGCCGCGGCGTTCGGTCTCGGCCTCGAGCCCGGCGACTGCGTCGTCTCGCTCGGCACGAGCGGCACGGCGTTCGCCCGCCACTCGCGGCCGTCGGCCGACCCCACCGGCACGGTCCAGTCCTTCGCGGATGCCGAAGGTGCCTTCCTGCCGCTCGTCTGCACCCTCAACGCCGCGCGGGTCCTCACGGCGGGCGCCTCGATGCTCGGCACCGACCTCTCTGGCCTCGACCGCCTGGCGCTGGCCGCCGAGCCCGGCGCCGAGGGCCTCACCCTCCTCCCCTACCTCGACGGCGAGCGCACCCCGAACCTCCCGTCGGCGACCGGATCGCTCCACGGCGTCACCCGGGCCAACGCGACCCCGGAGAACCTCGCCCGGGCCGTCGTCGAGGGGATGCTGCTCGGTCTCGCCGCGGCGGTCGACGCCGTGCGTGGCGTCGGCTGCCCGGTCGACCGTGTCCTCCTCATCGGTGGCGCCGCGGCCTCGGCGGCGGTCCGCCAGGTCGCCCCGGCGCTCCTCGGCGCGCCGGTCGCCGTGCCGACCCCCGGGGAGTACGTCGCGATCGGCGCCGCGCGCCAGGCGGCCTGGGCGCTGTCCGGCGCCGACCGGGCTCCTCGGTGGGACGTGGGGCTCGACGTCACGGTCGACCCGTCCGAGCCGGATCGGGCGGAGGAGACGAGGGCCCGGTATGCCGCGACGCTCGCGGCCGTCCACCCCGGTGCCACCAGCTGACCGCACCCCGTCGGCCGGCGTGCTCGGTCGGTGCGGCAGCCGGCACCCGCTCGAAGGGAGCACGAGATGAGGGCCGTCGTCTACGACGCACCCCGGCGCTTCACCGTCACAGAGGTCCCCCTCCCCGAGCCGGGCCCGCGCGACGTCCGCGTCCGTGTCCTCCAGACGGGCGTGTGCGGCACCGACCTGCACCTCCACGAGGGCCGGTTCATGGCGGCATACCCGATGGTCCCCGGGCACGAGACCGTCGGGGTGGTCGACGCCCTGGGCAGCGGACTGGGCGGCGAGCCGAGAGGTGCCCCGGGCGGGGGGCCGGGCGGCTCCCCGATGGACCAGGACGTCCCCCGGGTCGGTGAGCGAGTCGTCGTCAACCCCAACGCGAGCTGCGGCCACTGCGCGTACTGCCGTGAGGGGCGCTCCCTGCTGTGCGACGCCCTGACCGGGGTCGGGTCCAACCTGCCGGGAGCCTTCGCGGAGTACGTCGTCGCACCCGCCTCCCAGGTGTTCTCCGCCGAGGGCCTCGACGTCGACACGGCGGTCTTCGCGGAGCCGACGTCCTGCGCGGCACACGGCATCGACGTCATCGCGCCCCGCCACGGCTCGACGGCCCTCGTGTTCGGCGCCGGGCCGACCGGCCTCCTGCTCGCGCAGCTCCTCCGTGCTGCGGGCGCGTCCCACGTCACGGTGGCCGCCCCCACCGCCTTCAAGCTCGAGCTCGCGACCGCCCTGGGAGCCGACAGCACCTACCGGATGGACCGCGGGAACCTCGCGGGCGACGTGCGGTCGCTGCGCGACCTCTCCGGCGGGTCGGGGTACGACGTCGTCGTCGACGCGACGGGAGCGGCGCGCGTCGCCGAGGTCCTCGTCCCGCTGACCCGCAACGGCGGCACGGCGGTCTTCTACGGCGTGACCGACGAGGAGGACCTGGTGGCCGTGTCGCCCTACGACGTCTTCCGGAGGGAGCTGACCATCAAGGGGTCGTTCGCGGAGATCAGCTCCTTCCCCGCGGCCCTCGCGGCCCTCCGAGCCGGGCGGGCCCGCACGGACGGCATGATCACCCACCGGTTCCCGCTCGACCGGTACGGCGAGGCCCTCGAGGCGCTGCGCTCCGACGCGACGGCCCACAAGGTCGTCGTCGTCCCGTGAGAAAGGGACCACCGGTGCTCCGCGTCGGATCCCGGTCGGGCAGACCTAGGGTGTGGCCATGACCCGCGGCACGCGAGAGCTCGACATCGTCCTGTTCGGCGCCACCGGCTTCGTCGGCCGCCTCACGGCCCAGCACCTCGCCGGCGAGGCGCCCCCGGGGCTGCGGATCGCCCTGGCCGGCAGGTCCCTCACCCGGCTCCAGGACCTGGCGCGTGACCTCGGACCGGCGGCTGCGGACTGGCCCCTGCTCGCCGTCGACGCGAGCGACGAGGACGCCGTCGGCGACCTCGCGCGCCGGACCCGGGTCGTCGTCACGACGGTCGGTCCCTACCTCAAGTACGGCGTCCCGCTGGCGGCGGCGTGTGCCGTGGCGGGCACCCACTACTGCGACCTCACCGGCGAGGTGCTCTTCATCCACCGGAGCATCGCGGCCAACCACGACACGGCGAGGCGGACGGGCGCCCGGATCGTCCACGCCTGCGGGTTCGACTCGGTCCCGAGCGACCTCGGCGTCTTCCTCACGGCCGAGGCCGCGCGGGCCGACGGTGCCGACCTCGACCGCACGCACCTCGTCGTGCGCAGCCTGCGCGGCGGCGTCAGCGGCGGGACGATCGACACCGCCCGCACCGAGGCCGACGAGCTCAAGGGCGACGAGGAGGCGCATCGCATCGTCCGTGACCCGTGGGCCCTCGTCGACGGCGGCCGACCAGCGAGTCTGCCGGAGCCCGGGGAAACCGGCGCCGGCCGGGGTGACGCGACGGCATCCCCGCGCGGTGGGATCGGCGGCATCCTGGAGGTGGTGCGGAAGGCGGCACCTGTCAGGCGCGACCCGGACGACGGCCACTTCACCGGCCCGTTCTTCATGGCCGGCTTCAACACGCGGGTCGTCGCCCGGTCGGCCTCGCTCCTCGGCTACGGACCTCGTTTCCGTCACGTCGAGTACACCGACTACGGCGCGGGGCCGGCTGCCGCGGTCACCGCCGCTGTGGCGACGCTCGGGCTGGGCGGCGTCCGGGCCGGGCTGGGGTTCGCCCCGACCCGCGCGCTCCTCGACCGCGTCCTCCCGAAGCCCGGCGAGGGGCCGAGCGAGCAGAGGATGGCGTCGGGGCGCTTCCGGATGGAGGTGTTCGGCGAGGCGAGCAGCGGAGCGCGCTACCGCACGGTGGTCGCGGCTCCGTACGACCCCGGCTACAGCGGCACTGCCGTCATGCTCGGCCAGGCCGCGCTCGCCCTCGTCGAGGACGCCGACCGGCTTCCCGAGGCCGCGGGGGTGCTGACCCCCGCCACCGCCATCGGGATGCCACTCGTGGAGCGGCTCCGGAACCACGCGTTCACGCTCGAGACGGAGCGTCTTCCCGGCTGACTGCCGACGCGATGCGTCCCGCGTCGATGCGCAGCTCGCGCAGCAGCCCGGCGATCGTGGGCCGGAACCCGGTGAACCACAGCCCGGGAGCGCCCGGCGGCTCGTCGGCGCCGTTCGCCACAGGCAGTCCGCCGTCCCCGAGGACGCCGAGGTGGCCGACGAGGGGCTCGAGGTTCGGCCGGTAGCCGGTCGCCACCAGGACGGCATCCGGCCGGATGCGCGACCCGTCCGCGAGCACGACCTCGGGCCCGTCGCACGACACGACCGCGGCAACCGGCTCGACCCGGCCTGCCCGGATCGCCTCGACGATGCCCACGTCCTGCACCGGGATGCGCCCCCTGAGCGCGCGCGAGTACACGTCGGCAGCGGGCTTCGGCATGCCGTATGCCGTGAGGTCGGGTTCCTGCACGACCGCCAGCACGGCCCCCAGGCGGTCGACGACCCGAGGCGGCAGGCGGTGGACGAGGATGCCGGTGCCCTGCGCGGGCCAGCCGAGCCGGGTCCGGGGCACGATGTGGGGCGGCGTCCGGACCGACAGCCAGACGCGGGTCGCCCCGTGCTCCGCGAGGTCGGTGGCGATCTCGGTCCCGGTGTTCCCGGTGCCGACGACGAGGACGTCGCGACCGGCATACGACCGGCCGTTGCGGTAGTCCGGGGCGAGGACGACCTCGCCGGTGAAGCCGGCGAGGCCCGGCCAGTCCGGCGCGTCGAGGGTGTTGCTGTTGCCGGTCGCGACGACGACGTGGCGCGCCTCGACCGTGGCGCCGTCCTCGAGCCGGACCACCCAGCGCGCGCCCTCGGAGGCGCCGGGCCCGGAGCGGTCCACGCGGGTCACACCGGACCCGAGGCGGAGGGTGAGGCGGTGGTGCGCGGCGTACTCCTCGAGGTAGCGGACGACGTCGTCCCTGGCCACCCACCGGCCGAACCGGCGGGGGATGGGGTAACCGGGAAGGCCCGACCAGCGACGCGGCGTGTGGAGGTGCAGCCGGTCGTAGTGGCCCCGCCAGGAGCTGCCCACGCGGGGGTTGCGGTCGACGACGAGGGCCTCCACCCCGTGCGCCTTGAGGGCCGCCGCGACCGCCAGTCCGCCCGGTCCCGCGCCGACCACGACCACCTCGACCCGTGTCACCTGCCGCACGCTACCCAGCCGCGCTGGGAGCCCGGGGAGATTCGCGCCACAGCCCTCGTGAGAACCGTCTCTGGTGCGTGCCGGACACTGCACGGGTCACTAGTGTCGGGGGGAGAAACCCACCAGGAGGCCCGTCATGTCAGAGCACTCCCCCGTCACCGAGCTGCCCGAGGACGTCTGCTGGCAGATGCTCCACGACCAGGAGTTCGGCAGGCTCGCCTTCCACCTTGCCGACGAGGTCCACCTCGTGCCGATCAACTACGCCGTCGACGAGCACCACCGGCTGGTCTTCCGCACGTCCGAGGGCAGCAAGCTCCTCGGCCTGACGATGAACGCCGACGTCGCGTTCGAGATCGACGAGTACACCGAGGACGAGGCGCTCAGCGTCGTCGTGCGTGGGCGCGCGCGCCAGCTCGAGGGCGACGAGGAGGAGGCCACCGACCAGCTGCCGCTGCGCCCCTGGGTCGACACGGCGAAGTTCAACGTCATCGCGGTCGAGGTCGACGAGATCACCGGTCGCCGGTTCGAGCTGACCCGGCCCTGGCTGCACATGCGGCCGCACGAGCACGAGTGAGCCGCGGGTGCTGGTCCGCCCTTTCGAGGACGCCGACTGGGTGCGGTTCCTCCCGATCCTCCGCGGGGTCGTCGCCGCCGGCGAGACCTACGCCTACCCGGAGGACCTGACGTCCGCGCAGGCTCGCGAGCTGTGGGTCGAGTCGCCGCCCGGTGTCACCGTCGTGGCCGTCGCTGACGACGGCACGCTGCTCGGGTCGGCGAAGTCAGGTCCGAACCGCCCGTCGCGCGGCAGCCACGTGGCGACGGCATCCTTCATGGTCGCGCCCGAGGCTCGTGGAATGGGAGTCGGCCGCGCACTGGCAGAGTGGGTGATCACCTGGGCGCGTGAACAGGGTTACGCCGCAATGCAGTTCAACGCCGTCGTCGAGACGAACACCGGCGCCGTCGCGCTGTGGCGCGACCTCGGGTTCGAGGTCATCGGCACGGTGCCGCGGGCCTTCGACTCCGCGAGCCACGGCCTCGTCGGGCTGCACGTCATGCATCGCTACCTCTGACCGGTCCACGCCGCGGACGCTGCTGGCCAGCCGCGCGACGGTCAGCCCAGCACCGGAGTGAGAGGGTCCTCACCCGCGAGCACCGCGAGCACGTTGTCGACCGCGAGGTCCGCCATCGCGGTGCGTGCCTCGACCGTCGCGGAGCCGATGTGCGGCAGCAGGACGACGTCGTCCCGGCCGAGCAGTCCGGGGTGCACGTGGGGCTCGTCCTCGTAGACGTCGAGCCCGGCGCCGGCGATCTCACCCGCCTCCAGAGCGGCGACGAGGGCCGCCTCGTCGACCACGGGGCCGCGGGAGGTGTTGACGAGGACCGCGCTGGGCTTCATCGCGGCCAGCTCGTCGGCGCCGACGAGGTGCCTCGTCTCCGGGGTCAGCGGGCAGTGCAGCGTCACGACGTCGGATGCCGTGAGCAGCTCGGCGAGGTCGACGACCCGCGCGCCGAGCCCTTCCACGTCCCCGGCATCCGGTGCGGACCGCCCGGAGAGCAGCACCTCCATGCCGAAGCCCTTGGCCCGCCGGGCCGTCGCGAGGCCGATCGCCCCAGGGCCGACGACGCCGAGGTTCTTCCCCCGCAACGACGTCCCGAGGTGTCCCGTCAGGCTCCAGCCCCACGGCTCGCCGGTGCGCACTCGCCGTTCCGCCGCCCCGAGCCCACGGGTCACCATGAGGACGAGGGCCATGGCGAGGTCGGCGGTCGCATCGGTCAGCACCCCGGGCGTGTTGGTCACGACGACCCCTCGCTCGGCGCATGCTCGGACGTCGACGTTGTCGTATCCGACCGCGACGTTCGCGACGGCCCGCAGGCCGGGCCCGGCGGCATCCAGCAGCTCGGTGTCGACCCGGTCGACGAGCATCGCGACCACGGCACCGACCCCGTCGACCGAGCGCAGCAGCTCGTCCCGCGGCATGGGCGACTCGAGGTCGCGCTGGACCACCTCGTGGCCGGCGGCGCGGAGCCGGGACGGCCCCCCGCCGGGGACGCGGGCGGTGACGAGGACTCGTGCCATGGTCACATGATCCTCCGCACGAGTGGCAGCGGAAGGTGCCGCATCGCCTTGCCCAGCGGCACCCACGGCCACGGGGGCACCAGGGCGTTCGCCTTCTCCTTCTCGATCGCCTCCACCATCGCCCGCACACCCGTCTGCGTGTCGACCATGAACGGGGTCTTCTTCACCCGTTCGTTGATCTCCGAGCGGATGTATCCGGGGTAGATCGTCGAGACGCGGATGTCGAGGTCGGGCTCACCGAGCATCTCGTTGCGCAGGCCCTCGGCGAGGGCCGCGACGCCGGCCTTCGTCGCGGCGTACGTCGTCACCGTCTTGCGCATGCCCCGCATCGCCGACACGGACGAGATCATGACGAGGTGCCCGCGCTTCTGGGCGCGGAAGATCTCCATCGCCGCCTCCGTCTGGGCGAGCGCTGCGACGAAGTTCGTCATCGCGGTCTCCCGGTTGGCGTCGTAGCGACCGGTGCCCAGGGGCGCCCCCTTGCCGAGGCCGGCGTTGACGATGACCCGGTCGATGGTGCCGAAGTCGTCACGGAACGCCCGGAACACCGCGAAGACCTGGTCGTCGTCGGTGACGTCGAGCGCGCGCAGCTCGACGCGCCGGCCGGGGTGGGCGGCCAGGATCTCGTCGCGCAGGCTCTCGAGCCGGTCGGTGCGTCGGGCCGCGAGCGCGAGGTCCCAGCCGCGGGCAGCGAGCTGGCGGGCCATCTCGGCGCCGAGGCCGGAGCTGGCACCGGTGATGAGCGTGGTGGGCATGCGTCTCTCCAGGGGTCAGGAGGCCGCACCGACGAGGGCGGCACACCGGTGGTCGAGGAAGCGGACGACCTCGCGGAACTCACCGTATGCCGGGTTGCTCGTCTGGCCGTGGTGGAACCGGTAGTAGATCTGCTGGGCGATGACGGCGAGCCGGAAGGCGCCGAACACCTCGTAGAACCGCCACTGCCGGGGGGACACCCCCAGCCCTCGAGCGTCGGCGTAGCGCTCGACGACCTCGGCGCGCGTGAGCATGCCGGGGGTGTGTGTCGGCTGCCGGCGCATGGCGAGGAATGCCGGGGGGTCGTCGGCCTGTACCCAGTAGGCGAGCCCCGAGGCGAGGTCCATGAGGGGGTCCCCGACGGTGGCCATCTCCCAGTCGAGCACTCCGACGACACGGGTGGGGTCCTGGGGGGCGAGGACGAGGTTGTCGAAGCGGAAGTCGTTGTGGATGAGGGCGTGGGGCCGGTCGTCCGGCTGGTGGGCCTCGAGCCACGCCATCGTCGCCTCGAAGTCGCCGGCGTCGTCGGTGCGGGCGCGGCGGTAGCGTCCCGACCAGCCCTCGACCTGACGACGCACGTAGCCGTCACCACGGTCGAGCCCGGCCAGTCCGCTGGCCTCGAGGTCGACGTCGTGAAGGGCGACGAGGACGTCGACCGCGTTGCGGCACAACGTCTCCACCCCTTCGCGGTCGAGGCCGAGCTCGCCGGGGACGTCACGCCGGAGGATCGTCCCGTCGATGCGCTCCATGACGTAGAACTCGGAGCCGATGACGGACTCGTCGCCGCAGTACGCGACCATCCGCGGCACCACGGGGAACACCGGCGCGAGGGCCGCCTGGATGTCGTGCTCCCGGCGCATGTCGTGGGCCCCCCTGGCCTTCGTGCCGGTCGGTGGCCGTCGGAGGATGAGGTCGCGCCCAGCTGAGGCCGGCCCACCGGCATACCGGAGCAGGTAGGTGAGGTTGGAGGCGCCGCCCATGAACTGGCGCACCTCGGGGGTGCCCACGAGGTCCGCTGTGGCGGAGGCGTTCTCGCGGAGCCACGTGGCCACTCGCTCGACGTCGAACGCGTCCTCCTGCCGCACGGGCGCCGCTCCAGCGACCTCGGTCACGGCACGAACTCCTGGGGATCGGTGCCGGACCGCCGTGCGAGCCGGGCGGCCTGGGCGGAGAGCATGCGGTCGTAGAGGGGACGCGCGAACCGCTTGGACAGCCACGCCCGGTGGCCCAGCCGGTCGGTGAGGATGACCCGCTTGCGGGCGTCGACACCCTTGAGCACGATCGCCGCGATGTGCTGGGCGTCGACCTTGGCCTGGGTGATGAGTCGCACCCCCGCCTCCTGCATCGCGGCGTCCTTGCCGGCGAACGACTCATGGAGGTTGGTGCGGAAGAAGGCCGGGCACGCGACCGAGACGTCGATGCCCCAGGGCTCGAGCTCGAAGGAGAGCGTCTCGCTGATCGCGACCACACCGGCCTTCGTGGCGTTGTAGCTCGCCATCCCGGGTCCGTGGACGAGGCCGGCGAGCGAGGCGACGTTGACGATGTGGCCGCTGCGCTGCTCCTTGAGGAGGGGGACGAACGTGTGGCAGCCGCGGGCCACGCCGAGGAGGTTGATGTCGACGACCCGCTCCCAGTCGGCGATCGCCTCGACGTCGATACGGCCGCCCGTCGCGACCCCGGCGTTGTTGACGAGGACGTCGAGGCCACCCCAGGCCTCGCGCACCCACGCCAGCGCGGCGTCCCATTCCTGCTGGGAGCGGACGTCGAGCCTCCGGTATGCCGCGGCGGCCGGGACGCTGTCAGGTCGCTCGTCGGCGAGGTCGCCTACGAGCACGGTGTCGCCCCGGGCGACCATGAGCTGGGTCAGGGCCCGGCCGAGGCCCGAGGCGCCTCCGGTGACGAGGACGCGCCGGCTCATCGAGCGGCCCCCTGGGCGGCCGCGGCGGCGACGGCATACGGGCGGAGCAGGTGGCGTGCGACGACGCCGAGGTGCACCTCGTCGGGGCCGTCGGCGAGGCGCAGGCTGCGGGCCCCGGCATACGCGGCGGCGAGGGGGAAGTCCTCACTCATGCCGCCGCCGCCGTGGAGCTGGATCGCGAGGTCGATGACGTCGCACGCCATCTGCGGGACGGCCGCCTTGATCTCCGAGACCTCGGACTGCGCGCCCTCGATGCCGACGGTGTCGAGCTTCCAGGCGGCGTGGAGCACGAGCAGTCGGGCCTGGTTGACCGCGATCCGCGCGCGGGCGAGGCGCTCGCGGTTGCCGCCGAGGTTGGCGAGGGGCTTGCCGAACGCCACCCGCGTGGTGGACCGCCGGCACGCGAGGTCGAGCGCCTTCTCGGCGAGCCCGATGAGACGCATGCAGTGGTGCACCCGGCCCGGTCCGAGGCGACCCTGGGCGATCTCGAAGGCACGGCCGGGGCCCGCGAGGATGCTCGTCGCGGGGAGGCGGACCCCGGTGAGGGTCACCTCCCCGTGGCCGAGCGGCTCGTCGTACTGGCCGAGGGCGGTGAGCATGCGCTCGACCCGGACACCGGGCGCGTCGAGCGGCACGACGACCATCGAGTGCTGCGCGTGCCGGTGGGCACCGGGGTCGGTGAGCCCCATGAAGATGCCGACGGCGCAGTCGGGGTGACCCGCGCCGGTCGACCACCACTTGCGGCCGTCGAGGACGACGTCGTCGCCGTCGAGCGTCGCGGTGGCCTCCATGGTGGTCGCGTCGGAGCTGGCCACGCCGGGTTCGGTCATGAGGAACGTGCTGCGGACCCGCCCGTCGAGGAGGGGCTCGAGCCACTGCTCCTGCTGCTGGGCGCTGCCGTAGCGGAGCAGGACCTCCATGTTCCCGGTGTCGGGGGCGTTGCAGTTGAGGACGAGCGGGGCGAGGGCTGAGCGCCCCATCTGCTCGGCCACGGTGGCGTAGTCGGTGTTGGTCAGGCCGGTGCCTCCGTCGGTGCCGAAGCGGGCGGCATACCCGTCACCGTGACCGGCAGGGAGGAAGAGGTTCCACAGCCCCTCGCTCCTCGCCCTGGCCTTGAGGTCCTCGACGACCGGGGGCGGCGGCCAGGCGTCCTCGCCACGGGCGCGTCGCACCGCGACGTCCCGGAGCAGCTGCGGCTCCAGCGGCTCGACCTCGGTCTCCACGAAGGTACGGACCCGTCGGGCGAGGTCGGCGGCACGGGGGGACGGCTCGAAGTCCATGTCCTTGACCCTAGACCGTTGTTGAGCAATGCTCAATAGCATGGCGGCGACGGCGCGGGTGCGGATGAGCCCCGAGGACCGGCGTCGCCAGCTCGTCGGGATCGGGCTGCGCAAGTTCGTCGAGCGCCCGGTGCAGGAGCTGTCGCTCGACGAGGTCGCTGCCGAGGCCGGGGTGTCGCGCGGGCTGCTCTTCCACTACTTCCCGACGAAGACCGACTACCACCGCGCGGTCCTCGAGGCGGCGCGCCGACGGGTGGGGCGCACCGTGGCGCCGGACGACGGGGTCGTGGGCCAGACGGCGGTGCGACAGGTCGTCGAGCGGTTCCTCGACCAGGTGGCGCGTCGGCGCGCGTCGTACGTCGCGCTCGTGCTGGGGCAGGGTGCGGTGGCGCAGGCTGCCGGGGGCGACGCGGTGGCGAGCGTGCGCGAACACGTCGCGGGCGTCGTGGCCGGGGCCACCGGGCTCCCGGATGCCGTGCTCCCCGTCGTGCACGGGTGGGTCGCGTACCTCGAGGACCGGGCCCTGCAGTGGTCCGCCCTGCCGGCAGCCGAGCGGGATGCCGGGCGTGCCGCTCTCGTCGAGCACTGCACTCAGGCGCTCGACCTCCTCACCGCTCCGGCCGAGGGTGGGTGATGGCGTGACGCTCGGTGCCGGCGCCGCGTCGGCCGCCGGGGACCGCGGCGCTCCACCAGCGGGGACTGCCCCGAAAGCAGCGGCACGTAGGCGGGCCGGCGGCCCGGCCCACTGCACCGGGTGCCTCCGGAGACGTCCGGATGCTTCACGTGGTGAGCCACCACTCTTACACCGCACGGCTGTCCCCGACCCACCACGCGAAGCACACAGGGGGTTGGCCCCGGTGGTGAGCCGACGCACTGGCTCACCACGCGAAGCACCCAGGGGGTTGGCCCGCGTCGTGAGCAGGAACCGGTGGCTCACCACGCGAAGCACCCAGGGGGTTGGTTCGGCAGTGGTGGGGCTGGCTCACCAGATGAAGCATCCGGACGTCTCCGTCACCACTGTCTGTCGGTGGGCCGACTGCTGGGGGCGGGCTCAGCTCGGTTGCCGCACTCGCCCACCGCGCCACGGTCTGGCGGTGGTCAGCCGCTCGCTCGAGCGTGCCCGTCGGCCAGGAGCTCCGCGACCACGCCCGGCTGGGCGTCGGCCAGCACGACCTCGACGGTTGCCAGGCGCTTGCCCCACCAACCCTCGCGACACCAGGACCACTCCGCGACCGCCTCGCGGATCGGGCCTTCGTCGAGCATCACCCGGAGGACGTCGTCGGTCGGGAGGGTGGCGAAGATCCTGCCGCGCCTCCCGGTGCGGAAGCTCGGGAAGCCGTGGTGGTCGCGCTCGGTGACGTCACCCAGCTCGAGCGCGATCCGCCGGACGTCGTCCGGCGTCACTGCCCGTCCTCTGCCGGCCCCTGGCGTGCGGATGCCTCCGACTCAGCGGATGCCGCTGGCTCCCCGGGCTCACCCGGCTGCCCTGACTCGCCGGGCTCCCCCGCCACGTTGGCCCCGTCAGCCTCCTCCGGCAGCACTCCGGCGAGCACCTCCTCGGCCACGAGGACGGCCAGGGGCTCGACCGTCACCGGCACCCCGTTGAGCACGGCGTTGCCCGAGATGTCCTCGACGACGGCTGGGTCGGTCAGGTCGTTGGCCGACACCCCCGGCACGCGGGTCGCCACTCGCAACCGCACGCCCTCGCGGCCGTGGCCGTACCCGTGCGGAAGCGAGACCACCCCGGGCATGAGGTCCTCCGTCGCCGTCACCTCCACGCGCACCTCCCCCGCCGAGGACCGCACCACGACCTCGTCACCGTCGCGGATGCCGCGCACCGCCAGGTCGTCGGGGTGCGCGAGCAGTGCGTGCCGCGACCGGCCGCGGGTGAGTCCGGGCGCGTTGTGGAGCCACGAGTTGTTGTCGCGCTGGTGACGGCGCCCGATGAGGAGCAGCTCCCCGGCGGCGACAGCCGGCCCGCCCTCGAAGGTCTCCAACAGCCCCGGCAGCGCCTCCATCACCAGCTTCGGCGCGAGGTCGATCCGCTGGTTCGGCGTCCGGAGCCGCTCCGGCAGCCGCGGCTTGAGCGCACCGTGGTCCGCCCCAGCCGTCATCCGCCCGAGCTTCTCGACCGACAGCCGAGCCCCGGACGACCGGAGCAGGGCATCCAGCTGGCGGCGGGGAGACAGCCGCAGGCGGGCCTCGGCGGTGAGCACCCTGCGAGACCACCTCTCCCGCAGGCCACCCCCGCGGGCCCGGACCATCGCCACCCCGAGGTCGCGCGCGATCTCCCAGTCGTGCCGTGCCCCGGCCTCCTTGGGGAAGAGCGCGGGCGACCACCGCGCGGTATCGCGCACGGCGAGGATGTGGAAGATGAGGTCGTAGTGGTCCCGCTCGAGCGGGCTCGTCGGCGGGAGGATGACGTCGGCGTGCCGGGTCGTCTCGTTGACGTAGAAGTCGATCGCGACCATCGCGTCCAACCCACCCAGCGCCTCGTCGAGCCGATGGCCCGCGGGCGTCGACGACACCGGGTTCCCCGCGATCGTCAGCAGCGCCCGCACCTGCCCCGCCCCGGGAGTCGCGATCTCCTCCGCCAGCGCCGACACCGGCAGCTCACCCCCGAAGCCGGGCAGACCGCGCACCCGCGTCCGCCGCCGCCCGAACCCCCCGGGCGAGAGCGCCCCCTGCCCGACGAGGTCCGCCGCCGGGGTCGTGAACATCGTGCCACCGGCACGGTCGAGGTTCCCCGTGAGGATGTTGATCACCTGGATCGCCCACTGGCACACCACCCCGTGCGCCTGCGTCGACACCCCCATCCGCCCGTGGACGGCCGCGGACGGAGCCGCCGCGAGGCCCCGCGCCAGCGCGCGCACGGCGGCGGCCGGCATACCGCTGACCTCCTCGGCCAGCTCGGGGGTGAACGGAGCCACCGCGTCGCGCACCACCTCGACGCCGTCGACGTATGCCGCTGGGCCGGCGAGGTCCTCGACGAGCAGCTCCCGCACGACCGCCAGGAGCACGGCCGCGTCCGAGCCGGGTCGGACGAAGTGGTGCTCGTCGGCGAGCTTCGCCGTCTCGGTGCGCCGAGGATCGAGCACCACGAGCCTGCCTCCGCGAGAGGCGAGCTCGCGCCGTCGCTGCGGGAAGTCGGGCACCGTCCAGAGCGACCCGTTCGACGCCATCGGGTTGTGGCCGACCAGGACGAGCAGGTCCGTGCGGTCGATGTCCGGGACGGGCAGGAGGAACTGGTGCCCGTAGAGCGCCCACGCCACGACCTGGTGGGGCAGCTGGTCGACCGAGGTGGCCGAGTAGCGGTTCCGCGTACGGAGCAACCGGACCAACGTGGGGTTGTGGGTCAGGGCACCGAGGCTGTGGACGTTGGGGTTGCCCAGGTAGACGGCCAGCGCGTCGTCCCCGTGCTCGCGCTGCACGGCCGCCAGGCGGGTCGCCGCGACCGAGACGGCCTCCCTCCAGGAGACCTCCCGCCACCCGCCGTCGCCGGTCCGGACGACCGGGCCGCGGAGCCGGTCGGGGTCCTCGTGCACCTCCTGGAGCGCGAAGGCCTTGGGGCAGATGTGACCCCGCGAGAGCGGGTCGGCCTCGTGACCACGGATCGACGCGATGGCGCCCGCGCTGTCCAGGGTCACCTCGAGGGCACACATCGCCTCGCACACCGTGCACGTGATGTGCCGGACCTCCCCCGCCGGCGTCGCTGCCGAGGCGGTTCCCTCCGCGGCGGCCACGCGGTCAGCGGCCACGCGGTCAGCGGCCACCTGGTCAGCGGTCATCGGCGTCGGGGGTCGAACACGGGGGTGGCGCGCTTCATCGCCGCCTCCCGCGCGATCGTCGTGTTCCGCGTCGCGAGCAGCTTGGCCTGCTCGAACCGCTCCCGCGCGAAGGTTCGGCGGTCGCCGAGGGTCCACGTCCGGCCGAACAGCCGCTTCGTCGCCGCGACCGAGTCGGGTGACCGCGTGGCCACCTCCTCGAGGAAGCGGGTCGCCGCGACGAAGGGCTCGTCGTGCACCTCGCTCGCCAGGCCCAGCTCCACCGCACGCTCGCCGCTCACGACCTCGCCGGTCATCGTGAGCCGCTTCGCGACGTCCATGCGCACCTGCTGAGAGAGCGCCTGGATACCGCTCATGTCGGGAACGAGCCCCCACTTCGCCTCGAGCACCGACCACTGCGCGTCGGCCGTCGTCATCCGGAGGTCGGCGGCGAGGGCGATCTGGAGGCCACCGCCGTAGCAGTGGCCGTGGACGGCCGCGACGACGGGCACCCGCAGCCGCCGCCACGCCCAGCACGCCTCCTGGAACAGGTTCGTCCCCCGCCAGGGGTGCGGCACGAACGACCGCGCCACCCGCGGTGGGTTCCGCAGCACGGTCGCGAAGTCGAGCCCCGCACAGAAGGAGTCCCCCTCACCCCCGAGGACGACACCGCGGAGGGTGCGGTCCCGCCCGAGCTCGCGGGCCGTCGAGACCAGCTCCTCGAGGGTGTCGAGGGTCAGGGCGTTGAGCTTGTCGGGACGGTTGAGCCGGACCTGGGCGATGCTGCCCTCGACCCGGCACGTGACGGTGCTCGGCATGCGGCCAGCCTACGGAGGTCGCCTCCCGGGCGCGCCGCTGGAGATCCACGAACGAGGTGACGACCGACACGCGAGACGCCGCGCGGATGCCGTCAGCCCGCGGACACCGCGCCCACCGCGCCCGTCGCTCCCACCGCACCCGTCGCGCCCACCGCGTCGGTCACGCCCACCTCGTCGTCCGCGGCCCCCGCCGGGCCGAGTGGCCGCAGCGTCGCGCGCTCGGGGTGGTCGCGACGGTGGACGAGCAGGGAGATGCCGAGGATGACCAGCCCGACGGCCGCGAGTCCCACGCCGACCACCGACGGCGCGGTGTAGCCGTATCCGGCGGCGATGACGACCCCGCCGATCCACGCGCCGAGGGCGTTCGCGAGGTTGAGGGCCGCGTGGTTGCTCGCCGCGGCGAGGGTCTGCGCCGTGCCCGCCACCTGCATGAGGCGCAGCTGGAGGTTGATGACGAGCACCGAGGCGAGCACCGAGGTGAGCGCGAGGACGACGAGGGCGGGCACGGCATACGGCGCGGCCAGGGCGAACAGGCCCAACGAGACGCCGAGGCCGGCCAGCCCGATGACGACCGACCGGATGACCGACCAGTCGCCCATCCGGCCCGCGACGAGGTTGCCGAAGAACCCGGACGCACCGAAGACGAGCAGGAAGACCGGCACCGCCGACGCCGGCAGCCCGGTCACCTGGGTGACCGTGGGCGCGATGTAGGAGTACATGGCGAACATGCCCCCGAACCCGATCGCGCCGACGCCCAGGGTGAGCCACACCTGGAGGCTCGTCAGCGCCCCGAGCTCGTTGCGGACGGTGCGGGTGCGGTCGCGAGGGAGGTGTGGCACGGCATACCCGATGAGGGCGATCGTCGCGAGGCCGATGAGGGCCACGAGGAGGTATGCCGAGCGCCAGCCGAAGCCCTGCCCGAGCCACGTCGCACCGGGGACCCCGAGGACGTTCGCGATCGGGATGCCGAGCATGACGCGCCCCACCGCCCGGCCGGCCTGCCCGCTCCGGGCGAGGTCGACGGCGACGAGGGCGGCCACGCCGAAGAACGCGCCGTGCGGGAGGCCGGCGAGGAAGCGGGCGGCGACGAGCGTCTCGTACGTCGGGGCCAGGGCGCTGAGGACGTTCCCGACGGTGAAGGCGACCATGAGCCCGACGAGGAGCGCCTTGCGCGGCCAGGTGGCACCCAGCACCGCGAGGAGCGGGGCGCCGATGACGACCCCTGCGGCATACGCGGAGATGGTGTGCCCGGCGCTCGGGATGTCGACGGACACCCCCGCGGCGATCTCGGGGAGGAGGCCCATGGTGACGAACTCGGTCGTCCCGATGGCCACGCCCCCGAGGATCAGGGCGATGGTGGCGAGGGTGGCGTGGCGAGGGTGGGGCACTGGACGTGCAGCGACGGACACCCCGGCCGCATTCCCGATCGGCACGATCTCCCGGCGATGTCACACGGAGCCCCACGAGGCTCCCCCGGTTCCGGCCCGCCCTACGATGACCGCGTGCGCGCAGCCCAGGTGACCAGCCTCGACGGACCGTCGGCCGTGGCGGTCGTCGACCTCCCCGAACCCGCCGACACCGGCGTCGTCATCGAGGTCGCCGCGGCGGGCGTGTGCTACCCCGACGTCCTCCTGACCCGCGGGCAGTACCAGGTGACGCCCGAGCTCCCGTTCGTGCCGGGCTCGGAGGTGGCCGGGCGGGTGCTCTCGGCGCCTGCGACGAGCGGGTATGCCGTGGGCGACCGGGTCGCCGCCTTCCCCTTCCTCGGTGGCTTCGCGCAGGTGGTGGCGACCGACCCGGCGATGGTCTTCCCGCTGCCGGAGTCCGTGACCTACGAGCAGGGCGCGGCGCTGCCGATGAACTACCTGACCTGCCACTTCGCCCTCCGGGAGCGCGGACGGCTGGCGGCGGGCGACACGGTGCTCGTGCACGGCGCGGCCGGCGGGGTCGGGTCGGCGGCGGTGCAGCTGGCGGCCGCGTGGGGCGCACGCGTCATCGCCGTGGTCTCGTCGGAGGACAAGGCGGAGGTCGCCCGCTCGGCGGGGGCGCACGAGGTCGTGCTCGCTGACGGGTTCCGGGAGTCCGTGGCGTCGCTGACGAGCGGTCGCGGCGTCGACCTCGTCGTCGACCCCGTCGGTGGGGACCGGTTCACGGACTCGCTCCGCTCCCTCGCACCGGGTGGGCGGCACCTCGTCATCGGCTTCACCGCCGGCTCGATCCCCGAGCTGAGGGTCAACCGCCTCCTCCTCAACAACATCTCCGTCGTCGGCGTCGGCTGGGGCGCCTGGTGGACCGGGCGCGGTGGGCCCGGGCCGGCATACCTGCGTCGTCAGTGGGACGACCTCGTGCCACTCCTCGAGTCCGGGGCGGTCGACCCGGTCATCGGCGAGGTGCGCACCCTCGACGAGGTCGTCGACGCCCTGACCGCCGTCGACGAGCGGCGGGCGACCGGGAAGATCCTGCTGACGCCCTGACCCGGCCAGGTGACCCCGGCGGGCGGCGAGGGCGGGGGCGACGGCGACTGACCGGCATCCACGGGTCTTCCGCGAGGCTGCCCTCGACTCCCCCGGGGAAACCCTCACCTCACCGGACAACCCTTACCCGGTGAAGTGGGGGTTTCTCGGGTGACCCGATAATCCCCACCCATAGGCTCGGGGCATGGACTTCCGCAACGTGTACGCCCAGGGGTTCGCCCGGGTCGCCGCGTGCACCCTTCCCGTGGCGCTCGCCGACCCTGCGACCAACGCCGAGCGCGTCCTCGTCGGGGTGCGGGGCTGCCACGACGAGGGCGTGGCCGTCGCGCTCTTCCCCGAGCTGTGCCTCTCGGGCTACGCGATCGACGACCTCGTCATGCAGGACGTCCTGCTCGACGCCGTCGACGAGGCCATCGTCACGATCGCCGAGGACACCTCCAAGCTCCTCCCGCTCGTCGTCCTCGGCGCCCCCCTCCGGCACGGCAACCGGCTCTTCAACTGCGCCGTCGTCATCCACCGCGGGGAGGTGCTCGGGGTCGCGCCGAAGTCGTTCCTGCCGACCTACCGCGAGTTCTACGAGAAGCGCTGGTTCGCCTCGGGGGCCGGGCACCAGGGCGAGTTCATCGTGCGGCCGCAGTGGCCAGGCGCCGACGTCGACGGCGAGATCCCGTTCGGCCCCGACCTCATCTTCACCCCCGAGGACCTCCCCGGCCTCGCCGTGCACGCCGAGGTGTGCGAGGACGTCTGGGTGCCCGTCCCCCCGAGCCACGAGGCGGCGCTCGCCGGGGCCAACGTCCTGCTCAACCTCTCGGCCTCCCCGATCACCGTCGGGCGCGCCGAGGACCGCCACCTGCTCGCGCGGTCGGCCAGCTCACGGTGCAACGCGGCATACCTGTATGCCGCGGCGAGCGCCGGTGAGTCGAGCACCGACCTCTCGTGGGACGGGATGACGATGGTCTACGAGATGGGCGAGCTGCTCGGGGAGTCCGAGCGGTTCCCCGAGGGGCCCCGGCGCACGGTCGTCGACGTCGACCTCGACCGGCTCCGCCAGGAGCGGATCCGCCAGGGCAGCTTCGACGACAACGCCGACGCGTATGCCGCGGAGCAGGGCGGGTTCCGCCTCGTCCCCTTCCAGCTCCGCCCCCCGTCCGGCGACCTGGGGCTCCGGCGGGCGGTGGACCGCTTCCCGTTCGTGCCGGATGCCGAGGAGCGGCTCGCGCTCGACTGCTACGAGGCCTACAACATCCAGGTGTCCGGGCTCGAGCAGCGCATGCGCGCCATCGGCGGAGGCGACCCGGCGCGGATGCCGACGATCGTCATCGGCGTCTCGGGCGGCCTCGACTCGACGCACGCGCTCATCGTCGCGGCGAAGGCCTGCGACCGGCTCGGGCTGCCGCGCACGCACATCCTCGGCTTCACGATGCCGGGGTTCGCGACGAGTGCCGGGACGAAGGGCAACGCGGTCCACCTCATGGAGTCCCTCGGGATCACGTGGGAGGAGCTCGACATCCGCCCGGCGGCCCGGCAGATGCTCGAGGACCTCGGGCACCCCTTCGGGCACGGCGAGGAGGTCTACGACGTGACCTTCGAGAACGTCCAGGCCGGGCTGCGCACCGACTACCTCTTCCGCGCGGCGAACCAGCGCGGCGGGATCGTGCTCGGGACGGGCGACCTGTCGGAGCTGGCGCTCGGGTGGTGCACGTACGGCGTCGGCGACCAGATGTCGCACTACGGGGTCAACTCCGGCGTGCCCAAGACGCTCATGCAGCACCTCATCCGGTGGGTCGTCTCGTCGGGCCAGTTCGAGGGCGAGGTCAACGAGACCCTGCTGGGGATCCTCGACACCGAGATCAGCCCCGAGCTCGTGCCGAGCAAGGACGGGGAGAGGATCCAGTCCACGGAGGACTCCATCGGGCCGTACGCGCTCCAGGACTTCACGCTCTACCACGTGCTGCGGCGGGGGTACCGGCCGAGCAAGATCGCGTTCCTCGCCGAGCACGCGTGGGCGGACGCGGCTCGGGGGGCGTGGCCGGCGGGCTACCCGGACGGTGCGCGGCCGGCATACGACCTCGCTGCGGTCCGCCGGTGGATGGAGGTCTTCTACCGGCGCTTCTTCGCGAACCAGTTCAAGCGCTCGGCGATCCCCAACGGTCCGAAGGTCGTCGCCGGGGGGTCCCTCTCGCCGCGCGGGGACTGGCGGATGCCGTCCGACGCCTCCGCGAGTGCGTGGCTGGCCGAGCTCGACGCCAACGTCCCCAAGGACTGAGCAGCGCCGTCGTCGCGGGGGTGTCTCGTCGCTCACTTCCCCCCGCAGGCGACTCGCTCGTCGCCGTCGGGGAGGAGACTGGCGGGAGAGCCGGGTCGCCATCGCGCCGACGACCGGCGCCCCCACCCGGCTCCGGACGACGGAGGCGATCAGGTGACGACAGACGTAGCAGGCGCCAAGCGCGCCGACCTCGCGGGCCCGGGGATCGGGACCTACCAGGACGTGGAGCGGGTCCTGCCCGACGACTACCACCCGCTGCTGACCCCACGCGAGACCCAGCGGGCGATCTTCGAGGCGCGGCGCCTCATCGAGGACGGCCTGTGCCGGGAGCTCGGCCTCGAGATGGTGCAGGTGCCCCTCATCGTCGAGGCGAGCTCGGGTGTCAACGACATGCTCGACCGCGACGGCTCGCGGACGCCGGTCTCCTTCCACATCGCCAACGACAACGGGGTGAACCCCGTCGAGGCCCAGGTCGTGCAGGCCGCCACCAAGTGGAAGCGCGTCGCGCTGAGACAGTTCGGCATGGAACCGGGTGCCGGCCTGTGCACCGACATGAGGGCGGTCCGCAAGGACTACTTCCTCGACCACGACCACAGCGCGTACGTCGACCAGTGGGACTGGGAGCGCACCATCACCGCCGAGGACCGCACCCTCGAGACCCTGAAGGACACCGTGCGCCGGATCTGGTCGGTGCTGCGCGAGACCGAGACCCGCCTCCACCGGGACTTCCCGGCCCTCGTCGACGAGCGGTACCCGCGCCTGCCCGAGGAGATCACGTTCATCCACGCGGAGGACCTGCTGGCGCGCTACCCGGACCTCCCGCGCAAGCAGCGGGAGACCGCGCTGCTCCAGGAGGTCCCGGCAGCGTTCGTCATCGGCATCGGGTGGACGCTCGACGACGGGTACCCGCACGAGATGCGGGCTGCCGACTACGACGACTGGGTCACGCCGACGACCACACCCGACGGGCAGACCCGGCACGGGCTCAACGGCGACATCCTCGTGTGGAACCCGGTGACCCGCCGACGGCACGAGCTGAGCTCGATGGGCGTCCGGGTGGATGCCGCGACGCTGCGCCAGCAGCTGGAGCTGACCGGCCAGCTGGACTGGCTCGACCTGCCCTACCACCGCGGCATCGTCGACGGCACCCTGCCGCTGTCGATCGGCGGCGGCATCGGTCAGTCCCGCACGCTGATGATGTTGCTGCACACCGCCCACCTCGGTGAGGTCAGCGTGACCGTCTGGCCGCAGGTCCTCAAGGACATGTGCGCGGCCCGCAACATCCACGTGCTGGAGTGACCAGGCGGCATCCGACCTGGCGACACCCGCGCGTGGGGTGCACGCTGGACCGGTGATCCGGCTCGGCACCCCCGACGACCTCGATGCGGTCAGGGGCGTCTACCGGCGTGCGTCGCTGTCCAACCCCACCGACCACGACCGGCTCCTCGCCCGCCCCGAGCTCCTCGTCCTCGGGCCCGAGGGCCTGGCGGAGGGCAGGACCTGGGTGGCCGTGGAGGACGGCGAGGTCGTCGGGTTCGCGTCGTGGATGCGGGTCGCGGCCGTCGTCGAGCTGGAGGACCTCTTCGTCGAGCCGCGATGGATGCGCAGGGGCGTGGCGACGGCGTTGCTCACCCGCCTCGCCGACCACCTCCGGTCGGAGGGTGTGGCACGGCTGGAGGTCACCGCCAACCCCGACGCGATGGCGTTCTACCGGGCCATGGGCTTCACCGACGTGGGCCTGGCGCCGACGGAGCTCGGCCCCGCGCCGCGCCTCGCGCTGACGCTGACCTGAGCCGACCCGCCGCACTACCCAGGACCGGCCGGATGCCGTCCGCTCACCGTGTGCTGGTCACGTGGAGAGGGCGGTGACGGGAGCGACCGTGACGAGCCCCTTCACGGCGTCGGCCATCTCAGGGTCGAGCGTGACCAGGGCGTCGGCCTGGAGCTGGGTCAGCGCGACGTACTCGGCGTCGAAGGTGTCGGGCCACCCCAGCTGGTCGGCGAGCCTCCAGGCCACGCGCTGGAGGACCCGGTCCCCGAGCAGGCGCATGCGCAGGCCGCGGATGACGTCGAGCTGCCGCTCGGCATCCGCCGTCGCCACCTCGCCCCGCCGCACCGCCTCGTAGAGCAGCGACAGCACCTGCGACCTGATGAGCGCCGGCGCCACGAGCTGGTGCTCCCCCGCGACGACGACCTCCCCACGGGCGATGGCCAGTGCGACGTCGGGAGTGATGACGAACCTCGTCATGGGGTGCCCCTCTCACCGTGCGAGCTCCCCACACGCTAGGCGGTGGGGCCGACAGACCGGGGCACACGGGCGACGCCGATCTCGGACCCGCTCCGCCGACGCCCGGGGTGCTGGTCGTCGGCTACCCGGGCGTGCCGGTCGTCCGCTACCCCGGCCCGCCGTCGACGACCTCGTCCTCGGCCGGCATCCACGTGTCTCCAGCAGCACCGACCCCGGAGCCGGGACGGCGGAACGCCATCGGCAGCCCACGCGTCGTCGGCCAGTCCATCGAGTCCGTGACCTGCACATGGACGTGGGGCTGGGTGCTGTTGCCCGAGTTGCCGCACTCGCCCAGCTGGTCGCCGGGCGCCACGACGTCCCCCAGCGAGACCCGCACCGTGCCCCTACGCAGGTGCGCGGTGAGGACGAACGGACCTCGCGGGCCCAGCGCCGTCACGACGTGGTTGCCGGCGATCGCAGCGACCCCTTCCCGCACCCGTCGGGCCTGCCCGAGCGCGTACGGCACGAGGGCGAGCTGGGAACGCCGCGCCACGTGGTCGGGCTCGCCGTCGAGGACCGCGACGACCGTGCCCGCGGCCGGCGCGAGCACCGGCCGGCCGAACCCGACGAAGACCTCCGGCGGCTCCACGGAGAGCAGGGTCCGCCAGGTGCGAGGAGCGGACCGTCCGTCCGGGCCGACGGGGATGAAGTCGATCGCGTACGTGACCCCGAACGCGTGGGTCCCGTGGCTCGGCACCCGGCGGCCCGGGCTGTTGCGGGCCAACCAGAGCCCGTGGAACGGCAGGTCGAGCAGGACCGGCCCGGCAGCCCTGGCGTCACCCATGCGCGTGCATCCCCGTCCCCCGTCCCGCCTGCCGGGTCAGCCCGTGGCCGCCACGTGGGCCGCGAGCGCCGGCCCGTCGAGGCGGAAGCGGGTCCACTCGTCCTGCGCCACGGCGCCGATCGACTCGTAGAAGCCGATGCTCGGCGCGTTCCAGTCGAGCACCCACCACTCCAGCCGGTGGTAGCCCCGCTCGACGCACACCGCCGCGAGGGTCCGCAGGAGGTCCTGGCCGAGACCCGAGCCGCGGTGCTCCGGCGA
Organism: Ornithinibacter sp.; assembly: GCA_035703305.1. Taxonomy (GTDB): domain Bacteria; phylum Actinomycetota; class Actinomycetes; order Actinomycetales; family Dermatophilaceae; genus Fodinibacter. Next base: position 48,087 of record DASSYJ010000125.1, on the reverse strand, counting down.
GACGTAGAGGTCCTCCAGCCAGATGCCGTGGGTTCCCGTCCACGTCGAGAACGACAGGAACCACAGAGCGGTGCCGACCACCTCGCCGTCGACCTCGGCGACGTGCGCGAACAGGGCCGGAGCGCCCGCAGCGGGGAAGAGGGCGGCGGCCAGCTGCTCCTCCGTCGCCTCGACCTCGTGGAGCGCCTTCTCGTAGTGTGCGAGCTCCCGGATGAGCCGCAGCACGACCGGGACGTCGTCGGGCTCGGCGGGGCGGACGCGGGCGGAGGCGGACGGCATACGGGCACCCTACGCAGCACCGCGACAATGTCCGCATGACCACGACGCGGCGGATCGACACCTGGCTCACCGACATGGACGGCGTGCTCGTGCACGAGGACGACCCCATCCCCGGTGCAGCCGCCTTCATCGAGGCGCTCAAGGCGTCGGGTCGCCGGTTCCTCGTGCTGACGAACAACTCGATCTTCACGCCGCGCGACCTGCGGGCCCGCTTGCTGCGCAGCGGGATCGACGTCCCCGAGGAGGCGATCTGGACGTCCGCCCTCGCCACCGCGGACTTCCTCGCCGACCAGCGACCGGGTGGCACGGCATACGTCGTGGGTGAGGCCGGCCTGACGACCGCGATGCACGACGTCGGCTACGTCATGACCGACCGGGACCCCGACTACGTCGTCCTGGGCGAGACCCGCACGTACTCCTTCGAGGCGATCACGAAGGCCATCCGGCTCATCGCCGCCGGCGCCCGCTTCATCGCGACGAACCCCGACCCCAGCGGCCCGAGCGCCGCGGGCCTGCTGCCGGCGACGGGGTCGGTCGCCGCCCTCATCAGCACCGCCACGGGTCGGCGGCCGTACTTCATCGGCAAGCCGAACCCGCTCATGATGCGCAGCGCGCTCAACCGGCTCGAGGCGCACTCGGAGACCACCGTCATGGTGGGCGACCGGATGGACACCGACGTCATCAGCGGCCTCGAGGCCGGGCTGCGGACGGTGCTCGTCTCGACCGGCTCGACGCGCCCGGAGCAGGTCGAGCACTTTCCCTACCGCCCGACCCGGGTCGTCGACTCGATCGCCGACCTCGTCCCGCTCGTCGAGCGGCTCTCGGTGGACGTCGGCGAGGACGAGCCGTGAGTGGACCCGACGTCGTCCACCACATGGCCGAGGTCGCGTCGTGGGAGGAGGGGCTCGCCATGGGCGCGACTCGGGTGCTGTGCCCACCGCACGGCTCCGGTTCCGCCTGACCACTGGGGACCCTGCCCGTAGTCTCGCCCCATGGCCGAGACACCCCGCACCACCTACGTGCTGGTCGACGGCGAGAACATCGACGCCACGCTGGGCACCTCGATCCTCGGCCGCCGCCCCCGGCCCGAGGAGCGCCCGCGCTGGGAGCGCCTCCTCCAGTTCGCCCGGGAGCGGTGGCAGCAGGACGCCGTCGGGCTCTTCTTCCTCGCCGCGAACACCGAGCTGCCGATGACCTTCGTGCAGGCCCTGCTCGCCCTCGGCTACCGGCCGGTGCCGCTGTCAGGGGGGCCGGGCGAGAAGGTCGTCGACATCGCCATCCAGCGCACGCTCGTCGAGCTGCGCCGCCGCGAGGCCGACGTGCTGCTCGTCAGCAACGACGGCGACTTCGTCGACCAGGTGGGCGACCTCCTCGACGGGAGGCGGGTCGGCGTCATCGGGTTCGTCGAGTTCCGCAACAGCGCCTTCGCGGCCCTGGCCGAGCGGGGGCTGGAGTCCTTCGACCTCGAGTACGACGTGCGCGCCTTCAACGAGCAGCTGCCGCGGGTGCGGATCATCCCGATCGACGAGTTCGACCCGGCCGAGTTCCTCTGAGGTGGTCAACCAGTGACGGCCCTGCCGACGGGGTCGGTCGTGTCGGGTTGTGGCGGGTCGGGTCGGGTCAGTGGTCGATCGCGGTCTCGGGCAGGTCGAACCAGCGCAGGTGCTCGAAGTCCGCCGAGACGTATGCCGGGTGGGACGCCAGGTCCGGCGGCGTGGCGGCCGCCAGGATCGTCTCCCCCTCGCGGAGGTGCTCCGCAAGCAGCTCCTCCCCACCCCGCGCGTCGGCGCGCGGCACGACCATGGTGCCGTCGTCGGCATACCGCACGTCGCGGAGCCGGATCGGCGGCTCGACGAGACCGTCGCGGTGGCGCCACCTCCCGGTCAGCGGGTCGAAGAGGTAGTCCCCGAGCAGCCGCCAGCCGTCGCGCGCGACGAGGCGCACCGCCTCGATGACGTAGTCGGCGACGGTGTCGGAGATGAAGTAGTTGAAGTTGACCCGCACCCAGCCGGGCTTGATGCCCTCGCAGCCGCCGGTGATCTCGCGCTCGAACTCGTGGGAGCGCTCGATGTCGATGCCGAGCAGCCGGTGCCCGTAGGGGCCGGCGCACGAGCAGCCGCCGCGGGCCTGGATGCCGAAGAGGTCGTTGAGCACCGCGACGACGAAGTTGTGGTGCAGGTAGTGGCCCGAGGGCGTGCGCACGACGAAGGACACGATCGACAGGCGGGGCGCCTCGAGGTTGCCGAGGATCTCGATCGACGGCTCCCGCTGCCACGCGTCGACCGCTCGGGAGAGGAAGCGCTCCTCACGGGCCCGGATCGTCTCGACGCCGACGGCCTCCTTGAGCTGGAAGACGAGCCCGGCGCGCACGGCCTCGATGATCGCGGGCGTCCCACCCTCCTCGCGGTGCTCGGCATCCGTGAGGTAGGCGTGGTCCTCCGGGTTGACGTAGGCCACCGTGCCGCCACCCGGCACGACGGGGACGCGGTTCGTGAACAGCTCGCGACGCGCGACGAGGATCCCCGGCGTCGACGGGCCACCGATGAACTTGTGGGGCGAGAGGAAGATCGCGTCCTTGTATGCCGTGGGGTCGCCTCCGGCGGGCGCGCTCATCTCGATGTCGACGTAGGGCGCGGCGGCGGCGAAGTCCCAGAACGCGAGGGCGCCGTGCTCGTGGAGCAGCGCCGAGATGCCATAGGTGTCCGAGACGATGCCCGTGACGTTGGACGCCGCGCTGAACGAGCCGATCTTGAGCGGCCGGTCGGCGAGCTCCTCGAGCCGCTCGCGCAGGTGCTCCTGGCAGACGCCGCCGTCGGCGTCCTCGCGGATCGTCACGACGTCGGCGACCGACTCGCGCCACGGGACCTCGTTCGAGTGGTGCTCGTACGGCCCGATGAACACGACCGGACGCTCCTCGGGCGGGATGTGGTCCGAGAGGTGCCAGCGGTCCTCGAGGGCCGACGGGATGCGCAGGCCGAGGACTCCGATGAGCTTGTCGATCGCGCCGGTGCAGCCCGACCCCGCGAAGATGACGACCGTCTCGTCGTCCCCGTGCACGGCGTCGCGGATGATCCCGCGGGCGTCCTCGCGCAGGCGCGTCGTCTGGAGGCCCGTGCCGCTGGACTCCGTGTGCGTGTTGGCGTAGCCGGGGAGCACCTCGTCGCGGATGAAGTCCTCGAGGAAGCTCAGGGCGCGCCCGGATGCCGTGTAGTCGGCATACGTCACGCGCCGCCGTCCGTAGGGGGTCGTCATGACGTGGTCCTCGCCGATGACGGACTCGCGGATGCGGCGCAGGAGCGCCCCCTCGCGCGGCTGCTCTGCCGTCCCGTGTGCCATGACGCCCAGCGTCTCACGGCGGCCTGGGGCCGAGTGCCCTCTGGCTGCGCGAGCGCGCCACCTGCATGATCGTGCAGGTTTGCACGGTAGTGCAGGATTGCGTACCGTGTCGCGGGTGAGTCCCGGCATCCACAGGATCGGCAGCGTCCCCGGCATCGGCGGCGACGGCTGCTCGCTGCGCAGCCGGAAGCGCGACGAGACGCGGCGGGCGCTCGCCCAGGCGGCCTACTCCCTCGTCCGGGAGCACGGGTTCGAGGGCGTCACCGCCGACGCGGTGGCCGACCGGGCCGGCGTCTCGCGCCGCACCTTCTTCAACTACTTCCCCTCCGTCGAGACGGTGCTCACGGCGAGCGTGGCGGAGTTCTTCTCCTCGGTCGGAGCCCGCCTCGAGTCGCGTCCGGTCGAGGAGCCGGTTCTCGACAGCGCCCTGGCCGTGGTCACCGACCCGGGCGACGAGGAGCTCGTCGAGCGGATCGCCACCCTCGCGGCGGCCGGTGAGTCCTCGCCCCACGCCCGAGGGCTCATCCTCGTGGAGCTGCACACGTGGCTCGGCTGGCTCGAGGGGTGGCTGCGACGGCGCCTCGGCCCCGGCGTCGACGACCTCCTCGTGGCGACCTACGCCTCCACTCTCGTCGGCTCCGCCGAGGCGGCGTTCCGGGTGTGGGCACGAGGCGCCACGGCCAGCCCCGCGACGACGGTCACCCCGGGGACGACGGTCACCCGGTCACTCCAGGAGTGCTTCGCGGCCGCCATCGGCCACCTGCGCTCCGGGCTCGACCCCGTGCCCGCGATGAGCGTGGACCCGGCGCAACCCCCCGCACCGAGTCGGGGGCGTGCGAGCAGCACCGTCGGCATCCGCACCCCCACCCCCTGACCCCTCCTCGGCTCCGACCACCACCACGACAAGGCCCGACATGTCCTCCCTCCTCTACAGGCTCGGCCGCTGGTGCGCCACGCACGCCTGGAGCACCCTCACCATCTGGCTCGTCGTGCTCACGGGCGTGGGCGCCCTTGCCGCCACGGTCGGGCAGCCGCTCAGCACCCGCATCTCGATCCCCGACGCCAGCTTCGAGAAGGTCGTCAACCGCCTCGGCGCCACCATCCCCGAGGCCGCCGGAGGGTTCGGGACGGTGGTCCTGGAGAGCGACGCCGGCACGTTCACCGACGAGCAGCGGGCCGCGGTGGCGGACGCGTTCGGGGCGTGGGCCGAGGTCCCGCACGTCCAGCGCGTCATCGACCCCTTCGACGCCCAGGCCCGGCTCGACGCCGGCGCCGACGACCTGAAGGCCGCCAAGGACCGCCTGGACGCCGGCCGGGCGAAGCTCGACGCCGGCACCGAGAAGCTCGCACAGGCAGAGGGCCAGGTCTCGGGGGGCGAGGCGTTCCTCGCCCAGCTCGAGGCGACGACCCCCCGGGACCCCTCGATCCCCGGCCTGCGGGCGCAGCTCGAGGACGGCCGGGCGCAGGTCGACGCCGGCAGGGCGGAGCTCGAGAAGGGCCGAGCCGAGCTCGACGCCGGTCGCGCGCAGTACGAGGACGGGGTCGCGGTCAACCGGGCCACGGAGGGCACCCGGCTCGTCAGCGAGGACGGGCGGTATGCCGTGGCGCAGGTCCAGTTCGACGACAACGCGCAGTCCGTGCCCGCCGAGGACCGTGCCCTCGTCGTGGAGCGGGGTGACGCCGCCCTCGCGGGGTCCGGTGTCACGGCCCACTACAGCGTGGAGATCACCCAGGACACCTCGATCATCGGGCCGGGAGAGGTCGTCGGTCTCTCGGTCGCTCTCGTCGTGCTCGTCGCCGTCCTCGGGAGCCTCGTCGCCGCAGGGCTTCCGCTCCTCGTCGCTCTGCTCGGCGTCGGGGTGGGCCTCGGCGCCGCGATGGCGTTCACGGCATTCGTGGAGCTCAACACGATGACCCCCGCGCTTGCCCTCATGCTCGGCCTCGCGGTGGGCATCGACTACGCGCTGTTCATCGTCAACCGGCACCGCGCGAACCTCCTGCACGGTCGTGACCTCGTCGAGTCGATCGCGCGAGCCGTCGCGACGGCCGGGAGCGCCGTGGTGTTCGCGGGTGCCACCGTCGTCATCGCGCTCGCCGCCCTCGTGCTCTCGGGCCTCCCGGTCCTCGCCGAGATGGGCCTCGTGGCGGCGGGCACCGTCGCCGTCACCGTCATCGTCGCGATCACGGTGAGCCCGGCCGTCCTGCGCCTGATGCGCCACCGGGTCGTCTCGCGGCGGGGCTGGCGGGCCGCGGGGTTCGCGGTGCCGGGCGACGCGACGACCCGGTCGGTCCCCGACGACGACCGCGACGAGGAGCACGGCGGGTGGTACGTCCGCCTCGTCACCCGGCATCCGTGGCTCACCGTCCTCGCCGTCGTCGCGCTCATCGGGGTCGTCGCCATCCCGGTCACCCAGGTGCAGCTCGGGCTGCCCGACGGCGGCAGCGAGCCGACGGGCTCGAGTGCGCACACGGCATACACGACGATCGCGGCGGAGTTCGGGCCGGGCGTCAACGGACCGATCGTGGCCGTCGCCACGCTGCCCGACACCGCCGCGCCGCGCACCGACGCGCAGGTGCTCGACCAGCAGGCACGCATCGCGACGGACCTCAGGGACGTCGAGGGCGTGCGGAGCGTCGTGCCGTTCGGTGTCAGTGACGACACGAACACCCTTGCCTTCCAGGTGGTTCCGACCACGAGCCCCGCGAACCCGAGCACCATCGACACCGTCGACCGGATCGCCTTCGCGGCCGAGACCTATGCGCGACACAACGGCGTCGACATCGGCCTCACCGGCCAGACCGTCGCGAACATCGAGATCTCGGAGCGGCTCGGCTCGGCACTGGCGCCCTACCTCGCCGTCGTCGTCGGGTTCTCGCTGCTCATCCTCATGCTCGTGTTCCGGTCGCTCGTCGTGCCCATCGTCGCGACGGCAGGGTTCCTCCTGTCCGTCGCCGCGGCGTTCGGCGCGACCGTGGCCGTGCACCAGTGGGGCTGGCTCGGTGGGTTCCTCGGCGTCAACCAGCCGGGGCCGCTCATGTCCTTCATGCCGATCATCCTCATCGGCGTCCTCTTCGGCCTGGCGATGGACTACCAGATGTTCCTCGTCTCGGGGATGCACGAGGCCCGGTCGCACGGCGAGGACTCACGGACGGCCGTCCGCACCGGGTTCGTGCACGGCGCCAAGGTCGTCACGGCCGCGGCGATCATCATGACGTCGGTCTTCCTCGGCTTCGCGTTCTCGCACCTCGCGATGGTCCGGCCCATCGGGTTCGGGTTGGCCGTCGGCGTGCTCGTGGATGCCGTGCTCGTGCGGATGACGCTGACGCCGGCGGTCATGCACCTCCTCGACGACCGCGCGTGGTACCTCCCGCGGTGGCTCGACCGGATGCTGCCGGACCTCGACGTCGAGGGCGTGCGCCTGGCCGAGCGCCTCCGGTCGGGGGCGTTGGGCGAGGGCGCGAAGGGCGCCGAGGGTCAGTCGCTCGACAGCGACGGCGCCGCGGGCTCGAAGGGCGCCGAGGGTCGGTCGCTCGACAGCGACGGCGCCGCGGGCTCGAAGACCCGCCCCGAGCAAACCGCCGGGGTGTGACCACGTGTCCACATGGATCGCGCCAGGCTGATCGTGACGTCGCTTGCCCGGGGGATCGGTTCGGCGCGGGTTACCGACTGGTAGCGGATGTGACGACGTCGAGTACCAGGCGGTAACCGACGCTTCAGCCCGCGTTGTAGATCATGCCCTCGGTGGAGGGCGCCTCCCCGGCATCCCTCGAGGAGCGGCCGGGGCACGTCGACGCCCTTCCGCCGTGCACCGCCCAGGCTCCAGGCGTCACTCGCGTCCCTGGCGGCGGGGCGCCGCGCTCGGGTGGGCGATGAGGTCCGTGAGCAGCTCGACGGCCCGCTCGGCCGGCGGGTTCGGCGCCCCGAGGTCCCGGATGAGTGCCGCCAGGTGGCGCACGGGCGCCGGCGGTTGGATGCCGACGCGCGCCACCGTCGCCGGAAGGCTCCGCGCTGCGAGTGCCGGAAGCACGGAGACGCCGATGCCGGCTCCGACGAAGCCGATCGCCGTGTGGTGGTCCTGGGCCTGAACCGTGAAGCGCGGACGGAACCCCGCGGCGTTGCACGCGGCCACGACGAGCCGGTGACCGAACGCCTTCGGGTAGTCGTTGCTCACCCACGTCTCCCCGCGCAGGTCGGCCAGGGCGATCGACTCCCGCTCGGCGAGGGGGTGGCCCCGCGGCACGATGGCGACGAACTGGTCCTCCGTGAGGTCGACCCGCCGGTAGCCGCTGGGCACCGGGCTGTGGGGCGGGTCGATGACGAGGTCGATGTCGGGACGGGGCCCGCGCCGCTCCACCTCGTTGAGCACCATCTCGAGCACGAGGTCCGGGAACTCCCGGGTCAGGCGCTTGACGAGGGACGGCATCCACACCGCGCCGGCGGACGCGAAGTAGCCGATCGACAGGCGCCCCGACCGGCCCTCGCGCAGGTCGGCGACGAGCCGGTCGACGCGGCCCCACTGGCTCATCGCCTCGTCGGTCTGCGCGTCGAGCACCAGCGCGACCTCGGTCGGGGCGATGCCGCGCCCGACCCGGTGGAACAGCGTCAGGCCCGTCTCCCGCTGGAGGGCCGAGAGGTGCTGGCTCACGGCGGACGAGGTCAGCCCCAGGTTGTCCGCCGCGGCCTGCACCGACCCACTCGCGACGACCGACCGGAAGACACGGATGCGATGGGGGTCGAGCACGAGACAACCATACAGCCAGACTTAACGACTACTAAGCAAAGTCACGTTGTGCTGAATCATGAGGCGGACGACCATGGAGTCATGACCACGAAGTCCCTCTCCATCATGAAGGCCCGCCACCTCGTGTCCGCGCTGCGCACGAGCCGCCACCACGGCGGTGGCTGGGTCGCCCACTCCGACCGCGACCTCGACCGCGCCACCGAGGAGATCCACGTCCTCGCGCAGGCGAGCACCCCGCGCCGCATCTCCTGACCCGGCACCGCGTCGTCCGCCCGCGCCGGCGCAGACACTGACCCTCACGCCGTGACCTGGCGGAGGGTCAGCGTCGTCTCCGGGGACCTCGCCGCGAGCTCGGCGCGCTGCGCGAGGTAGAGCTCGGCACAGGCGAGCGCGTCGGTCAGCGCCTCGTGTGCCTTGTAGACCGGCAGCCCCCGCCGACCCCGGGCCGTCCAGAGCCGCAGTGCCCCGGCATCCGGCTCGCTCCCCCACCCCGTCTCGACGAGCCCCCTCTCGAGCTCCATGGTGTCGACGGCGACGCACGGCATGCCTGTGCCCCAGAGGCGCTCGCAGGCGGCCGACAGGAACTCCGTCTCGACCCGGGAGAAGTGGGCCAGGAGCGCGCGACCCGCCAGCGCCTCCAGCACCGCGCCCACGGCATCCGGTAGTGGCACCCCACGGGCCAGCTCGTCGTCGGTCAGGCCGTGCACCGTCGCGCTCTGCCCCACCTCGGACCCGTCGCGCACGACGACCCGGCCAGCCCGCCCGAGCACGATCTCGCCACCGTCCACCGGCACGAACCCGACCGACAGCAGGCGGTCCCTCCGCGGGTCGAGGCCGGTCGTCTCGATGTCGACCGCGAGGAGCCCCAGCTCGTCGAGCGGTGTCCCCGGTGCCGGGAACGGGACGGACAGGTAGTCGTGCAACGGGACCGGCACCGACCCTGCCGGCCCCGACGACCCCGGCGACGACGACGCCTCCAGGGCCCGCAGGGCACGCAGGCGCCGCTCCTCGGGGGTCCGGCGGAAGAGGCTCACGAGATGTAGTGCATCGGGTACCGGTGGGCGAGCGCGTTCTGCGCGTGCCGGACGATCCCGAACGCCTCGCGCAGGTGCCGCTTGTCGAAGCTCGACAGGTCGTCGGGCTCGACGAAGTTGTCGACCGGGTCCCCGCGACGCACCTGGGCCGCCTGGTGGCGCAGCCGCACGTAGGAGATGAACTCGAACGCGTCGCGCAGGTCGTGGGCCTTGTCGTCGCCGAGCACCCCGGCCCGCCGGACCGCCTCGATCCGCGCCTGGGTGTTGACCGCGGGGCTCCCGATGGACAGGGCGTGGACGCGGGCGAGCTCGACGACCGCACCGATGCCCCCGCGCTTGATGTCCAGGGTGTTGCGGTGCTCCCCCGCCTTCTCGAGCACGAGACCCCGGAAGAAGCCGAGTGGCGGCTCCTTGTGCGTCGCCTGCTTGGCGAGGTGGGCGAGGAAGAGACGGGAGTCGGGGGATGCCGTGAGCACGTGCCGCTGGAGCCGCTCGAGCAGCGTCGTGTCGCCGTGGACGGCCCGCATGTCGAAGAAGATGCTCGCCCCCAGGAGGGCCTCGGGCACCGGCTCGCTAAGCCACGACGTGAACTGCCTGCGCCACTGTGGCAGGGGCTGCCGCCAGCGGGGGTTCGTCGCCATGACGTCGCCGGGGCAGCGTGGGTAGCCGCACGCCACGAGGTCCTCGGTGACCCGCTCGGCCAAGGCCTGGAACCACGGCGCGTCGGCCGGCTCGAGCCCCTCGTCGATGATGATCGCGTTGTCCTGGTCGGCCGCGAGCGCCTGCTCGAGTCGCGCCCGCGAGCCCAGCGCCACCCAGCAGTACGGCACGGGTGGTGGCCCGAGGTCGGCCTCGGCGAGCGCGATGAGGCGACGCTCCACGGCATCCCCGACGGCCGTCACGACCCGGCCGATGTCGTCGGCCGAGGCGTCCTGCTCCACGAGCGACTGCACGACCTGGGGGAGCCGGCTCGACACGAGGGCCACGCCGGCGACGTCGGGCTGCTTGGCGATGTCGCCGGCGAGGTAGACGGGGTTCGACTGCTCGAGGCGAAGCAGGTCGGTCGTCGTCACGAGGCCGACGGCGCGACCGTCCGCGTCGAGGATCGGCAGGTGGTGGATGTGGCGACCCACCATCTCGAGGAGCACCTCGAAGGCGAGCTCGTCGACGGCCCCCGTCACCGGGTCGGCCGTCATCACCTCGGCGACCCCCACCGACGGGTCCACTCCTGCGGCGAGGACGCGGGTGCGCAGGTCACGGTCGGTGAGGATGCCGGTGAGCCGCTCCCCGTCCATGACGAGGAGCGAGGAGACCCGGTGCTCCGACATGACCCGGGCGGCGTCCCGGACGGTCGCGGTCGAGGCCACGGCCACCGGCTCCCGGCCCACGAGGTCGCGCACCCGGGTCTTGAGGATCGCGCTCCCCGTCGACGACAGCTGGAGGGAGTCCACGGCGCCCCGCATCCGGCTCGCCCGCTGGGCGTCGAAGAACGCGTCGACCTCCGGGTGCTCTGCGCAGAGCCGGTGGAAGTCCTCCGCCGGGAGGAGGAGGGCGAGGCTGTCCTCGATGGCGGTGACGTCCATCGTCGAGGGGTTGCCTCGCGTGAGCGTGATCGAGCCGAAGCACGCCCCTGCGCCACCCCGGTCGACGAGGCTGCCCTGCTCGTCGTGGACGTCGGCCGCCCCGGACCGCAGGACATAGAGGTGGTGGTTGTCGCGGCCCTTGGCGATGAGCTTCGTGCCGCGGCGGAAGTACCGCACGGTCATCTGGCCCGGGAGCCGGTCGAGGACGGCGGCCGGCAGGGTGTCGAACGGGTGGTGGTGCGCGAGGAAGTCCCTCGTCTCGGACAGCTCGACGTCGAGGGCCATGGCCCCATCGTGGCAGCGCCGTGCCCGGAGCCGCAGGCGGGAGGGATGCCGCCCGCGCCCGGCGTGTGGGATCGTTCGACGAGCGGGTCCCCGCAGGTCGGCTACGCCCGTGCGCGCCGCCCCGCCCGCTGGAATGAGCCTTCGCGCCGCCGCCCCGGTGTCGCCCAGAGGAAGGTGTCGAGATGAGCGAGAGCACCATCGAGCCCCCGCCCGACCGCGCGGCCGACGGCCGGGCCGACTTGTCCCGGTGAGCGACCACCCCGAGGAGCCGCCCGTGCCGGCCCCGGTGGCAGCCGGCCGGCACGGGCTCGCGTCCCTCGTCGCGGTCCCGCGCGACGAGTTCGCGCGCACCTACTGGGGACGCCGTCCATTGCTCACCCACGCGTCCGAGCGCGCCGGCGCCCCCGACCTCTTCGGACCCGAGGCCGTCGACGAGCTGCTCTCCCGCCGCGCCCTCCGGACGCCCTTCCTCCGGATGGCGAAGGAGGGCCGCACCCTCGAGCCCGCGGCATACACCCTCGGTGGTGGCGTCGGGGCGGGCATCGGCGACCAGGTCAGCGAGGACAAGGTGCTCCGGCTGTACGCCGACGGCGCGACGATCGTGCTCCAGGCGCTCCACCGCACGTGGGGACCGGTGCTCGAGGCGTCCCAGGAGGTCGCCGCCGACCTCGGGCACCCCGTGCAGGTCAACGCCTACGTCACGCCCCCGCAGAACCGCGGGTTCGACGACCACTACGACGTGCACGACGTCTTCGTCGTCCAGGTCTCCGGGGAGAAGCACTGGCGGGTCCGGCCCCCCGTGCACCAGTGGCCGCTGCGCGACCAGCCGTGGACGGACCGGCGGGATGCCGTGCACGCCGCCGCCGAGCAGCCTCCCGTCGTCGACGAGGTGCTCGCCCCCGGCGACTGCCTCTACGTCCCCCGGGGGTGGCTGCACTCGGCGACGGCCCTCGGCGGCACGAGCATCCACCTGACCGTCGGGGTGCACGTCTGGACGGTGCGGCACCTCGCCGAGGACCTCCTCCGTGCGGCCGGGCACCGCCTCGACGACGACCGGGACGTCCGCGAGGCGCTCCCGCTCGGCGTCGACGCGCTGGACCCGGCGACCTCGGCGGATGCACGGTCGCGGGTCCGCGCCGCCGTCGAGTCGGCCCTCGACGCCGTCACCGACGAGGAGCTCGCCGCCCTGCTCGCCGCTCGCGCACGGGCGGCGCAGCGCGCGGAGCCGCTGGGGGTGCTCACCCAGCACACGGCATCCGCCGACCCGGCCGCGGCGTGGCGGCCGCGACGCCATCTGGCCCACCGCTGGGAGGAGGCTGCGGGCGGCACGGGGGCGACGGGCCTGACGGGCACGACGGGCCCGACCGGCCCGACCCTCGTCACGCGGGTGGGCAGGGTCGTCGTCCCCGCGGCGGCGCGCCGGGCGGTGGACGCCGTGCTCGCGGGTACCGCGCCACCCGACACGCTCGACCCGCACGTGTGGCGTGCCCTCTGCCTGGCCGGGGTGCTCGTGCCCGGCACCACGGAGGACTGACGTCGGCAGTGGGAGGCTGGGCGGGTGCGAGCCCTGACGTATGCCGTGTTCGGCGGACCCCTGACCGTCGCCGACCTGCCCGACCCCGTCGCGCCCGCCGGAGGTGCCCTGGTGCGCGTGCAGGCGAGCGGGCTGTGCCGCAGCGACTGGCACGGGTGGATGGGTCACGACCCCGACGTCGCGACGTTCCCGCACGTGCCGGGCCACGAGCTCGCCGGAGTCGTCGAGTCGGTCGGCGAGGGGGTGGACAGGGAGTGGGTCGGGCGCCGGGTCACCGCGCCGTTCGTCATGTCCTGCGGTCGGTGCGAGGTGTGCCTGGCCGGCGCCGGCCAGGTGTGCCCGAACCAGCGGCAGCCGGGCTTCACCGACCCCGGGTCGTTCGCCGAGCTCGTCGTCGTCCATGCCGCAGGCACCAACCTGGTCGAGCTGCCGGACGACCTCGACGCGGGGGCGGCGGCCGGGCTCGGCTGCCGGGTGGCCACGGCATACCGGGCGGTGGTGGCACGGGCCGGGGTCGTGCCGGGTGAGGCCGTCGTGGTGCTCGGCTGCGGCGGGGTCGGGCTCGCCGCGGTCGAGGTCGCCCGCAGCCGTGGGGCGCGCGTCTGCGCCGTCGACGTCTCGGCGGCCTCGCTGGAACGGGCCCTCTTCCTCGGCGCCGAGCAGGTGGTCGACGCCGCGATCGGTCCGGATGCCGTGTTCGCTGCGGTCCGCGACTGGTCGGGGGGTGGTGCGGCGGTGAGCATCGACGCGCTGGGGTCGCCCGAGACCTGCCGCACCGGCATCCTGTCGCTCGGACGGCGGGGGCGCCACGTGCAGGTGGGGTTGCTGCCGCCGGCGGCGGGCGCGGCGGACGTGCCGATGGACCGGGTCATCGGCTGGGAGCTCGACGTGCTCGGAAGCCACGGGATGGCGGCGGCCGACTACCCCGCGATGCTCGAGGACGTCGTGCGCGGCCGGCTCACCCTCGGTGACCTCCTCGCTCCGGGGGAGCCCCTCGGGCTGGAGGAGGCCGGCCGGGCACTGGCCGCGATGGGCACCGCCCCCTCCCGCGGGATCGTCCTCGTCGACCCGACCCGCTGACGACACCCACCCCACCGGCGCGGATGCGCAGAGCCCGGTCCTTCGCCTCCACCCCACCTCCCCACCTCCCCGACTTCGTCTGTCAGGTTGCCGCCAACACGCCGCTGGGGCGCGCGTCGCGCGCAACCTGACAGACAGAGTCGGGGAGGGCGAGGGTCGTCTGGGGCGACGGACGGCGATGGGCGCGGGAGCATCGACCCATGGAGCCACCAGTCCTCGTCGGAGCGCGCGTCCGCCTGCGTGGGGTGCTGCCGTCCGACGTCAGGCCCCGTCAGCGCCTGGGGTGGCACCGCGAGATCGAGAGGGGCTACGGGTCCGAGCGTGGGACGGGGCCCATGACCGATGCAGAGGCCGCGAAGTGGTTCGAGCTGATGGCGACCCAGGACCGGTTCCTCCAGTGGGTCGTCGAGGTCGAGGGGGAGCCCGCGGGCATGGCGTCGCTCCGGCTCCTCAACCCCGTGGACCGCAAGGCGCTCTTCGCCGTCGGGATGCACGCGCCGCGGTTCATCGGGCGCGGGCTCGGGGCCGAGTCCACACGGCTCGTGCTCGGCCACGCCTTCGACGACCTGGGGCTGCACCGCGTCGGCCTGCGAGTCCTCGCCTTCAACGCCCCCGCCATCGCGTGCTACCGCCGGTGCGGGTTCGTCGAGGAGGGCCGTGAACGGGAGGACTGCTGGCTCGAGGGCCGATGGCACGACGACGTCATGATGAGCCTGCTGGACCACGAGTACCGCCGCCAGGCGACCCCGAGCGGCTGACCGGGCGTCAGCACGGGGCGCGCGCTCCCCCTGACCCCCGACCTTGTCTGTCAGGGTGCTGCGAACACGCCGCTTCAGCGGCGTGTCGCCGGCGCGCTGACAGACAAAGTCGGGGAGGCGGCGGGGGAGCGCTCGGGCTGGGAACCTCGCGGGGACCTGGGGCTGGGAGACTGGGGGCATGGTGGTGCGGGCGTGGTACGAGGACCACGTCCTCCCTCGTGTCATGGACGTCGCGCTCACCGACCGAGCGGCGGGCACCTGGCGCCGGACCGTCTGCGAGGGCGCGACCGGAACGGTCCTCGAGATCGGCTTCGGGTCCGGGCGCAACCTGCCCTTCTACCCGGCGGAGGTCACCGAGGTCCTCGCCGTCGAGCCCGCCGACCTGGCCTGGGAGCGAGCGCGACCGCGCGTCACGGCATTCGGCCGTCCGGTGCACCGCATCGGCCTCGACGGGGCACGCCTCGCGGCCGACACCTCCTCGGTCGACACCGTGGTCTCGACGTGGACGCTCTGCACCGTCCCGGACGTCGTGGCCGCGCTCGCCGAGGCCCGCAGGGTGCTCCGGCCCGGAGGCCGATTGCGGTTCGTCGAGCACTCACTGGCACCGAGCGACCGCGTCGCCGGCATCCAGCGCGCCCTCCAGCCGGTATGGGGACCGCTGGCCGGGGGGTGCCACATCACCCGGGACATCGTCGGGCTCATGACGAACGCCGGGTATGCCGTGGAGCTCACCTACGCGGGCTTCGTCGCCGGCGGTCCGGCCAAGCCGTGGAGCTGGTTCGTCACGGGCACCGCGAGCCCGACCTGACCCCCGGCGGCCCGCAGCAGCCCGACGGCGAGCGCCCCGCCGGGGAGGGCAGGCGGGGCGGTCGGTCCGTGGGCGCCGCTGGTCAGTGCGGGGCGCTCAGCGGCTGAACAGGCGGGAGAGGAGGCCGGTGCTCGGCTCTCCCTCGTGGCCCGGGCAGCGGTCGCCCGAGGGCACCCCGCGCAGCACGGTGTCGACGTGCTGGCCGCAGCCGGCCCACGTCGTCTTGCCACAGGTACGACAGGTCACTGCTCGGCACATGCCGGGATCTCCTCGAGGTCTCGGGTGAGGGGTCGATGACTCGACACTATACCCCATGGGGTATGCTGGCAGCATGCGAGTCGTCATCATCGGGGGCGTCGCGGGAGGCATGAGCGCGGCCACGCGGCTGCGTCGTCTCCTGGAGGACGCCGACATCACGGTCCTCGAGCGCAGCGGCCACGTCTCCTACGCGAACTGCGGACTGCCCTACCACGTCGGGGGCGTGATCGCGAAGCGCTCGTCGCTGCTGCTCCAGACGCCGGAGGCCCTCCGCCGGCGCTTCGACCTCGACGTCCGGGTGCGCCACGAGGTGGAGCGCATCGACCGCGGTAGGAACGTCGTGACCGTGCGCGACCTCGAGGCCGGCACGACCGAGGACCTCCCCTACGACGCGCTCGTGGTCTCGACCGGCGCCCGGCCGGTGCGCCCGCCGCTCCCCGGCATCGAACGTGCCCTGTCTCTGCGTGACATCGAGGACACCGACGCCCTGGTGGCCGCCACCCGGCACGCCCGCACTGCGGCCGTCATCGGTGGCGGGTTCATCGGGGTCGAGGTCGCGGAGAACCTCGTCCACCTCGGGCTCGACGTCACCCTCGTCGAGGCCACCGACCAGGTCATGGCCCCGCTCGACCCCGAGATGGCCACCCCCGTGCACGACCGCATCCGTGCCCACGGAGTCGACCTGCGGCTCTCGTCGAGCGTCACGGCCATCGGCGCCCACGACGTCACCCTCTCGACGGGGGATGCCGTGCCCGCCGACGTCGTCGTCGCGGCGATCGGCGTGCGTCCCGACACCACCCTCGCCGAGCAGGCCGGGCTCACCATCGGCCCTCGTGGGGGCATCGTCGTCGACGACCGCCTCCGCACGTCCGACCCTGCCGTCTTCGCGGTCGGCGACGCCGTCGAGAAGGTCGACGCCCTCGACGGCTCGGCCACGCTCGTCCCCCTCGCGAACACCGCGAACCTCCAGGGCCGCCGCGCGGCCGATGCCATCGCCGGCCTCGCCGCGCACGACCGCCCGGTGCTGGGCACCGCCATCGTCGGCGTGTTCGGGCTCCAGGTGGCCTCGACCGGCTGGAACGAGAAGCGGCTGCGCGCCTCAGGCCGCCCGCACCGGGTCATCCACACCCACCCGGCGTCCCACGCGACGTACTACCCCGGCGCCAGCGGCCTGTCCCTCAAGCTGCTCGTCGACCCCGAGACCGACGCCGTGCTCGGCGCCCAGGGAGTGGGCACGTCGGGCGTCGACAAGCGCATCGACGTCATCGCCACCGCGATGTCCGGCGGCCTCACGGCGAGCGCCCTGGCGGGCCTCGAGCTCGCCTACGCCCCGCCCTTCTCCTCCGCCAAGGACCCGGTCAACATGCTCGGGCACGTCGCCGACAACCTCCGTCGCGGCACGACGCGGTCGATCCAGTGGCACGAGCTCGACGAGGCCGTGGCCGACGGCGCCGTCGTCGTCGACATCCGCGACGAGGCGGAGCGCACGGCATCCGGCGTCATCCCGGAGGCCCTCCACATCCCCCTCGACAGCCTCCGCGACCGGATCGGGGAGATCCCCGACCGACCCGTCGTGGTCCACTGCGCCGTCGGCGTCCGCGGGCACACGGCCGCCCGGATCCTCACGCAGCACGGCCGGCACGACGTCCGCAACCTCGACGGCGGCTTCCGCACGTGGTTCGCGGGCACGCGAGCAGGCGCGCACGCGGCGCCGGAGCTCCTCAGCGCCTAGGACTGCTCAGGGGTCCGGCGCAGCACCGCGACGGTGTCGAGCGCGGGTCGCGGGGCGCCCTCGACCGCCCGGCTCCTGACCTGCGCCAGCTCCACGGCCACCGGCAGGCCTGCCGACGACGCCAGGAGGTCCTCCGGGTCGAGCAGGATGGCGGCGTCCTGGGGCCCGCCCACGCCCTCGGTGAGGTTGCGGCGGGCGTGCGCCACGACGACGACCAGACCCCCTGGAGCCGTGACGGAGACGCCGGCTGACAGGGCTCGCTCCCACTGCTCGCGCGGGAGGTGCAGGTAGGAGAACAGGACGAGGTCGTATGCCGTGCCCGGTGCGGGTGCCGTGGCGTCAGCCACGACCGCCTGGAGTCGCTCGCGATCTGCGGTGCCGAGCCGGTGGTCGGCGAGCTCGCCCATCCGCGTGACCGCCACGGGCGAGAAGTCGGTCGCGGTGACGGTCCAGCCCCGCTCGGCGAGCCAGAGGGCGTTGCGACCCTCACCCGCCGCGACGTCGAGCGCGCGCCCCGGCCTCAGGGGCGAGCACAGCTCGCGCACCCAGACGTTCGGCTCGGTCGACCACACGAGGTCGGCACCGGCATACCGGCTGTCCCAGTCGGAGGCGTCCACCTCAGCACCCGCTCACGCGAGGGAGAGGAACAGCTTCTCCATGTTGTCGACGTCCATCCCGTGGGACTCGGGGTCCGAGATGCACTGGCGCAGGCCGAGCGCGATGACGGCGAACCCGGCCCGGTCGAGGGCCTTGGACACCGCGGCCAGCTGGGTGACGATGTCCTGGCACTCCCTGCCCTCGTCGATCATCCTGAGGATGCCGCCGATCTGCCCCTGCGCACGCTTGAGCCGCTTGACGACGGCCTGCATCTCGTCCTGGTCGAGCTCCATGCGGGCCTCCTGTATGGGGTGCGAAGGGGAAAGGATACCCGGTGAGGTATCGCCTCAGGCGTTCTGCTGACTCGCGACCTGCTCGCGGACGTGCTCCATGTCGAGGCCCTTGATGCCCTCGATGACCTGCTCCAGGGCGGTGGGCGGCAGCGCCCCGGCCTGGCGGAACACGAGGATGCCCTCGCGGAAGGCCATGATCGTCGGGATCGACGTGATCTGGGCGGCACCGGCCAGCGCCTGCTCGGCCTCGGTGTCGACCTTCCCGAAGACGACGTCCGTGTGTGCCTCGCTGGCCTTGCTGTACGTCGGGGCGAACTGGCGGCACGGGCCGCACCACGAGGCCCACCAGTCCACGAGCACGATGTCGCTCGAGGTGATGGTGCTCTCGAAGGTGTCGGCGGTGAGGTCGACGGTGGCCATGAAGGTGCTCCTCGATCGGGTTTCGGTGGTCCGCCCGAGCCAACAGCATACCCCTATGGGTATCCGTGGTGCGGCGGTTGTCAGGGAGTGAACACCGGGAACGCCCCCCTTCATCCCTGCGCCACCCCGGTGGGGCACCGTGGATGGAGCCGATCCCCGGCGCCACGGCCGTTGTTCCCGACCTGACGGTCGTCGTCCCCGCCGCCGGACCGGACGACGAGGACCACGGATGGCGTGCTGCTAGACCGCGGCGGGTGTCGGGCCGGCCTCCGACTCCGTCGACGCCCCGTCGGGCGGCGACGACGCCGATTCGGCGTCCCCGGACGAGGGCGAGGAGGGGGCCGGTGACGCGGAGGCCGGTGACGCGGGCGCGGCTTCGACGGCTCCGGCATCCGGACGCGTCGGAGCGTTGCCGCTCCCGAGCACCTCGATGACGGCGAGGAGGAGCAGCAGGACGAGCACGACACCGATGAGCACGGCCGGCGTCGGGCGGTCCCAGAAGACGAGCGTCAGCCCGGCGGCCGTGACGAGCACCACCTGGAGGGGGCGCTTGGCGACCTGAACCACCCGCGCCACCCCGGCACCGGCGAGGCCCTCGGAGCCACCTCCGAGCCCGCGGACCGCGGCCAGCCCTCGGCCGATCCCGTGCCGGGTCGCGACCGCGGCGCGCGAGGGTCCGGCGAGGAAGGCGGCCAGGGCCACGAGGAGCCCGAGGAGCAGCACGCCCCGGAGGGCGATGCGCAGGAAGCTGACGAGCGTGTCGAAGATGACCGTCGCGGCATCCCGGGGCAGCAGGTCGGCCGGCACCGACGAGAGGTAACCGGCGCGCAGGAGGGCCAGCAGCACCGCGAGCACGACCATCGACGCCGCGACGCCCAGACCGGCTCCCACGAGGGCTCGGCGCCGGTCGAGGGCCAGCAGCACGCCGGCCGCCAGGACGGCGAGGACGATGAACGGGAACACCGCTCCGAGGGTGTCGAGGGCCGCGAAGAGCGACTGGGCCCGGACGAGGTCGGCGGACTGCATGACGACGAACGACGCCTGCACGTCGGGGATCCGCTCGGCCACGGTGAGGCCGCGGTCGATGAGCCGCTGCTTGACCACCTGGACGAACGGCGCGATGTTGACCGACACCGTGCCCTGGTTCACCTGGACGGCGCCGTCCCTCTCCCCGGTGAGGGTGGCGACGAGCTCCTGGTGGGCGACCCGGTTGGCGTCGACCCAGGCGGCCCGGAAGTCGTCGCTCGCGACCAGGGTGTTGACCTGGTCCGTCACGAATCCCTCCACCCCGTTGGAGAGGGGCACGGCCAGGCCGACCAGCCGCTCCTCCAGCAGCGGGGGCAGGTTGGTGCGGTCTGCGATGGCCTGGAGGGCCTCGCTCGTCGTGGCCTGGACGTCGAGGCGGCGGAAGACCTCGGTCGTCACGGCCGAGGCGAGCGCCTGCTGCACGGCGGGCTGCTCGATGAGCGGCGCGACGGTCTCGACGTAGGCGTCGGTGTCGGTGAGCTGCGAGTCGAGCCACACCGACGTCACCGAGAGCGGGGCCAGCACGCACCCGAGGACGATGACCAGCGCCGCGGCCGTGCTCCTGAGCCGGTGGTGGCTCCGTGGGGTCGGCGGCTCGGCGGGCGCCTGGCCACGGAGCTGCACCACCTCGGCCCGGAGCCTCTCGAGCTCGAGTCGCTCGTCGGTCGACAGGGGCATCGGCTGGGTGGCGCTCATCGCGGGGTCACCGCGCTGTGGTGTCGCATGCTCGTCCTCTTCCTGGGGAAGGCGCGGATCGGCGGCACGTCCGAGCCGCGGGCTACGGTTCCAGCGTGGCGCCCGGTCCCCCGCGGGGCATCACCCTCTCCGAGTGAGTCGCGGTGCCGGTGGTCGCTGATGTCGGGGTCCCGCGCACGGGGCGGCCACGAACCGCGTACCGTTACCGCCCGCGGCGTCTCCCCGGGCTGCGCAGACCTGCCACGGCCCGGTGATAGCGTCCTGAGAGAACGTGACCGGTACCAGAAGCACCAGGAGAGTGACATGACCAAGAAGGACATCGCCCAGGCCGTCGCGGCCCGCACCGACGTCTCCGCCAGCGCGGCCGAGGAGATCATCGGCGCCGCGCTCGACGTCATCGGCGAGCAGCTCGCGAAGGGTGAGGACGTGCGCCTCGCCGGCTTCGGCACCTTCGAGACCCGGGACCGCGCGGCCCGCACCGGCCGCAACCCCCAGACGGGCGAGGAGATCTCGATCGCCGCGTCGACCTCGGTCGGTTTCAAGGCCGCTGCGCAGCTCAAGCGCGCTGTCAACGGCTGACCCTCGGCACACCCCCGGACGGGGCGTCGACCACCCGGTCGGCGCCCCGTTCGCCGTCGTCCTGCGGGGCGGACGGGAGTGTGGGTCGTCGGACGGCTCGCGGGGCGGGCGGCCTCGGCGGTCTCAGGTCGGAGGGGTCGGAGCGGCTGGGGGGCCCGGGGAAGCTGGGGATGCCGGGGGGGCCGGGGCCGGGCGGACGCGCACGGCATCCTCGAGGCGCGGCACGAGCCGAAGGTCGTCCCCTATGCCGGTGGCCGCGACCATCGCCAGCACCTCGTCGGACGTCTCGGTGAGCACCAGCTCACCTCCAGCTGCGCGGATCTCCCGCCCCAGCTCGGCGAGGGTCTGGGCCCCGGTGTAGTCGAGGTCCTCCATCGCCGCGGCGTCGAGCACCACGACCCGGCCGGCGACGGGCTCCCCCTCGAGCAGGTGGCGCACCTGCTCGCCGAAGTACGTGGCGTTCGCGAAGAACAGCGGCGCCCCGAACCGGTAGACGACGACCCCGTCCAGCGCACCGGGGGGCAGCGGACCGTGCAGCGACAGCCGGTAGGCCAGCCGCGACGCCACCTCTCCCTCGGAGGCCAGGACCTCGGAGTGGGGGTGGTACTGCCGGCGCAGGCGGTCGACCAGGGACAGCACGATGGCGAGCAGGACGCCCTGCTCGACGCCGACGAACGCCACGACGAGCAGCGTGACCATGGCGACGAGGAACTCCGACCGGCTCGCCCGGGCCACCTCCCTCAGGGTCTGCCACTTGACGAGCAGCAGCCCGATGGTGAACACGACGGCGTCGAGCACGGCCGACGGGATGTACTCGAAGAGGCCGGTCAGGAAGAGCAGGACGAGACCGACGGTGACCGCCATGACGATGTTGATGAGCTGTGACCTGCTGCGCGCCCCGTCACCCGCCGCCGTCCGCGGCGGCGAGCCGTTGATCGCGAACCCCGAGGTGAAGGCGCTGCCGAGGTTGGCCAGGGCCAGGCCGGCCATGTCCTGGCGCACGCTCACCGGGTAGTGGTTCTTCAGCGCGAAGCTGCGCGAGACGGCCGCGCTCTGGGCCAGCACCACCACGGCGATGGATGCCGCGGTGGCCGCCATCCGCGCCACCTCGCCGGCCTCGACCTGGGGCACCGAGATGCCCGGCAGGCCGGCGGGAATGGAGCCCACCATCGCCACGCCCTTGTCCTGGGCCTGCACGAGGTAGCCGATGAGGCTCAGCAGCACCAGCGAGACGAGCGCCGCAGGCAGCTTCGACAGCCGCTTCTCGACGAGGAGCATCACGGCCACCGTGCCGAACCCCAGGGCGGCGGAGGTCCCGTTGACGTCGCCGAGCCCGGTGACCGTGGCGACGAGCTTGTCCCAGGTGGAGCCACTCGCCTCGATGCCCAGCATCGCCGGCAGGTTGCCGATGACGAGCGAGACACCGACGCCGGACAGGAAGCCGGCGAGCACGGGTTGCGAGATGAGGTCGGCGAGGAAGTCCAGCCGCGCCAGCACGACGAGAAGCAGGCAGGCGGCGGTCAGGATCGCGAGGACCCCGACGGCCGAGGCGTACTGCGAGGTTCCGGCTGTGGCGACCGCCCCGGCGCCGGCCGCGACCAACGCGGCGGTGGCCGAGTCCGCGCCGACGACGAGCTGGCGCGAGGACCCGACGAGGGCGAACAGCACGGCCGGCAGCAGCGCGCAGTAGAGCCCGGTCTGGATCGGAAGGCCGGCGATCTTCGCGTAGCCGAGGCTCTCGGGGATCGCGATCGCCGCGATCGTCACGCCCGCAATGAGGTCGTAGCGCAGGTTGGCGCTGCGCAGTCCGCCGAGGAGGTTCATGGGGACTCCTTCATCCGTGCCGTCGAGGCCGAGCTCCCGTCCCGGGTGACCCCGTCCCGGGTGACCCCGTCCGGGGTGACCCCGTCCCGGGTGACCCCGTCTGCGCGTGGAGCGAGGGCAGCGGCCACCGCTGCCCTCGCTCCACGAGGCGGTGCTCCGGTCAGGCCATCGCCTTGGCCTTGAGGGCGTCGAACTCCGACTGGGTGATCGCGCCGGAGTCGAGGAGGTCCTTGGCGTGCTTGATCTCAGCCGCCGGCGAGCTCGAGGAGGCAGCGACGTCCTTGATGTAGCGCTCCTGCTGCCTCTGCACGTCCGCTGCCTGCTTCATGGCGCGCTCCTGCATGCTCCTGCCGCGGGCGATGAGGTACACCAGCGTCGTGATGGGGCCGAAGAAGATGAAGCAGATCGCCCAGATCGCCTTGGCGAAGCCGCCGAGGGTGTGGTCGGCGAACATGTCGAACACGCAGCGCACCCAGATGAAGATGTAGGCGATCCAGCAGAAGAAGAAGAATCCCCAGAGGAGTGCGTCCCAGAAGCTGTTCGAGTTGAAGTCCCACATGGTGTGGTGTCCTTTCGGTTGGTGTCGGTGGTGACCCCGGGCCGCGGCGCCGTTGCCGAGCCCGGGGGCGGGTCAAGCCAGTTGTTCGATGCAGACGGTGACGGCGAGGACGAGCGCGTCGTCCTGTCCCGGAAGGATCTCGACTCCGTAGGTGTCCCGCACGCGGAACCACCGTTTTGAGACCTCCGCGATCTTCGTGCCGTCCACGCTGATCTCGTACTCGTGGTCGGTGATGTTGCCGTGGACCTCCCAGCCCGGGCCGTCCGCCACGTCCACGGAGAACCGCTCGCGCAACGGGGTGATCATCGCCTTCTTGACGGTGGCGGCGGTTCCGCCCGATGCCCGCTCGACCTCCATGACGTCGCGCACGCGCACGGGGCGGTCCTGGATCTGGAAGAGCCCGTTGCCCGAGGAGTCCTCGAGCACGAGGGTCTTGCGGACCCGGAGCGCCTTGCCGTTCACCTTGAAGGCCCTGCGGCCGCCGTCGTCCTCGATCCACGAGTCGTCGCCGATCGACATGAGCTTCTCGCGCATCTGGTAGTGCACGGCGTTGCCGCCGGCCCCGAACGCTCGACGCTCGTCGCGACGATCACCTCGTCGATCCCGTCCCAGCATGGGCACCTCCTCGATGGACCCGGCCCACTCGGCCGCTGCAGCCCTCACTCTCGTGGGCGGCCCGACGACCCGGCATCACCCGAGAAGGATGAGATGCGCCGGCCCCCCGACGCCCCCGGCGGGGCGCCTCCCGGCGGTCCCGGCACTCCGACCACCCGGAGCGGGAGACGTATGCTCGCGGCCATGCACCAGTACATCGGCGGGCAACGGCGCGACGCCGCCTCGGGCGAGACGTTCGACGTCCTCGACCCCAGCACGAACGAGGCGGTCGAGACCGTCACCCTGGCGGGCCACGACGACGTGGATGCCGCGGTCGCCGCGGCGGGCACGGCATACGAGGAGTGGTCGCGAGCGACGCCGGTCGAGCGGTCCACGGTGCTGCTCAGGGCCGCCCAGCTGCTCGACGACCGCGCGGAGGAGCTCGCCCGGCTCGAGAGCCGGCAGGCCGGCAAGCCGATCCGCCTCGCGCGCGAGTTCGACGTCCCCGGCACGGTCGACAACACCGCGTTCTTCGGCACCGCCGCCCGGCGCCTCGACGGCATGGCCACCGCCGAGTACTCCGGCGACCACACGTCCTCGATCCGCCGCGAGCCGATCGGCGTCGTCGGGTCGATCGCCCCGTGGAACTACCCCCTGCAGATGGCCGCGTGGAAGGTCCTCCCGGCCATCGCGGCCGGCAACACGATCGTCCTCAAGCCGGCCGAGATCACCCCGCTCACCTCACTGCTCTTCGCCGAGGCCTTCACGGATGCCGGCGCACCGGCCGGCGTCGTCAACGTCGTCACGGGCAGCGGGCCGGTCGCCGGCGAGCACCTCGTGGGGCACCCCGACGTCGCGATGGCCTCCTTCACCGGCTCGACCGCCGTCGGCCGCCGCGTCATGGCCACCGCGGCCGCCACCGGCAAGCGCGTCCACCTCGAGCTCGGCGGGAAGGCGCCGTTCGTCGTGTTCGACGACGCGGACCTCGACGCGGCCGTCCACGGTGCCGTCGCGGCATCCCTCATCAATGCCGGCCAGGACTGCACCGCCGCCACCCGCGCCGTCGTGCACCGCTCGGTCCACGACGACTTCGTCCGTGGCGTGGCGGACCTCATGGCTCACGTACGGATGGGGCCGACCGACGACGAGGCGACCGACCTCGGACCGCTGTCGTCGCAGGCCCACCAGGCGAAGGTCGCCGCGATGGTCGACCGGGCGCGCGGGTACGCGAAGGTCGTCACCGGCGGAGCCGTCCCGACGGGCGACCTCGCGCGAGGCTGCTACTACGAGCCGACGCTCGTCTCCGACGCGCCTCTCGACTCCGAGATCTGGCGCGACGAGGTCTTCGGGCCGGTGCTCGCGGTGGTCGCCTTCGACGACGACGACGAGGCGATCCGCCTCGCCAACGACACCCCGTTCGGCCTCGCCGCCTCGGCGTGGACCCGCGACACCTACCGGGCCGGCCGCGCGACCCGGGAGATCAGGGCCGGCTGCGTGTGGGTCAACGACCACATCCCGATCATCAGCGAGATGCCGCACGGTGGGTACCGTCACAGCGGGTTCGGCAAGGACATGTCCGCCTACTCCTTCGACGAGTACACGAACATCAAGCACGTCATGCACGACACGACCGCGGTCGCCCACAAGCCCTGGCACCGCACGATCTTCACCCTTCCCCGCTGACGGCAGCACCGAAAGGCCCCGCGATGAGCTCCACACCCGCGCCCGAGACCTCCGCCGACCCCGACCTCGGCGCCCGGGTGAGCCGTGACGACCGCGCCCACGTCTTCCACTCGTGGTCCGCGCAGGCCCTGATCAACCCGGTGCCCATCGCCGGCGCGTCCGGGAGCCACTTCTGGGACTACGAGGGCAACCGCTACCTCGACTTCTCGAGCCAGCTCGTCAACGTCAACATCGGCTACCAGCACCCCAGGCTCGTCGCCGCGATCCAGGAGGCCGCCGCCCGCCAGTGCACGATCGCGCCGAGCTTCGCCGACGAGTCGCGCTCGGAGGCCGCCCGCCTCATTACCGGGCTGGCGCCCGAGCGGCTGGACCGCGTCTTCTTCACCAACGGGGGTGCCGAGGCGACCGAGAACGCCATGCGGATGGCGCGGCTGCACACGGGGCGCCACAAGGTGCTCACGGCATACCGCAGCTACCACGGGGCGACCAACGGCTCGATCACGGCCACCGGTGACCCCCGTCGCTGGCCGAGCGAGCCGGGGATGCCGGGGATCGTCCACTTCTGGGGTCCCTACCTCTACCGCTCCGCGTTCCACGCGACGACGGAGCAGGAGGAGTGCGAGCGCGCGCTGCAGCACCTGCGGGAGACGATCATGGTCGAGGGCGCGTCGACGATCGCGGCGGTCATGCTCGAGACCGTCGTCGGCACCAACGGCATCCTCGTGCCGCCGGACGGGTACCTCGCCGGCGTCCGCGAGATCTGCGACGAGCACGGCATCGTGTGGATCGCCGACGAGGTCATGGCCGGGTTCGGCCGGTGCGGCGAGTGGTTCGCCGTCGACCACTGGGGCGTCTCGCCCGACCTCATCTGCTTCGCCAAGGGCGTGAACTCCGGGTACCTGCCGCTGGGCGGCGTCGTCATCTCCGACCCGATCGCCGAGACGTTCGCCGAGCGCGCCTACCCCGGTGGGCTCACCTACTCCGGGCACCCCCTCGCGTGCGCCTCGGCCGTGGCCTCGATCCGCATCTTCGAGGAGGAGGGGATCCTCGAGAACGTCCGCAAGGTGAGCGACACCGTCATCGCCCCGCGCCTGGCCGAGATCGCCGAGAAGCACCCCAGCGTGGGCGAGGTGCGCGGTCTCGGCTTCTTCTGGGCCCTCGAGCTCGTCAAGGATGCCGGCACGCGCGAACCGCTCGTCCCCTACAACGCGAGCGGCGCCGCCGCCGGGCCGATGAACGACCTCGCGGCGGCCTGCAGGGCCGAGGGCCTGTGGCCGTTCACGCACTTCAACCGCACCCACGTCGTGCCACCGTGCACGACGACGGCCGAGGAGATGGCGGAGGGCCTCGACATCCTCGACCGTGCCCTCGAGGTCGCGGACCGGTTCACGGCCTGATGACGTTCGCCGACGACCTGGCGAAGGTCCGCGCGGTCGGCGGTCGGGCGGTTGAGGCCTTCCGCGGCCGCCAGGTCGCACGCTCGGTCCTCGAGCGCCGCGGACCGGTGCCCGACGACACCATCGAGGCCGTCGTCTACTTTCCCGACCTACCCGACAACATCTACCAGGTCGACCAGTGGTACGAGCCGATGCGACGGCTGGCGGAGCGCCATGGTGTGGCGGTCATCACCCGCAGGTGGGCATCGACGGCGCGTCTCCTCGACGCTTGCCCGGTTCCGGTGCACCACGCCGACACCATCGAAGATGTCGAGCGCTTTCTCGACCGACAGCGGGTCCACGTGGTGTTCTACGTCAACCAGAACCAGCAGAACTTCCCGGCGATGCGGTTCGCCGAGCCGGCCCACGTCTTCATCTGCCACGGCGAGTCCGACAAGGACTACATGTCGAGCAACCAGCTCAAGGCCTACGACGCCGTCTTCGTCGCCGGCACGGCCGCGCGCGAACGAATCGTGCGCAAGCTGATCGACTTCGACGAGTCGCACCTGGTGGAGGTGGGGCGCCCCCAGGTGGACGTGCACAACCCAGGGCCGGCGCTGATCCACGACGGCCGAACGGTGGTGCTGTACGCCCCCACCACCGAGGGCGACGTGCCGAGCATGCGCTACTCCTCGGCTGCGGCCCATGGTGTGCCGCTCGTCCGGTCGCTCGTGGCGTCCGGGCGGCATCGGGTGATCTATCGGCCCCACCCTCGGCTCGGCCTCACCGTCCCGGCCTTCCACGTGGCGCACGAGGAGATCCTCGCCCTGCTTCGCCGCGCGAATGCCCGGGACCCGTCGGCCGGTCACCTGGCCGACATCACCGGACCGTTCGGCTGGCAGGTGGACGCGGCCGACGTCTGCGTCACCGACATCTCAGCGGTCGCCTACGACTGGCTCGCGACGGGCAAGCCGCTCCTCGTCACCCGACCGGCTGAGCCGCGGGCCGAGCTCCCGGAGTCGGGCCTGGTGCGCGAGCTCGAGCTGCTCGACGCGGCGGACGCTCCGCGGACCGCGGAGGTCGTGGACTCCGTGGTGGCACACCCCGACGAGACCCATGCAGCGCTCGTCCGTCACTACTTCGGCGACACCACTCCGGGCGCGAGCATGGCTCGTTTCCTTGACGCCTGCGACGCCCTGATCAACGAGCGTGTGGTCGCCCTGGCAGAGCGCGAGCGCAGGGACCGGACGACCGCCTGAGCGGGCTGGTCGCCGTGCCGCCAGACGCCTCGGCCGCTCCCAGGCACCAGGGTCGCACCCTCGTCAGCGTGATCCTCCTGGGCCGATGCGTCGGCATGTCGCACGAGATCGCCCAACGGGGGGTTCCGGGGGTGTGGACGGCATTCCGCGGATGTCGGGGTCACGGCATACGGTGGGTGGTTCAGGGTCCCGGGCGAGAGGGGGCCCGGGCTGGTTCGCGGAGGTCACCTGGTGGGACGCGTGTTCACCGTCGACCGCCTCGCCGACCTCACCAACCGTGACCTCGACGAGGTGTGCGGCACCATCACGGTCGCCCGCGGGCTCGCCTACGCCAAGCAGGGCCGCGTCGTCGAGCTCGAGGTCGACGACGACGGCACCGGCGCCACCGGCTGGGTCGCGGGCAGCAACGGCCAGACCTACCAGACCCAGGTGTCGCTCCGGCCGGTCGCCACACCCTCGACCGGTCGGCTCGCCCTCCAGAGGTGGCAGAGCGACTGCACCTGCCCGGTGTCGGGCGACTGCAAGCACGCCGTCGCCGTCGTCGCCGCCGTGCGCGAGCGGCAGCCGGTGCTCGACCGCCTCGCCGGGCGGCCGACGACCACGGCCAGACCCACGTGGGAGCGCGCCCTCGGCGGCCTCCTCGACGAAGGCTCGGCCGAGCCCGAGCACTCCCCCGTGGGGCTGCTCATCGAGACCGCGACGGCCGGGCCGGGCCGCTCACGAGCCACCGACCCCAGCCGCGAGCAGCTGCGCGTGCGCCCGGTGGTGCCCGGGGCCCGCGGCGGCTGGATCCGCACGGGGGTGTCCTGGGAGACGTTCGCGGGCGGCTACTACGGCTTCGGCCGCGTGTCCTTCTCCGACGACCACCGCGACGCCCTCACCGCGATCGCCGACGCCCACCGTAGGTCGGTGCGTGCCTTCGGGTACGGCCGGATGCCGGACGCCATCCTCCTGGACCACCTCGGCCCGAGCTGGGTCGCCCTGCTGCGCGCCGCCGACCGGGCCGGGGTGCGCCTGCTCACGGACCTCGGCGAGGGCGGCGAGGTCGCCTTCGCGCCCGACCCGGCCGAGCTCGTCGTCGAGGTCGTGCGCACCGAGGAGGGGGCCGAGCTGCACCCACGGCTCGACCTGCCCGCGGGGTCCGTCGGCGAGACCCGCCTCGTGGGCTCGCCGGCCACCGGGTTCTGGCTGCGCGACGGCCAGACCCTCGTGCTGGGCGCCCTCGCCGAGCCGCTCGACGGCACCCGCCAGCGGCTCCTCGACCTCGGCGTCGTCGAGGTGCCCGAGGCGGACTGGGCCCGCTTCACGGTCACCCACCTGCCCGGGCTGCGTCGGAAGGCGCGGGTCCGCAGCCTGTCGGCCGACCTCGAGCTGCCGGATGCCGTGGCACCCCGGCTCGCCCTCACCGCCACCTTCGAGGCCGGTCACCGCGCGCAGCTCGAGTGGGGGTTCCGCTACGGCAGCATCGACGGCGGCCTGTTCGTCCCGATGGCGGCCGAGGACCCCGACCCCATGCGCGACCGGATGGCGGAGCGCTCGCTGGTCGAGGGGCTCCAGGCGATCGAGGAGGTCGCGGCCTTCGACCCCCTCTGGCAGGTGGTCGCTCGGCAGCGCCGGCTCATCCCGGAGACCCGGCTCCACGGGTTCGCGACGGTGGCGTTCGCGGCACTCCTGCCGGCGCTGGAGGGGCACCCCGCGCTGGAGCTGACCGTCGTGGGTGAGCCCGCGGCATACAGCGAGGCCGTCGACGCCCCGCTCATCCAGGTCTCGACGTCCGACCCGGCCGAGGGCGCGCCCACCGACTGGTTCGACCTCGGCATCTCGGTGACCGTCGCGGGTGAGGACGTGCCCCTGGCCCCCCTCATCGAGGCCCTCGCCCGGGGGCACGAGCACCTCATCCTCGACAGCGGCACGTGGTTCGCCCTCGACCGGCCCGAGCTCGAGGCGCTGCGGGCCCTCGTCGAGGAGGCGCGCTCCCTCCAGGACAAGCCGTCCGACCCCCTCCGCATCTCGGTCGTGCACGCCGGGCTGTGGGAGGAGCTCGCGGCGCTGGGGGTCGTGGAGCAGCAGTCGGCCCGGTGGTCGGAGGCGGTCGGGGCGCTGCTCGACCTCGACGCCGTCGAGCCGGCCGAGCTGCCGCGGGGTCTCGAGGCCACCCTCCGGCCCTACCAGCTCGACGGCTTCCGCTGGCTCTCCCTGCTGTGGGACTGCGGTCTCGGCGGGGTGCTCGCCGACGACATGGGCCTCGGCAAGACCCTCCAGATGCTGGCGATGGTCCAGCGGGCGCAGGAGCGCGGGGAGCTGTCCGACCCGGTGCTCGTCGTCGCACCGACGTCGGTGCTCTCGACGTGGGCCGGCGAGGCGGCCCGGTTCGCGCCGGGGCTGGGCACCGTCGTCATCGACCGCACGCGGGCGAAGGCCGGGGTGGGGCTGGACGATGCCGTTGCCGGGGCGCAGGTCGTCATCACGTCGTATGCCGTGGTGCGCATCGACGAGGTCGCCTTCCGGTCGCGGGCGTGGGCAGCGGTCGTGCTCGACGAGGCGCAGTTCGTCAAGAACCACCAGGCGAAGACCTACCAGGCGGTGCGGCGGCTCACGGCCCGGGCGAAGTACGCGATCACCGGCACGCCGCTCGAGAACTCGCTCATGGACCTGTGGTCGCTCCTGTCGATCGTGGCGCCCGGGCTGCACCCGCGTCCGGCGCTGTTCAAGGACCTGTGGGCCAAGCCGATCGAGAGCGGCGGGGATGCCGACCGGCTGGCGGCCCTGCGTCGTCGGATCCGGCCGCTGATGCTGCGCCGCACCAAGGAGGCGGTCGCGACGGAGCTCCCCCCGAAGCAGGAGCAGGTGCTCTCGGTCGACCTCCACCCGCGGCACCGGGCGGTGTACGACCGCCACCTCCAGCGCGAGCGCCAGCGACTGCTCGGGCTCATCGACGACGTGCAGGGCAACCGGATCGCGATCCTGCGGGCCCTCACGGTGCTGCGGCAGATGTCGCTGGACCCGTCGCTCGTCGACGAGGGGTACGCCGGGTTGGCGCCGTCGGCGAAGGTCGACGCGTTGGTCGAGCAGCTCGGGGAGCTGGCGCAGGAGGGCCACCGGGCGCTGGTGTTCTCGCAGTTCACCGGGTTCCTGGGCATCGTGCGGAGGCGTCTCGAGGAGGAGGGCATCGCGTACGAGTACCTCGACGGGTCGACCCGCAACCGTGCTGACCGCATCGCGGCCTTCCGCGAGGGGGAGGCGCCCGTGTTCCTCATCTCGCTCAAGGCCGGCGGCTTCGGGCTGACCCTCACCGAGGCGGACTACGTGTTCGTGCTCGACCCGTGGTGGAACCCTGCCGCCGAGGCGCAGGCCATCGACCGGACGCACCGCATCGGCCAGACCCGGCCGGTCAACGTGTACCGCCTGGTGTCGAGGGACACCATCGAGGAGAAGGTCGTCGCGCTGCAGGAGCGGAAGCGTGACCTCTTCGCGCGAGTCGTCGACGAGGGGGCGGCACTGTCGTCGGCGCTGACTGCGGACGACCTTCGCGAGCTCCTCGACACCTGAGCCCAGCAGACCGGGCGCAGGCCTTCCGCGTCGTCACTGGGGTGACGCGGATCCTCGGCGGTATCACGCGACGCGCGCTCGACTCCTCTGTGACGAACCGACCCACTGAGGGGAGTCGACATGCGCCGCCACGTCCCTGCCGCGATCGCCATCGCCGCAGCCGTCCTCGCCACCGCGAGCTCCTGCCCCGGAACCTCCAGCGTCCCGGGGCAGGACCTCCTCGACCTCATCAACGGCAAGCGCGCCGCGGTGGGCTGCCCCGCGGTGACGGGGAACGACCAGCTCCGGGTGGCCGCCGAGCGCCACGCCGTGGACATGCGCGACAACCCGGCGATCCGCAGCGACCCCAACCACCTCGGGTCCGACGGGAGCACTCCTCCTCAGCGCATCGGGGATGCCGGCTTCGCACCCGTGTCCCGGACCGGCGAGATCATGTACTGGGCCACGGGAGCTCCGGGCAACACGCCGCAGGCCACCATCGACTGGTGGATGAACAGCCCGCCCCACAAGGCGATCATCGAGACTTGTGCGTTCACGCATGCGGGAGTGGGGCTGCTCTACCCCGGTGGCACGCAGTGGTACACCACCGTGGACTTCGGGGCACACTGACCGTCATCAGGCACCCGGCGCGACGGAGCACTCCGTGACCAGCTCGTACCCCCGCATCCTCATCGAGGAGGATGCCGGCGGGGACCGCACGATCACGGCCGTGGCCACGTCGGTCACCGCGTTCCTGGGGACCGCGCCCCAGGGGCCCACCGACGAGGCGGTCCGGGTCGTCAGCCTCTCCGAGTACACCGGTCGGTTCGGCCCGCTGGACCCCGCGCACGCCATGGGCTTCGCGGTGCGCGACTTCTTCCTCAACGGAGGGTCCGAGGCGGTCATCTGTCGCCTCTACCGTGCGCCCGACCACGCGAGCGGGTGCGCGGGCCTGACCCTGCCGCCCGGCCTCGGGCTGGTGGCCAGGTCGCCCGGTCGCTGGGGTGACGCGCTCCTCGCCCGGGTCGACCACACGGTGTCGCCGGGGCTGGCCGAGTCGTGGGGCCTCACCGAGGCGGACCTCTTCACGCTCCACGTCCGGCTCGGACCCGACGGCCCTCTGGAGACCTTCGCCGACCTCACCGTCAAGGGCAGCCCTCGCGTCGTCGACCGGGTGATCGAGGCGGAGTCGCTCCTCGTCCGGGTCGCGGACCCGAGCAGGCTCCCGCCGACCCGACCCGACGCGACACCCGCTCCAGCGGCAGGGGCGGACCCCTGGGAGCAGGCGGACTCGACCGTCAGGGTCGACGTCCCCGGCGCGGACGGCCTGGACCTGACGGACGACGACTACCGGGGCGACCGGGGCGCGCGCACGGGCAAGTACCTCCTCGACGGCATCGACCTCGTCAACCTCGTGTGCGTCCCCGGTGGCGCACCGACCGACGACGTCAGCCCCTCGGCACTCGGCGACCTGCTCGCCTACTGCGTGGAGCGGCGGGCCTTCCTCGTCGTCGACAGTCCCTCGGCCTGGACGCACGACGACCTCGTGACCGATCCGGACGGCATGCTGGCGACTCTGGGCCTGGAGGGCACCGCCGCGCGGAACGCCGCGATCTACTACCCGAGGACCAGGACCGCGGATCCGGCCGCAGGTGGCCTGCTCGCCACCTTCCCCACCTGCGGTGCGGTCGCGGGCGTCATCGCCCGCACCGACGTGCACCGCGGGGTGTGGAAGGCGCCGGCGGGCACCGGGGCCACGCTGACCGGCATCCTCGGGCTGGCTGACACCGTGAGCGACGAGGAGAACGGCGTCCTCACCAGGGCCGGCGTCAACGCCCTGCGCACCTTCCCGACCCACGGAACCGTCGTCTGGGGCGCGCGGACGATGCGGGGCGCGGACGAGGTGGCCGACGAGTTCAAGTACGTACCGGTCCGCCGGACCGCGCTCTTCCTCGAGGAGAGCCTCATCCGTGGCCTGAGGTGGGTGGTGTTCGAGCCGAACGCCGAGCCGTTGTGGGTCCAGATCAGGCTGCACGTCGGTGAGTTCCTCCACAGCCTGTTCCGCCAGGGTGCGTTCCAGGGCACCACGCCCAGCGAGGCCTACTTCGTCACGTGCGACGCGGACACCACGACGCCCGTCGACCAGGGCAACGGGATCGTGAACATCGTGGTCGGGTTCGCCCCGCTGAGGCGAGCGGAGTTCGTCGTCGTCACGATCCGGCAGACGACGTCCTGACCCGAGGCCTCTCCCGCCGCGATGAACCGTCGGAACGAGGTCAGTCGGGCCGGGTCATCGCCGCCGGGTCGACCCAGCGGTCGTAGTCCTCCCCCGTCACGGCCCCGGACGCCAGCGCCGCCTCGCGCAGCGTCGAGCCGTCGTGGTGCGCCTGCTTCGCGATCGCCGCAGCCGTGTCATAGCCGATGTGCGGCGCGAGGGCGGTGACGAGCATGAGGTCGGCACCGAGGTTCTCGGCGATCCTCTCCCGGTCTGCCGTCAGCCCCACCACGCAGTGCGCCGTGAAGGACCGGCACGCGTCCGACAGCAGCCGGATCGACTCGAGCACCGCGTGCGCCATCACCGGCGTGAAGACGTTGAGCTGGAAGTTCCCCTGCGTCCCGGCGAACCCCACGGTCGCGTCGTTCCCGAACACGCGGGTCACGACCATGGTCATCGCCTCGGACTGCGTCGGGTTGACCTTTCCCGGCATGATCGAGGACCCGGGCTCGTTCTCGGGGATCCGCAGCTCCCCGATCCCCGTGCGCGGTCCCGACGCCAGCCACCGCACGTCGTTCGCCATCTTCATGAGCGCCCCTCCCAGGGTCCGCAGCGCCGACGACACCGCGACCAGCGCGTCGTGGGACGACAGCTGCACGAAGAGGTTGTCGGCCTGGTGGAACTCCTCGCCCGTCTGCACCGTGAGGTGCGAGGCCACGAGGGGCCCGAACTGCGCCGGCGCGTTGAGCCCCGTGCCGACCGCCGTCCCGCCGATGGCGAGGGCACGGGCCCGGTCACCGGCATACCGGATGTCCGCCTGGGCGTCGCGGATCTGCGCCGCCCACGCCCCGATCTCCTGGCCGAGGGTGACCGGCGTGGCGTCCTGGAGGTGGGTCCGACCGACCTTGACGACGTCGCCGAGCTCGCCGGCCTTGGCGTCGAGGGCCGCCACCAGCTCGCCGACGGCCGGGTGCAGCCGCTCCGCCAGCTCCAGCACGACCGCCACGTGCACCGCGGTCGGGAAGGTGTCGTTGCTCGACTGGCTCCGGTTGACGTCGTCGTTGGGGTGCACGGGCGACTTCGACCCGAGCTCACCGCCGAGGATCTCGATGGCCCGGTTGGCGATGACCTCGTTGGCGTTCATGTTGCTCTGCGTCCCGGACCCGGTCTGGAAGACCACGAGCGGGAACTCGTCGTCGAGCTCGCCGCGCACCACCTCGTCGGCGGCCTGCACGATGGCCCGGGCGACCTCGCCGTCGACGAGCCCGAGGTCGGCGTTCGCGAGGGCCGCGCTCTTCTTGAGCAGCCCCAGGCCGCGCACCACCGGACGCCCCCACACGAACGTGTCGCGCCCGATGTCGAAGTGTTCGAGGCTGCGCTGCGTCTGCGCGCCCCAGTAGCGGTCGGCGGGCACCTCGACGGCGCCCATGGTGTCGCGTTCGGTGCGGGTGGCCATCACCCCACGGTATGCCGGGAAGCCCACCACAGGGCGCCGCGTGCCCGAGTCGACCGGCGACTCAGGAGTCCGAGGGCCTCGACGGCGGCTCGGTGTCCGTGGCCTGCGCCCAGGAGCCCTCGCTCGGCACGCCCTCGTCGGTGACGCCATGACTGGCTGGAGCCTCGTCGACGGGGTCGGCACCGGCATCCGCCGTCGGGGTGGTCGCCGTCTGCTCCGGGCCCGCGGGCCCCGCCTCGCGCTGCTCCGCGACCCAGTCGACCCCGGTCATCAGCCCGGAGCGGACCTTGCCGACGTAGTCGGCGTACTTGCCGTCCGTGCGGCTGTCGACGGCCGAGCCGGCCCTGGCCAGGGAGGCGTCGATGCGCTCGCGGTTCTCGGCCGCGAGGTCGGCGGCCCGCGTGGCGGCGACGCGCAGGAAGTGGTCGGCCTGGTCGGCGAACGTCTCGATCTTCTTGTCGAGCTCCATCTCGCGGGCCTTGGCCTCGAGGTCGCGGATGGCGGCGCGGAGCTGGTCGGTGGCGGTCATGGCAGTCCCCTGTCGTGCGGTCGGCCCGGGAGGTGACCCGGTCCACCACTATGAACCGGTCGAGTGGCCGCCGGTGTTCCCGGTGCCCGGGTGATCCCCGTCCCCGCCCGGGTGGCCGCGCCCGCGAGACGCGGCGCGCTTGACCGGCATCCCGTCGTCCCATCTGTCACACTGCGAATCTGCCACCTTCGCAGCGTCGCGTCCCTCGGCAGACGGGGTCAGCGACGCCCGGGACCCGAGGAGGACGCCGTGCCAGAGCCCCTCGACCTGCCCGACCTCCCAGGTGGCGTCCCCGGTGCCTCCCCCAGTGCCTCCCTGGCCGTCCCGACCGCCGAGGGCGTCCCCATGCCGTCCGCCTGGCAGGCCCGCCGCGAGTGGCGGATGGCCATCGAGCTCGCCCAGGCGGCGGTGCGCACCCGCGACCTGCACGAGTGGCCGCAGGGCGACGGCCACCCGGTGATCGTGCTCCCCGGCTTCCTCGCCGGCCCGGAGTCCACCGTCTTCCTCCGCTCCCACCTGCGCCGGCTCGGCTACCGCGTCCACGACTGGCGCCAGGGCCGCAACCTCGGGGCCAGCCCGGAGCTCGCCGAGCGCCTCGAGGACCTCCTCCTCGAGATCCACGACCGCTACGAGCGCCGGGTGAGCCTCGTCGGCTGGAGCGCCGGCGGCATCTACGCCCGCGAGATGGCCCGCGCCCTGCCCGACTACACCCGCGCGGTCATCACCCTCGGCAGCCCGTTCCGCGGCCACCCGGCATCCACCCGCGCGTGGCGGGTCTACCGCCTCATGAACCGCCACAACCTCGAGAAGATGTTCACCGAGGAGGCCCTGGCGACCCGGGCGGCCCCGCTGCCGGTTCCCACGACCTGCATCTACTCGCGCAACGACGGCATCGTCGCGTGGGAGTGCTGCCTCTCGGACCCCGCCCCGCAGACCGAGAACATCGAGGTGCGCGCGACCCACCTCGGCTACGGCCACCAGTACGAGACGCTGCGCATCATCGCCGACCGGCTCGCCCAGCCGGAGGGGGCATGGCTGCCGTATGCCGGGGCCGCACCCGGTGCCCCAGCCGCACCGGTCGCTCCTCCGACCCCGATCGTGCCGGTGGCCCCCGTCGACCCGATCGTCCCCGTCGACCCGATCGAGCCCACCGAGACCCACGAGCACGCCCGCCGGGCCCGCGGCAGGGCGGGCTGAGCGAGGTGGCGGGGTCCCGCTGGGCCACTCCGCTCGACGCGATCTTCCTCATGGGGGAGACCCCCGAGACGCTCATGCACGTGGCGTCCCTCATCCACTTCACCTTCCCGCCCGGTGAGGAGGGCACCTTCCTCCCGCGGCTCATGGACGACTTCCGGGCCGCGACGTTCGAGGAGCCGTGGACGCTGCGGCTGCAGACCCGCTCGCTCATGCACCAGCCCGTGCACCGCTGGGTCGTCGACGACGCCTTCGACGTCGACTACCACGTGCGCCACTCGGCCCTGCCGAGCCCGGGCGGGGAGCGCGAGCTCGGGGTGCTCGTGTCGCGGCTGCACTCCAACGCCCTGGACTTCCGTCGGCCCCCGTGGGAGATGCACGTCATCGAGGGGCTCGAGGGCGGCAGGGGGTTCGCGATCTACACGAAGATCCACCACTCCCTCGTCGACGGCTACACGGGGATGCGGATCCTCCAGCGCGGTCTCTCCCCGGACCCCGACGACCGCGAGCACCCGTTCTTCTTCAGCCTCGTCAAGCCGCCGCGCGCCCCGAGGGAGGCCGACCCCGTCGGGGACGTGACCTCGATCGTGCGCGGCCTGGCCGACTCGGTCGGGGCGTTGCCGTCGGTCGTGCGGGCCCTCGTCGACACCCAGCTGCGGCGGGGACGCACCTCGACCCGGGCCGTGACGTCGTACCAGGCGCCGTCCTCGATCCTCAACTCGCGAGTGGGGCGGGCCCGGCGGTTCGCGACCCAGGAGTTCGAGCTCGAGCGCCTCCGCGCCGTGGCGAGGGCGAGGGGCGCGACGCTCAACGACGTGCTCATGGCGATCTGCGCGGGCGGCCTGCGCCGCTTCCTCACCGACCTCGACGCCCTTCCCGAGCGACCCCTCATCGCCTTCGTCCCGGTCAACGTGCGCGCCCAGGACAGCCACGGCGGGGGCAACGCCGTGGGCGCCACCCTCGTCTCGCTCGCCACGGACGTCGAGGACCCCCTCGCCCGGCTCACGGCGATCACGGCGTCGGCTCGGGCCGCGAAGGCCCGGATGCGGGGCA
This sequence comes from Ornithinibacter sp., assembly GCA_035703305.1. Lineage (GTDB taxonomy): Bacteria > Actinomycetota > Actinomycetes > Actinomycetales > Dermatophilaceae > Fodinibacter. Next base: position 9,777 of record DASSYJ010000125.1, on the reverse strand, counting down.
TGTCCGCCGACTCCGTCATCGCCTACAGCGCCCTGCTCCTCGCCCCCGCGGCGATGCAGGTCGTCAAGGCGATGAGCGGCATCCCCGGTCCGGTGCCGCTGACCCTCAACGTCTGCATCTCCAACGTGCCCGGCCCGAAGGAGCACCTCTACCTGCGCGGCGCCCGCCTCGACTCCACGTACCCGGTCTCGATCCCGGGCCACTCGATGGCGCTCAACATCACGGCCCACTCGTATGCCGGGATGCTCGACGTGGGCTTCGTCGGCGACCGCGACGCTCTGCCGCACCTCCAGCGCCTCGCCGTGCACACCGGCGAGGCCCTGGACGAGCTCGAGCGGGCGGTGTCAGGAGTCGGTTGACCCCGAGCCGATGTTGACCATCCACGGGACGCCGAACCGGTCGGTGAGCATGCCGAACTCGTCGCCCCACATCTGCTTCTCGAGGGGCATGGCCACGGTGCCCCCGTCGGCGAGCCCGTCCCAGTAGCGGCGCAGGGACTCGTCGTCGCCACTGAGGCTCACGGTCATCTGGTCGCCGCGGGTGAAACCCTCCTCCTGGCCGGGTGCGGTGTCGGAGGCCATGAGGACGAAGCCGTCGGGCGTCTCGAGCTGGGCGTGCATGACGCCGTCGGAGCCGGGACCGTCCTGGCCGAACTCTCCGAACGTCGAGATCGTCAGGTCACCTCCGAGCACCTGCTGGTAGTAGGTCATCGCCTCGCGGGCGGTGCCGGGGAAGGTCAGGTAGGGGTTGAGCCGTGCGGCCATGGTCGCCTCCAGGTCTGTCGTGTCGGATCCCGCCGACGCTACGCCCGCCCACCGACAGTGTCACCGCGAAGCGACGACCGGCCTCCCGGAGGGTGCCCGTATCCTCCGACCGGGCCACATCTCAGGGCCGGACGCCGTGGGAGCCGCCGGACCACCCGTCGAGGTGAGGCAACACGCAGAGGCCGCCCCCGCGGACGTGTGCGTGTTGCCTCCTCTCGAACGGTCCGGGTCGCGGCGACGCGTCACGCGGGCGCGAGTGGTCAGACTTTGTCTAAGGTTCTGGCCGCCGCGTCCACCCCTTGTCTAAGGTGGTGCCGACCATGGAGGCCTCTGGTTGAATCGAGGCCCACGAGCGCGGGGCAAGGCGGTTGAGCGATGAGTGCCGAGGTGACCTCCCTTGACCTCGACGTGCGGCGCCGCTCGCCCGCGGTCGAGAGCACCCTCGCCGAGACCGACTCCCTCCTCGAGACGACGTTCGTCGAGCTGAGCGAGTCCCTCGTCCGCGCCGCGACGGAGGGCGCGCCCACGACCGGGCCCGAGCCCGAACCCGGCCCCCTCGGCGTCGACCTCGTGGGTGAGCTCGCCGACCGCACCCGCAACCACGGCAAGCGCCTCCGTCCGGTGATCGCCCACTGGGGCTGGGCCCTCGCCGGCGGCCGCCCCGACACCCACTCCGCCCTCGTCCGGGTCGCGGCCGCCCTCGAGCTGCTCCACCTGTTCGCGCTGATCCAGGACGACGTCATGGACCGCTCGGCCTCCCGCCGCGGGCGTCCCACCCTCCACGTCGTCGCCGCCGACCGCCATCGTCGGGCCGGTGGCCTCGGCGACGCCCCGCTCTTCGGCGACAGCGTCGCGACCCTCGTGTCCGACCTCGCCCTGAGCGAGGCCACCCTGCTCATCGCGTCGACCCCACGACCGGTCCGGGGTGCCTGGCGGCTCATGGCCGTCGAGCTCGTCGAGGGCCAGCTCCTCGACGTCACGCACACCGCAGGCCGCCGCCGAGACCTCCAGACCTCCCGCCGGATCGCCCGGTTCAAGAGCGGCCGCTACACGATCACCCGTCCCCTCCAGCTCGGGGCGCTCGTCGCGGGCGGCGAGCCGGGGCTCGTGCGCGGCCTCGTCGAGTGGGGCGACCTCGTCGGGGACGCCTTCGCGGTCCGTGACGACGTCCTGGGCGTCTGGGGCGACCCCGCACGCACCGGGAAGCCCGCCGGTGACGACCTCCGCTCCGGCAAGCCCACCGCGCTCCTCGCCTGGGCCGACGAGCTGCTCCCGCGCGAGGCCCGCCCGCTGCTCGCGGCCTGCGACGCCGGGCTGCTCGACGACGCCGGGGTCGACGCGCTCCAGCAGGCCATGGCCGACGCCGGGGTCCGCGACCGCGCCGAGGACACGATCACCGACCTCGTCGACCGCGCCCACCGTGCCCTCGACTCCCTCGGCGTCGACCCCGAGGCGGACGCCGCCCTCCGCGACCTCGCCGACGGCATCGCCTGGCGGCACGCGTGAGGGTCGTCGTCGTCGGAGCCGGCCTCTCCGGCCTGGCCGCCGCCTGCCACCTCACCGGCGCGGGCCACGACGTCACGGTCCTCGAGCGGGAGGCCGTCGTCGGTGGGCGCGCGGGGCTGCTCCGGCTCGGCGACTTCCGCCTCGACCCGGGCCCCGTCGTCATGACGATGCCCGAGCTCCTCCACGAGCCGATCCGCGCGGTGGGCGGTGACCCCGACCGCCTCGTGTCCATGCGGCGGCTCGACCCGGCATACCGGGCGGTCTACTCCGACGGCAGCGAGCTGCACATCCGGGCCGACATGGGCGACCTGCGCGAGGAGATCCGCACCGTGGTCGGCGAGGCCGATGCCGCCGGGTTCGACCGGTTCCTCGACTGGCTCGAGGACCTCCACGAGACCGAGTTCGCGACCTTCGTCGACCACAACTACGGCTCGCCGCTCGACCTCGTCCGCTCCCCCGCCGCCGCGGCGCGGCTCCTCCGCCTCGGCGGGCTCGGCGCACTCGGCCCGGCGGTCGACCGGTTCTTCACCGACGACCGGCTCACCCGGATCTTCAGCTTCCAGGCCCTGTATGCCGGCATCGCGCCCGCCAAGGCGCGCGCGGTCCTCGCGGTCATCACCTACATGGACACCGTGCGCGGCGTGTTCTACCCCGTGGGCGGCATGCACGCCGTGCCGCGCGCGATGGCCCAGGCGCTCGAGGATGCGGGTGTGCCCGTCCACCTGGGCGTCGAGGTGCGCGAGGTCCTCCGGCGCTCCGACGGCGCGGTGGTCGGGGTCTCGACGGCCGGCGGCGACCGGGTCCACGCGGACGCGGTCGTCTGCACCGTCGACCTCCCCGTGGCCTACGACCGGCTGCTCCCCGGCGTCCCGGCCCCGCGCGCCGTGCGCACCGGCGCCTTCTCCCCCTCAGCGGTCGTCTGGCACGTGGGGGCCTCGGGCACTCCCGGACCGCACGTCCGGCACCACAACATCCACTTCGGCGACGACTGGGACGGCTCCTTCGACGCCATCATCGACCGGGGCGAGCTCATGCCCGACCCCTCGCGCCTCGTCACGGTGCCGACGGTGTCCGACCCGACCGCGGCACCTCCCGGATCGACGGCGATGTACGTCCTCGAGCCGGTGCCGCACACGGGTGCCGGGATCGACTGGCGCCGCGAGTCGGGCCCGATGCGCGAGCGCCTGCACGCCTTCCTCGAGGCCGGCGGCTACCCCACCGACGTCCGCGAGGAGCTGCTCGTCACGCCCGACGACTGGCGCGCGCAGGGCCTGCACCTCGGCACGCCCTTCGCGCTCGCCCACACGTTCCGGCAGTCGGGGCCGTTCCGGCCGTCGAACACCGACCGGCGCGTGCCGGGGCTCGTGTTCGCCGGGTCGGGCACCCAGCCGGGCGTCGGCATCCCCATGGTCCTCATCAGCGGGAAGCTGGCGGCCGCCCGGGTCCAGGAGTACGCCGGTGCCGCCCGGCCGGTGCCGCGGACGGTGGTGCGATGAGCGACGGGACCCGGCTCGCCTCTCCCGAGCTGCTCGCCGACGGCTACGACCGGTGCGCACGGATCACCCGTGAGCACGGCACGACGTACTACTGGGGAGCCCGCCTCCTGCCCGTGGAGTCCCGCCGACACGTCCACGCCGTCTACGCGCTCGCCCGCCTCGCCGACGACATCGTCGACCTCGCGGGTCCCGATCCCGGCCCGGAGACCGCGGTGGCCCTCGACGCCTTCGAGCGCTCGTTCTGGGACGCGCTCGCGTCGGGCGGCAGCGACGACCCGGTCATGGCCGCCGTCGTCACGACCGTGCGCGAGTGCCACATCGACGAGGAGTGCTTCGCGCGGTTCTTCGGCGCGATGCGCTCCGACCTCACCCGGCGGACCTACGAGACGTGGGGCGACCTGCTCGGCTACATGGACGGCAGCGCTGCGGTCATCGGCGAGATGATGCTGCCCGTCCTCCGCCCCGGCGCGGATGCCGTCGCGCCGGCCAGGGCGCTGGGCCTCGCCTTCCAGCTCACCAACTTCCTGCGCGACGTCGGCGAGGACCTCGACCGTGGCCGCGTCTACGTGCCGCAGGAGGACATCCGGCGGTTCGGCGCCGACCCCCACGCCCGGGTCGTGACCCCGGAGTGGCGGGCCCTCATGGCGTTCGAGGTCGAGCGCAACCGCCGGCTGTACCGGGAGGCCGACGACGGCATACCCGCTCTCCCCGGGGCGTCCCGGCGGTGCGTCGCGACGGCCCGCGTGCTCTACGCGCGCATCCTCGAGCGCATCGAGGCGGCGGACTACGACGTGTTCGGCTCCCGGGCCAGGGTGCCCACGCCGGTGAAGGCCGGGCTCGCGCTGCGCATGGTGGCGGCCCGCGAGCCGATGAGGCTCGTCCGGGCCGACCGCGCCGCGCGGCGGCCCTTCGACGGCGCGTGGGTCTCGGACGACCCCGTCGTCCTCGTCGACGACGCCGGAACCCCTGTCGGCCAGGCGCCGAAGTCGCTGGTCCACCACGACGACACCCCGCTGCACCTCGCGTTCTCGTGCTACGTGTTCGACCCCGCCGGACGCCTCCTCGTGACGACGAGGGCGTCGAGCAAGCCGAGCTTCCCCGGCGTCGTGACCAACACCGTGTGCGGTCACCCGCGCCCTGGCGAGGACCTCGCCGAGGCGGTGCGGCGGCGGGCCCGGAGCGAGCTCGGGGTCGACGTGCGCGACCTGCGGCTCGTGCTGCCCACGTTCCGCTACCGCGCGGTGATGAACGGCGTCATGGAGCACGAGCTGTGCCCCGTGTTCGTCGGCTGGGTCGACGACGCACGCCTCGCGCCGGACCCGGAGGAGGTCGACGCGGCGGAGTGGCTGCCCTGGGGCGACTTCAGCGCCGAGGTGCTCCTGGGCCGCCGGGCGGTCTCGCCGTGGTGCCGCGAGCAGGTGCCCCTCCTCGTCGGCCTCGGCCGCGACCCGCTGTCCTGGCCCGCGGGTCCGCGCGCCGCCCTTCCGCCGGCCGCCGAGCTCGGCCCCGGCGCCGAGGCGGCGTGAGGACCGCCCGTGGACGACCGCTACCAGTACCTCCTCCTCATGGCGGGGTGCCTCGCCGTCACGCTGCCGCTCGAGTTCGCCCTCCGTGCCCGGGTCTACCGCCGGCCGGTCCGGCTGCTCGCCGCCCTCCTGCCCGTCGTCGCCATCTTCGTCGTGTGGGACGTCGTCGGCATCGTCCGTGAGCACTGGTGGTACAGCGAGCGCTACACGACCGGCATCCTCCTGCCGCTCGACGTCCCGATCGAGGAGCTCGTCTTCTTCGTCGTGATCCCGATCTGTGGGCTCCTGACCTACGAGGCGGTCGGCACGGTGCTCGGCCGGGTGCAGGCACGCCGGGAGCGGGATGCCTGAGTACACCGCCCTCGCCGTACTCTCGGTGCTGGGAACGCTTGCCGTGGAGAGGTTCTGGTTCCGGACCGGGATCTTCCGCCGCGCGCAGTACTGGATCGCCATGGCGATCGTCTACGCCTTCCACGTGCTCGTCGACGGCTGGCTCACCAAGCTGTCCGCCCCGATCGTCATCTACGACGAGGGCCAGATCATCGGGCTGCGCGTCCCGTGGGACATCCCGGTGGAGGACTACCTCTTCGGGTTCAGCATGATCACACTGACGCTCATGCTGTGGATCCGCCGCGGCGACCGCACGACGACCGAGGAGACAGCGTGACCACCGAGGAGCAGCGCACCGACGAGTGGGTGCTGGCCGACGCGTTCGACCGGGCCGCGCCCACGTACGACGCCATGGTCGCGCTCTCACCGGGCTACCACGACCAGCTCCGCGCGGCGGCCGACTGCCTCGTCGAGCGGTTGCCGACGCCGGCCGCCGCGGGTCCTGCCGGGGTCGGGGGTGCTGTCGTGCTCGACCTCGGCTGCGGGTCGGGCGCGTCGACCCGGGCGCTCCTCGACGCCTGGGCGGCCGCCGGCGGCAGGCCCGGGGCCCTCACCGTGCACGGGGTCGACGCCTCGGAGGGCATGGTCGCCCAGGCCCGCGCGAAGCAGTGGCCGCCCGAGGTCGAGCTCGTCGTCTCCGACGCGGTCGCGCACCTCGAGGCGCTGCCGGACGGCTCCGTCGAGGGCGTGTTCGCGGCGTACCTGCTCCGCAACGTGCCCGACCGCGAGCGCCTCGTCACCGAGGTCGCCCGGGTGCTGCGCCCCGGCGGCGCGGTCGTGGTCCACGACTACTCCGTCGCCGGCAACGCCCGCGCCCGGGCCACCTGGGCCGCGGTCTGCCACGCCGTGATCATCCCGCTCGCCGTGCTCAAGCGCTCCGACGTGCCGCTGCACCGCTACCTCTACACGAGCGTCCGCGACTTCGACTCGGTCCCGCGCATCTGCCAGCGGCTGCGGGACGCCGGCCTGGTCGACGTCGCCCACCGCTCGTATGCCGGGTGGCAGCACGGGCTCGTCCACACCGTCGTCGGGTCCTCCCCATCGTCCCTGTCGTCCCTGTCGTGACCCCCGGCCGTCGCACCCCGCGCTGGCGCCCCGGCCTGGACCGCCGGGCCGTCTTCCACCCGCCGCCCGCCCCCGCACGGCACGTGGGCGCGCGGCCGGCAGGGTCCTCAGGCGCCGAGCGGCACGTCGTCGTGGTCGGCGGGGGGATCGCCGGCCTGACCGCTGCCCTGGGCCTCGCCGAGCGCGGCGTCCGGGTGACCGTCCTCGAGCGGTGCGAGCAGCTCGGGGGGCGGGTGCGGGCCTGGCCCGTCGCGCTGCCCGACGGCGGGCAGGGGCAGATGAGCCGGGGGTTCCACGCCTTCTTCCGGCAGTACTACAACCTCCGAGCCGTCCTGCGCCGCACCGACCCCACCCTCTCCCGGCTCCGCCCCCTGGCGGACTACCCCCTCGTGCGCGACGGGGGCGGTGCCGACTCGTTCGCCGGCATCCCCCGCACGCCGCCGTGGAACCTCGCCGCGTTCGTCGCGCGCAGCCCCAGCTTCGACCTCGCCGGGCTGGCGGCGGTCGACGTGGAGGCGGCCCTGGGCCTGCTCGACGTCGACTTCCCCGCGACCTTCTCGGCCCTCGACGGCGTCAGCGCCGCCGAGGTGCTCGACCGGCTGCGCTTTCCCGAGGGGGCCCGCCACCTCGCGCTCGAGGTGTTCGCCCGGAGCTTCTTCGCCGACCCGCGCGAGTTCTCGGGGGCCGAGCTCGTCGCGATGTTCCACATGTACTTCGTCGGGTCCGCCGAGGGCCTGCTCTTCGACGTGCCGCGCGACGACTACGACGCCACCCTCTGGGCACCCCTCGGCCGCCACCTGGCCGCCCTCGGCGTCGACGTGCACACCGGGCGTGAGGTCTCGGCCGTGGGGCCGGTCGACGGCGGCCTCGTCGTCACCCACGCGTCCCTCGGGGGCGCAGCAGCCCACGACGCCCGCGCGGATGCCGTCGTCCTCGCCCTCGACCCGCGGGGCCTGCGTGCTGTCGTCGCCGCCTCCGACGGGCTCGGCGGCGCCGACGCGGCAGGTGCGGCGTGGCGTGAGCGGGTGGCCGGCATCCGGTCCGCCCCTGCCTTCGCGGTGTGGAGGCTGTGGATGTCCGGGCGGGTCGCGCCGGAGCGACCGCCGTTCCTCGGCACGAGCGGCTACGGACCCGTCGACAACGTCTCGGTGCTCGAGGGGTTCGAGGACCACGCGGCGCGCTGGAGCGACGAGCACGGCGGGTCCGTCGTCGAGCTCCACGCCTACGCCCTGCCGGAGGGCACGGACGACGCCGAGCTGCGCGCGGTGATGCTCGCGCAGCTCCACCGGATCTACCCCGAGACGGCCGCGCTCGACGTGGTGCACGACGAGTGGCTCGTCGAGCGCGACTGCGTCCTCGTCGGGCTGGAGCCCTGGCGGGCCCGCCCCGGCGTCCGCACGCCGGACCCGAGGCTCGTGCTCGCCGGTGACGCGGTGCGGGTCGACCTCCCCGTGGCACTCATGGAACGCGCGGCGACGACCGGGTGGCTGGCCGCCGACCAGCTGCTGACCGGCTGGGGCCTGCCGGGCCACGGGGTGTGGTCGGTGCCGATGGGATCCCGCTTCGGCGCCGTGCCGCGGCTGGCGCGCCGCGGCATCCGCGCCTACCGCTCGGCGGTGGAGCGCCGCAGCTCGTAGAGGCGCGCCGCGTAGACGAGGTCGTCGGCCCACAGCTGGGTGGCCGACGCCCGCATCCCGACGCGGACGAGCGGGGCGAGGCCACGGGCGACGCGGAACCCGACCCGGTCCGACGTCGCCACGACGGCCTCGGTCATCACGGTGCGCGCCGGGTGGGTCCCGGGCGCCGAGAGCGGCGTCGCGTGGGTCTCGACGACGCTGCCCGTGCCCTCGCCGTCGGTGATCGTCATGACGATGGTGTGCGAGTCGGGGCACGTGAACTCGGCCCGAACCGGCACCGCGAAGGTGCGGCCGAGGCGGTAGGCCACGTCGAGCACCAGCCGGTCCTCCGTCGACTCGGCGTCGTCCACGGTGAGGTCGCTGAACGCGTAGGGGTGCAGCCAGGCGCCGTGCCACGGGTCGAGGCGGTTGGCGATGATGTCGCGCGGCTCGCACGTGGCCGCGAGCGAGATGACCGAGGCGAGGGACTCCTCGAGCGGTGGGCGCGTCGCGAGCACCGGCCGGGCGCTGGGCTCCACGCCGACCTCGACCGGACCGATGCGCACCCACGCGAGCACGCCGTCGTCGTGGGCGGCATACGTCCTCCACTCCGCCTGGGAGGCGGGGCCGAGCTGCATCCCGTGCCACCGGCACAGCACGGTGCCGTCGACGACGTCGCAGGCCTCGAGGCGGGCTCCGAGGTGTGGGCAGGCGCCGGGGCCGGCGAGGAGGGAGCCGTCGGTGTCGCGCCAGAGGACGACCTCGCGTCCTGCCACCGTGCGCAGCAGGGTGCGGCCGGTGGGGACGTCGGCGGATGCCGCGGCGACGAGCCAGCCGTGGGTGGGACGCCGCAGCGCCGAGCGGAGGGAGGCGTCGATCGTTGCGGGCTTCGCGTCGCGCCAGGTGCCGCGCAGGTGGTCGGGGGTCGTCTGGGGGAGGTAGCGCACCGGGACGCGGTGGCGCACCTCCTCACGCCACGACCGGTCGGTGCGGAGCAGGCTCACGCGGTCACGCTAACCCCGAGCCTGCCGTCCGGACCAGTGCCGACCGAACCTTGGACAACCTTTGTCGAACGTTTCGAGCGCGCCGCTCCACGCGGCCGCCGCGCCACACTGGAGGGATGACCTCCCTGCTGTCCCATGGCCTGCGCCTCTCCGCGGCCGGTGCCCTGCCCGTCGAGGAGGTGTGGGAGCGCTACACACGGCCGGTGTGGTGGTCGCACTGGGCGCCGCACGTCCGGGCGGTCGACTGCCCGGATGCCGTCGTGCGCGCCGGCACCACCGGCCGGGTGACCGGCGTCGGCGGGGTCGTCGCGATGTTCCACGTGGACGCTGTGGACGACGTGGCGCGCACCTGGTCGTGGAGCGTCCGGTCGGGGCCGTTGCGGATGGCCTTCGACCACGGCGTCGACCCC
>DASSYJ010000103.1:0-7545 GCA_035703305.1 Ornithinibacter sp. | reverse complement strand
CGCGGCCTCGTCGGGGAGCCCCTGCTCGAGGCGTTCGGGCTGCGGATCCCCTTCACGCCCTTCGCCGTCGTCCTCGCGCAGGTCTTCGTCTCGCTGCCCTTCTACGTGCTCGCGGTCGAGGGCGCCATGCGCGGGCTCGATCGGCGCCTCCTCGACGTCTCCGCGACCCTCGGTGCCCGTCCGCTCCGCGTGTTGACCCGTGTGGCGCTCCCTCTGGCAGCCCCCGGGGTCGCGGCCGGCACGGCCCTCGCGTGGGCCCGGGCGCTGGGCGAGTTCGGGGCCACGGTCACCTTCGCGGGCAACTTCGCCGGGCGCACCCAGACCACCTCGCTCCTCGTCTACGTCGCCCTCCAGGACGACCCCCAGACCGCAGTCGCGCTGAGCCTGGCGATGCTCGTCGTCGCAGTCGTCGTGCTCGGACTGCTGCGTGGGCGGTGGCTCCGGTGAGCCTCGACGCCCACGTCCTCGCCTCCCGCGGCACCCTCGACCTCGACCTCCCCCTCGAGGCCGACGACGGCGAGGTCGTCGCCGTGCTCGGCCCCAACGGCGCGGGCAAGACGACCGCGCTGCACTGCCTGGCGGGCCTCGTGCACCTCGGCGGCGGTCACGTGCGGGTCGACGACGACATGTGGGCGAGCGACGGCATCCACCTCGACCCCTCCCTCCGCCGCGTCGGCATGCTCGCGGCGGACCACCTCCTCTTCCCCCACCTCACGGCGCGGGCGAACGTCGCCTTCGGGCCGCGGAGCCGTGGCGCCTCCCGGTCCGAGGCGGCGGCGCGCGCGGATGCCGAGCTCGACGCACTCGGCGCGCTCGACCACGGCCCGCTCCGGCCTGCGCAGCTCTCGCACGGCCAGGCCCAGCGGGTCGCGCTGGCGCGCGCGCTCGCCACCGACCCCCGCGTCCTCCTCCTCGACGAGCCGCTGTCGGCGCTCGACCCCGAGCTGCGCCCGCAGGTGCGGGCCACCCTCGCCGCGCGCCTGCGGGCCTACCGGGGCAGCACCGTCCTCGTCACCCACGACCCGCTCGACGCACTCACGCTGGCCGACCACCTCGTGTTCGTCGAGGCCGGCAGGGTCGTCCAGGACGGCACCCCTGCCGATGTCGTCGCCCGCCCCCGCAACGCCTACGTCGCCCACGTCGTCGGCCTGAACCTGTATGCCGGGGAGTCCACCGACCCGAGCACGGTCACCACCGCGCTGGGTCCGGTCGTGACCACGGGACACGACCACCGAGGGCCCTCGTGGGTCGCGTTCGCCCCGTCCGCCGTGGCGCTCTACCCCCACCGGCCAGAGGGGTCGACCCGCAACGTGTGGCCGGCCTCGGTCGTCGCCGTCGAGCTCGTGGGACAGAGCGCCCGCGTCCGCCTCGCGACTCCCTCGGGTGCGGGTGTCCTGGCAGAGGTGACGCCGACGTCCGTGGCCGCACTGCGCCTCCATCCCGGCACCGAGCTCTGGGCGGGGGTCAAGGCCACGGAGGTCACGGCATACCCCAGGTGACTCTGGAGACGCTCCGGAGGCGCGGTACTCGGTGGCGAGCCGGCACGAGATTGTTGGACGTCCTAGCACCTCGCTACCCTCGGGGGATGCCAGCGACGAGGCTGATGCCGACCGAGGAGGGCCAGGACCTCATCGACCTGACCCGCAAGATCTGCGACAAGGAGCTCCGGCCGAGGGTCGACGAGGCCGAGCGCGCCGCCGCCACCGACGAGTCCTTCCCCACGGAGGTGTTCCGGACCCTGGGCGCGGCGGGGCTGCTCTCGCTCCCCCACCCCGAGGAGTTCGGGGGGTACGCCCAGCCCTACGAGGTCTACCTCCAGGTCGTCGAGGAGATCGCGGCGGCATGGATGAGCGTGGCCGTCGGGGTGTCGGTGCACTCGTTGACGGCGCACCCCGTGACCACGTTCGGCACGCAGGAGCAGAAGGAGGCGCTGCTGCCCGGGATGCTGTCGGGACACCAGCTCGGTGCGTACTGCCTGTCCGAGCCACTGGCCGGGTCGGACATCGCATCGATGACGACCCGGGCGGTGGGCGAGCCCGGGGCCGAGGGCGGAGGTGAGCCCGCGGCATACCGGATCAGGGGGCGCAAGGCATGGATCAGCCACGCCGGGCACGCCGACTACTACACGACGTTCGCGCGGACCTCCGACGACGGTGGCAAGGGGTTGTCGTGCCTCGTCGTGCCCGCTGACGCACCGGGGCTCTCGTTCGGCACGGCCGAGAAGAAGATGGGGCTGCACTGCGACACCGTGCGCGAGGTGATGTATGACGACGTGCCGGTCGAGGCGTCTCGTCGCATCGGCGCGGAGGGTCAGGGCATGGCGATCGCACTGTCGGCCCTGGATGCCGGCCGCCTCGGGATCGCCGCTGCCGCAACGGGACTCGCGCAGTCGGCGCTCGACCTCGCGGCGTCCTACGCCAAGGAGCGGCAGCAGTTCGGGCGCGCCATCGCGGCGAACCAGGGCCTGGCGTTCCTGATCGCCGACATGGAGGCGGCCATCACCAGCGCGCGCGCCACCTACCTTCACGCGGCGAGGCTCAAGGATGCCGGGCGCCCGTACGGGAAGGAGGCCGCGGTCGCCAAGCTGATCGCGACGGATGCCGCCATGCGGGTGACCACGGATGCCGTGCAGGTGCTGGGTGGCGCCGGCTACACCCAGGACTTCCCGGCCGAGCGGTTCATGCGCGAGGCCAAGGTGACCCAGATCTTCGAGGGGACCAACCAGATCCAGCGGCTCGTCATCAGTCGGCACGTGCTGAGGTCGTGAGCCGGCGCCGGCGCGGCTGGCGCGCACGCGGCCTGCTGGCCGGTGGGACGGCGGCGGGGGGTGGGCCGCTGCGGCGGCGGCCTGTGGCCGGCGGCGAATGGTGGGCGCGCTCGATGTGAGCTCAGCCCTCCTGGCGCCGGTGTCGACATAATGACGGCAGGCGGCCGGCCCGACGAGGAGGAGTTCCCATGGACATGCACCTTCGCCTCCTCGCCGCCCTTGCGGCGGTGGTCGTCCTCGGAGCCTGCGGGCTGACGTCAGAGGGAGAGTCGTCCCCGACTCCCGCGCCGCGCGCGCCCGGCACCGGGACATCGTCGGCCGGTGACGTATCGGCGTCGGTGGCGCCGTCCAGCAGCGTGCCGGTGGCCGGGCCCGCGTTGCCCGCCGGTCTGCGCGACGAGCCGCGAGTGGCGGCGGCGATCGAGGACACGGCAGGACGCGAGGGTGTCAGCGCTGCCGAGGTCGTGATCGCAGCGTGGAGTCCCGTCACCTGGAGCGACGGCTCCCTCGGATGCCCACAGAAGGGCCAGTCCTACACCCAGGCGACCGTCGACGGTGAGCTGCTCATCCTGCGCGTCGCCATGGGCCTCTTCCAGTACCACGCCCGCACGGGCGGCCCCTACGCGTACTGCGCCGACCCGAGCGCGGGCTACACCGTCGGCTGACCCGCCACCGGCGTCCGCCTCGACCGGCCCCCGCGGCGGCGAAGACCAAGGCGACCCACTGAGTCCGACGCGCGGGTAGATCACTCGTCAGGAGACGTCCGGATGCTTCACCCGGTGAGCCACCTCGCACCAACCCCTCACGTGCTTCACAAAGGGGCACAACCGTGGACCAACCCCCGGTTGCTCCACCACATGATCAGAAGCGCACCAACCCCCCGGTTGCTTCGCTCATTACGGAGAGGGCGCACCAACCCCCTGGTTGCTTCGCTCACGCCGGGGAGGGCGCACCAACCCCCTGGTTGCTTCACGAGGCGGGGCGGGGGTTGGGCGGGTGGCTCACCAGGTGAAGCATCTGGACGTCTCCGCCAGCGCACTCTGTTGGGCGCGGAGGGGAGTCGTCGATCTCTGAGGTGCGCTGGACGCATGAGACCGGGCCAACTCATACCTGGCCCGGTCACCTCGTTTATAGGTGACCCGGGCTGGTGCCCGGGCGACCGACACGCGGCGGGGCGGAGAAGGCTGAGGGATGCCCCTGCTCACCTCCGTCGACGAGGTCCGTCGGGGCGCATGCGCGATCCGGGCAGCGCCGAGATGCTCACACCACGGATCCCGGCCGCCCTCGCGGACACTCACGGCGCCCACCGCGGCCCTCCGCCCCGCACACCCCACAGGGCGCCAGCCCACCGCGCCGCTCAGGGCTCGAGGTCCCGGGAGATCCCGGGCAGCAGCGTGTCCCCGCCCCGAAGCGCCTCCAGCGCCTGCGGGTGCACCTCCTCGATGTGCCGCAGGCTCTTCCGGCGATACCTCACGAGCTGCACGATCCCGAGCCCCCAGAAGACGAACTGCACGGACATCGCCACCCGGAAGTCCTCCAGCGTGTACTCCGATGGCCCACCCGGCGCGCGCCGGTCGAGCACGACCCCGATGAGGGCGATGGTCACGAGGGATGCCGTGAACCCACCGATGTTGACGACTCCCGTGGCGCGGCCGAGCCGCGACGACGGGTGGAAGGTCCGCGCGAGGTCGAAGCCCACCATCGACCCCGGCCCACCCACCGCGGTGACGACGACGAGCACCACGAGCAGCCACAGCGGCGCCGGCCCCGGCCAGAGGAGGACGACCGCCCACACCGTCGCGATGCAGAGCACGATGCCGAGCACGAGCTGCGACCGGCGATACGGCACGCGCGAGGTGAAGGTCGCCACCACGGGCCCGGCCGCCATCGCGGTCAGCGTCATCAGCACGAGCATCCCCGACGCCAGCCCGGGGCTCAGCCCCTCGCTGACGAGGAACGGGAACCCCCACAGCATCGTGAAGACCGTCGCGCCGAACTGGGAGGAGAAGTGCACCCACAGGCCCAGGCGCGTCCCGGGGTTGCCCCACACCTCGGCGAGGGTCTGCGCCAGGGCCCGCACCTTGATCCGCTCGACCGCCTCGCCGCGGTAGGGCGAGTCCTTGACGAGGACGACGAGGAAGACCGACAGCACCAGACCCACCCCGGCGGCCGTCGCGAAGGACTTCGTCCACCCCCACGTCGCCAGCGCCGCGGCGAGAGGCGTCGCGGCGAGGATCGCCCCGGCCTGCCCGACCATGCCGGTGAGCTGGGTGATGAACGGTGCCTGCTTGACGCGGAACCACACGGCGACGAGCCGCAGCAGCGAGGTGAAGACCATCGCGTCCCCGGCGCCGAGCATCACGCGCGCTGCGATGCCGACGGCGAACGACCCGGCGAAGGCGAACCAGAGCTGGCCCACCGACATCAGCAGCAACCCCACGAGCATGAGCCGCTTCGACCTGTAGCGGTCGAGCAGCACCCCGACCGGGATCTGCATCGCCGCGTAGACCGCCAGCTGCACCACCGTGAAGGTCGACAGCTGGGCCGCGGTGATGTCGAACCGTTCCGCGGCGAGGAGACCCGCCACCCCGAGGGACGTCCGGTGGAAGACGGCCAGCACATAGACGGCCAGCCCCACCAGCCAGATGACCCAGGCACGCCTGCGACCGATGTTGTGCACCTGACGCAGGACTGGACGGGTCACCTCCCCAGACTAGGAACGCCGGGGCCACCCGTCACGCGAGGCGCTCCTCCGCGATGCTGTTGCCGCCGTCGACGACGAGGACCTGGCCGGTGACGTATGCCGCGCCGGGGCTCGCGAGGAACGTCACCGCCGCGGCGACCTCCTTCGCCGTCCCCGACCGGCCGACCGGGGTCACGCGTCCCTCCTGGGCCTCCGACTCCGTCTGCGAGCCCGTCGCGATCCAGCCCGGTGCCACGGCATTCACGGTGATGCCACGAGCCGCCTCGTCGACCGCGAGCGCGCGGGTGAGCCCGACCAGCCCGGCCTTGGCAGCGGCATACGCGACGTCGGCGCGCATCGCCATGACCGGCCCGGAGACGGAGGTGACCATGACGACCCGCCCGTGGCCGCTGGCCCGAAGGTGGGGCAGCGCGGCCCGGGTCATGAGGTATGCCGTGTCGAGGTTGCGGGCGATGGAGGCGGACCAGCGCTCGGGCGGGGTCGCGAGCAGGTCCCCCTCGAGGAAGTCCCCACGACCGGAGACCGACACCATGCCCGCGTTGTTGACGAGTACGTCGAGGCCGCCCAGAGCGAGCGCGGCCGAGACGACCGTCGCTGCCCCTTCCTCCGTCGTGAGGTCCGCGACCACGCCCGAGGCAGTGTGACCGGCGGCCCGCAGCTCGGAGGCCCGCTCGTCGGCCCGGTCGGTCGTGGCGCAGACGACGACCCGGGCCCCGCACGACGCGAGGAGGCGGGCGCAGGCCACCCCGATCCCCGTCGGCGAGCCGGCACCCGTGATGACGGCAGTCCGCCCGGTGAGGTCGAACGACGCCGGTGTCTCGGTGGCCACCCGTCAGCCGACGGCGGCGGTGAACGACTCCTCGAGCACGTCGAGGCCCTCGTGGAGCAGCTCGTCGGAGATGGAGAGCGGTGGCAGGAACCGGAACACGTTCCCGTAGGTGCCGCACGTCAGCGTGACCAGGCCCCGCTCGTGGCAGCCCTTGTTGACGGCGGCGGTCAGGGCGGCGGCCGGCTCCTTGGTGTCCGGGTCGGTGACCAGCTCCATGGCGATCATCGCGCCGCGGCCCCGGACGTCGCCGACCTCGTCGTACTTCTCCGCGAGCCGCCCGAGCCGGTCGCCCAGGACGTCGCCGATCTCACGGGCCCGACCGGCGAGGTCGTCCTCCTCCATCGACGCGATCGACGCGAGCGCTGCGGCGCAGGCGACCGGATTGCCGCCGTAGGTGCCGCCCAGGCCCCCGGCGTGCACGGCATCCATGAGCTCGGCCCGCCCGGTGACGGCCGCCAGAGGCATCCCGCCCGCGATGCCCTTGGCGGCCGTCAGGAGGTCGGGGACGACGCCCTCGTGGTCGCAGGCGAACCAGTCGCCCGTGCGGCAGAAGCCGGACTGCACCTCGTCGGCGATGAGGAGGATGCCGTGCTCGCGGCACCAGTCGGCCAGCCCCGGCAGGAAGCCCTCCGGCGGGACGATGAAGCCACCCTCACCCTGGATCGGCTCGATGATGACCGCGGCCGTGTTGCCCTCGCCGACCTGCGCGTGGATCTGGTCGGTCACGGTGCGCAGGGCCTCCTCGGCGCAGGCCTCGGGGCCACCCGTCCAGCGGTAGGGGTAGGCCATCGGCACGCGGTAGAGCTCGCCCGCGAACGGCCCGAACCGGTGCTTGTAGGGCATGTTCTTGGCGGTGAGGCCCATCGTGAGGTTCGTGCGGCCGTGGTAGCCGTGGTCGAACGCGACGATCGCCTGACGGCCCGTGACGTGACGGGCGACCTTCACGGCGTTCTCGACGGCCTCGGCACCCGAGTTGAACAGCGCCGAGCGCTTCTCGTGGTCACCCGGGGTGAGCTCGTTGAGCCTCTCGCAGACCTCGACGTACTTCTCGTAGGGGTTGACCATGAAGCAGGTGTGCGTGAACTGGCGGATCTGCTCGGTGACGGCGTCGACGACGCGCTGGTTGCCGTTGCCGACGGTGGTCACCGCGATGCCCGCGCCGAAGTCGATGAGCTGGTTGCCGTCGGCGTCGCGCAGGATGCCGCCCGCCCCCTCGACGACGTAGACCGGCAGCCCGGTGCTCAC
>DASSYJ010000092.1:0-8745 GCA_035703305.1 Ornithinibacter sp. | reverse complement strand
TTCGGCCGTCCGGGTGGCTGGCAGCAGGGCGACCTGCCCAGCGCCGACGACGCCGACAAGTGGTTCGCCGGTCGCCTGCCCGAGGGCTGGTTCGACGACGTCGACGTGACCGTCGACCGCGAGGAGATCACCGTCATCGGCACCCTCGCCGACGTCGATGCCACGACCGATGCCGCCGAGGCCGAGGGGCGGATCAGCCGCTTCCGCGCCGACACCCGCGACCAGCGGATCGGGATCGCCCAGGAGGCCCAGGCCCGCTACCAGCGCACCGTCTCGTGGGGCGCGCGCGTCGGAGACACCACCACCCTGTTCACCCACCTCGCCGTCCCGGTCATGACCCGGCTGCGCCAGCCCGAGCGGGCCGTCCTCGACACCCTCGTCGACGCCGGCGTGGCCCGGTCCCGCAGCGACGCCCTCGCGTGGTCGGTGCGGCTCGTCGCCCAGCACGCCGACGCGTGGCTCGCCGAGCTGCGCGAGGCGATGACCGAGGTCGACAAGCTGCGCGCCAAGGGCCCCGAGCTCTGACCGGATGCCGGTGCGCTGCACGGCATCCCGACTCGCTGCCACCTCTCCCGGGCCGCGGCCGGCACGTCCGGTCGCGGTCCGGCCGTGTACCCCCGAGCGACGTGACGAACGTCGACCCGCACGGGGAGAATCCCGAACCGCTGTTCGCCGACGGCCCCCGCATGGACAATGAGCGCCATGACCGCCGACGCCGCGACAGCCCCATCCGAACCGGCGTACTCCCGGGACGCGCCCGCCGTCGTCGCCTCACTCGGCTCGGATGCCGACGCCGGCCTCACCGCGGCCGAGGCGGCCGCTCGCCTCGCGAGCCACGGCCCGAACGCGATCGAGAGCGAGCCGCCGCCGTCGGTGCTCCAGATCGCGCTCGCCCAGCTGCGCGACCCGATGAACATCATGCTCATCGCGGTCACGGTCGCGAGCCTGCTCATCGGGCAGGTGTCGACCGCCGTCCTCGTCGGCCTCCTCATCGCCCTCAACCTCGTCCTCGGCGCTCGCCAGGAGCTCAAGGCCCGCGAGAGCATCGACGCGCTCTCGAGCATGCAGGTGCCCCAGGTGAAGGTCGTCCGGGACGGCGCTGTCAGCCTCGTGCCCGCGGTCGAGGTCGTGCCGGGCGACATCGTCCAGCTCGAGGCCGGTGACATCGTGCCCGCCGACGGGCGCGTCATCCGCTCGGCCACCCTCGAGACCCAGGAGGCCGCGCTCACGGGTGAGAGCGCCCCCGTGGGCAAGGACGCCGGCACCCTGCCCGGGACCGAGGTCGGCCTCGGGGACCGCTCGAACATGGTCTTCCAGAACACGGCCGTGACGCGGGGCACGGCGGCGACGGTCGTCACGGCGACGGGGATGGGCACGGAGATCGGGCAGATCGCCACGATGCTGACCTCCGTCAAGCGCACCCGCTCGCCCCTGCAGAAGGAGCTCGACTCCCTGACGAAGGTGCTCGCCATCGTCGCCTGGACGGCGGTCGCGTTCATCGTCGTCGTCGGGCTGATCCGCGGGCTGAGCTTCAGCGACCTGCTCCTGCTCGGCACCGCGATGGCGATCTCGGCGATCCCGACGGGCATGCCGGCCTTCGTCTCCGGGCTGCTCTCCCTCGGGGCGAAGCAGCTCGCCGATGCCAAGGCCGTCGTCAAGAACCTCACCGACGTCGAGACACTCGGCGCGACGAGCGCGATCAACACCGACAAGACCGGCACGCTGACGCTGAACGAGATGATGGTCTCGCTCATCTACGCGAACGCGTCGTGGTTCGAGGTGGAGGGGGTCGGCTACGGCAAGACGGGCGCCATCGCCGGGGTCGCCGGCGTGCCAGTGCCCGACTTCACGCGGCTCGCGCTCGGGCTCGTCCTCGACAGCGACGCCACGGTCGGCGACGACGGCTCGGTCGTCGGCGACCCGACCGAGGCCGCGCTCGTCGTGCTCGCCGCGAAGCTGGGCGTGTCCGCCGAGGAGACCCGGCGTGCGTACCCGCGCGTGGCGGAGGTGCCCTTCGACTCCGACTACAAGTTCATGGCCACGTTCCACGAGATCGAGGTCGACGGCGTCAGGCGGCTCATCCAGCTCGTCAAGGGCGGCCCGGACGTCGTGCTCGCGCGCTGCTCGGAGGCGGGCGGGCCGATGAGCGGGTCGCAGGTGCCGATCGAGGGGACCCGGGCCGACATCGACGCGGCCAACGCCCACATGGGCGAGAAGGGACTTCGGGTGCTCGCGTTCGCCGCGCGCTTCCTCGACGAGGGCGAGCGCGCAGCGATGGAGACCGACCCGATGTCGCTCACGCACGACCTCGGCTTCGTCGGCATGGTCGGCATCATCGACCCCCTGCGGCCGTCGTCGAAGGCCGCGGTGGACGTCGCGCTGGGCGCGGGCATCGACGTCCGGATGATCACCGGCGACCACGCCGTCACGGCCCAGGCGATCGGCGAGAGCCTCGGCCTCGGGCCGGGTGCGATCAGTGGCGACGAGCTCGTGACGCTCTCGGACGCGGACCTCGCCGCCCGGCTGCCGCAGCTGCACGTCTTCGGCCGCGTGACGCCCCAGGACAAGCTGCGCCTGGCGCGGCTCATGCAGGAGCAGGGCCTCATCGTCGCGATGACGGGTGACGCGGTCAACGACGCTGCTGCGCTGAAGCAGGCCGACATCGGTGTCGCCATGGGCTCGGGCAGCGAGGTGACGAAGCAGGCGGCCCGGATGATCCTCACGGACGACAACTTCGGCACGCTCGTCCACGCGGTCGAGATCGGCCGCCGCGTCTACGACAAGGTCGTCTCGTACGTCCGCTACCAGATGACGCAGCTGCTCTCCCTCGTCATGCTCTTCGTCGCGGCGTCCGCGTTCGACGTCAACGACGGCGTCGCGCTCACGCCGCTCATGGTGCTCTACCTGCTGTTCTTCGCGACCGCCGCGGGCGTCGTCATCATCGCGATCGACCCCGGCGACCCCGACGTCATGCACCGACCGCCGCGCGACCCCGGCACCCCCATCACGAACCGGGGCGCGGTGACGCTGTGGATCGTCTACGCAGCCGTGCTCTTCGTCGCCGCGTTCGTCCCCCTCGTCCTCGGGCCGGACGACCCGAGCACGGAGCAGTCGAGCGTCTCGCTGACGATGACGTTCGTCGTCATGGGGCTGGGCACGGTCTTCAACGCGATCACGAACCGGCGCGACCCGACGAGCGGCCTGACCCCGCCGATCCTCAAGGCCCTCGCGGTCGCGCTCGTGCCCCTCACCATGGTCGCCCTCGCCACCGAGCTGCCCGGCCTGCAGCACGGGCTGCTGACGGAGTCGCTGACCGGCAGGCAGTGGGTGGCGTGCCTGGGCCTCGCGCTCGTGCTCCCCGTCGTGATCGAGGGCGGCAAGTGGATCCGCCGCCGCCGCACGCCGCCCGTGTCCGTCGCGACCGACCCGCGCCAGGCGGTGGCGCCGGCGAGGGCTGTCACGACGGCGGGGCACGACGCGACCCAGGGACCGGTGCGAGGAGCGACGCCGTGAGCGACGACACGCCAAGGAGGATGAAGCGCCGGGCCTACGAGCACGAGCTGCGACGGCTCCACGGCGAGCTCGTGGCGATGCAGGAGTGGGTCAAGGACACCGGCGCGAAGGTCTGCATCGTCTTCGAGGGACGCGACACGGCGGGCAAGGGCGGCACGATCAAGGCGATCACCGAGCGCGTGAGCCCGCGGGTCTTCCGCGTCGTCGCGCTACCGGCGCCCAACGAGCGGGAGAGGTCGCAGATGTACGTCCAGCGCTACCTCTCGCACCTCCCGGCGGCCGGTGAGGTCGTCATCTTCGACCGCAGCTGGTACAACCGCGCAGGCGTCGAGCGGGTCATGGGCTTCTGCACCGAGGAGGAGTCGAACCGCTTCCTCCAGTGGGTTCCCGCCGTCGAGCACGCCATGGTCGAGTCCGGGATCCTCCTCATCAAGTACTGGCTCGAGGTGAGCGAGGAGGAGCAGACCCGTCGGCTCCAGAGCCGGATCGACGACCCGCGGAAGGTCTGGAAGCTCTCCGGGATGGACCTCAAGTCCTACCGCCGCTGGTACGACTACTCCCGCGCGCGCGACGCCATGTTCGAGGCGTCCGACTCGTCGTGGGCGCCCTGGTTCGTGGCGGACACCAACGACAAGCGGCGGGGGCGGCTCAACATCATCAGCCACCTGCTGAGCCACGTGCCGTACGAGCCGCTGGCGCCCGAGGACGTCGAGCTGCCGAAGCGGCAGAAGCCCGGCGACTACGTCCAGCCCGACCTGCCGCTTCGCCACGTCCCGGAGCCGTTCTGACGGGGCATGGTCGCCGGGGGCACCGATGACGAGTGGGGAGTAGCGTCCGGCAGATGAGGGCCGCGGTGAGCCAGCGCTACGGACCGCCCGAGGTGGTGCACGTCGTCGACGATGCGCCGATGCCCTGGGTGGGTCCCGACGACGTGCTCGTCCGGGTCCACGCCACCACGGTCAACCGCACCGACTGCGGCTACCGCGGGGCCTCGCCGTTCTTCATCCGCGGCGTCTCCGGGGTGCGGCGACCGCGGTTCGACATCTGGGGCACGGAGTATGCCGGGGTCGTCGAGCGCGTCGGTCGTGAGGTCACCCGGTTCGCCCCGGGTGACGAGGTGTTCGGGTACGCCGAGGGCCGGTTCGGCACGCACGCCGAGTACGTCGCCGTGAGCGTGACGTCCCTCGTCGCGCCCGTCCCCGACGGCGTGGGCCTGCACACGGCGGCGGCGGCGACCGAGGGCGGCCACTACGCCCTGTCCTCGATCCGGCGGGCCGGCATCCAGGCCGGCCAGCGCGTCCTCGTCCACGGTGCGACGGGGGCCATCGGCTCCGCGTGCGTCCAGCTGCTCGCGGACCTCGGCGTCACCGTCACCGCCACGGCACCGAGCGCTCACCTCGAGCTCGTGCAGCGGCTGGGCGCCGAGCACGTCATCGACCACCAGACCCACGACTTCACCCGCACGGGGCGGACCTTCCACGCCGTCCTCGACATGGTCGGCAAGAGCACGTTCCAGGCCTGCCGGCGGATCCTCGTGCCCGGCGGCGTCTACGTCTCGTCGGACCTGGGGCCGTTCGCCCAGAACATCGCCCTCCCGCTCGTGCCCAAGGTGGGGCGGACGCCACGGCGGCGCGTCGTGTTCCCCTTCCCCCTGGAGACGCCGGAGGTCCTCGAGCACCTCCGCTCGCGGCTGGAGAGCGGGGCCTTCCGGCCGCTCATCGACCGCTCCTACCCCCTCGAGGACATCGTCGAGGCCTACCGCTACGTCGAGGGCGGCCACAAGGTGGGCAACGTCGTCATCTCGGTCAGGGACCGCTGACGTCCGGATCGGGTATGCCGTGTGGTCGCCGCGTCACGACCCTCCGGCACCTCCCGTCCACACCGGGCGCCGCCCCGGGACCCACGCCGTCGACGCGACGAGGCGGACGGCCCGCAGGGGGAGCCGGACGCCCCACGTGGGTCTCGCCGGGACCTCGAGCCGCTCGGCCCACATCCACGCCGTGACCACGGCCATGACGCCGAGGTGCCACGTGGGTGCGAGCAGGGGAAGCAGCATGAGGGCCCAGCAGGACCCGAGGCACGAGGCGGCGTGCGTGCCACCCAGCCGGAGCGCGTCCCGGTCGGCCTCCCACCCGAACGCCGCCACCGGCGGGTGCGCGTGGTGCCGGTTGAGGCACCGCTGCTTCACCGGGGACACCTGCCAGGCGAGGGCGACGGCGAGCCCCAGGGCGAAGCGGGCGCCGGTCCGCTCCGTCAGGGCGCCCGGTGCCGCGGCGAGGACGAGCAGGAGTATGCCGGCCGCGGCCCAGCTGGCCGCGTAGCCCACCGTCGTGAGGCACATCGCCCGCCACCGACGCCGGCGGAGGCTGCGGTCGCGGGCGTGCCTCAGGGCGGGGACGAGCAGCGGAGCCATCATCGCCGTGAGCATGAGCCCCCACGCCGCCAGGAAGCCGGGAAGCGTCACCAGCGACCCCTCCGGCGGAGCTCCGCCCCCCAGGAGCTGGTGCACGTGGACCTGGCTCGGCAGCACCGTCGTGGACGGCGGCCCGGGCTGGAGGGCCGCGCCAGCTCCGAGCCCGGCCACGACGGAGCGGCGGTCGCTGCCCGAGTGGAGGAGCTCGGAACCCAGCAGGACGAGCCAGGCCGAGCCGGTGGCGACGAGCACCGGCGTCCGGACTCGCCGACGCTCGCGGGCCTCAGGAGTGAGCATCGGCCGGCGCGGGGCTCAGCGCCCCTGACGGAAGATGCTGACCCGGCCGACGGTGAGGTCCGCCTCATCGCCCACCGGCCGCACCGGGACGAGGCGGACCGGCAGCTCGTCGACGTCGAACGAGCCCTCGAGGTGCATCCGGTCGACGAGGGCGGTGATCTCGAGGACGAAGGTCAGCCCCTCCCCTCCGTGCTCGTCGTCTGCCTCGCTCGCCTCGGTCACACCGAAGGGTGCGATGCTGCCGGCCAGGGCTTCGGGGTGCTCGGCGACGTCCTCGTCGTCGCCGAGGCCGACGTAGACGCGGAAGGCCGCGGCGTCGGAGCTCCCACGGACGTTCTCGAGGTTGAGGAAGACGCGGTCGGGCAGCGCCGCCTCCCCGGCGTCCGCGGACGGCGACAGGCTGTCCGTGACCCGGCGCCTCGCAGGGGAGTCGAGCCGCACCCGGGTCCGGACCTCGCTCCCGCGCACCGGCACGGCCTCGTCGTTCGCGCCGACCAGCTCGACGGTGGTGTCCTCTGGCATGGGCGCACCCTCTCGTGCCACTCGGTCGAGGCCGAGTCGATCCAGTCGGCCGTCCAGCACCGCCGGTGGGACGACAGGGGTGATGTCCTCGTACGCGTAGTCGAGGGCGTCGAGGTCGGTCATCTCGCCGGGCGTGTACGTCCACGTCGAGCCGTCGGGCATCGGGGCACGGAACGACCGCTGGCCCGTGCTCGCCGGCCCGAGGAGCCAGCGCGACTGCGTCGGGTCGGTGTGCCCCGGGTCCGAGGCGCTCCAGCTGGCCCAGAGCCGGTCGATGTTGGCGTGGTGCAGCCAGAAGACCGGGTCGAGCCCGGCGGTCCTCGGGTCGGACATCGCCCCCATGAGGCCCGGCGGTTGCGCATCCTGGCCACCCACGAGCCCGTGCACCCAGTCGTGGGGCTGGGTCTCGATCCCACCGTGCACGGCACCGCTGTGCGAGAAGCCGGTGTCGACGCCCCCGAAGCCCGGGCTGCCACCGCTCGCCACGCCGGTGAAGTCGGGGTCGCCGAGGGCGGTCATGTCGACCTGGTCGAGGGGGACGAACACGTCGCCGTCGCCGTTCGGGCCGTACCGCTGCTCGACGAAGAGCGGGTTGTCACCCACGCCGTCGGGCCAGTCGGGGGACGCGAATGCCGGCGGGATCGCCGCCTGGCCGGGCGTGAAGTAGTCCCAGTAGGGCAGTGCCCAGTCCACGGGGCCGCCTGCGGCGAGGACCACGGCCCGGATGTTGGCCTCGAACGCCAGCACGTAGCCGCGGTGCCACGGCAGGAAGTACCAGCTGCCGTGCTGGCACTGTCGCCAGAACGTCGCGAGGTGTGCCGCGGACGGCGGCTGGTCGCCCGCCGTGAGGTACCCCAGCGACTGCCACCGTGCCCGGTTGAACCCGTGCATGCCGGCGTAGAAGCGCCAGCTCGTCGGCTCGGCCAGGGGGCGCGCCTTCATGGCGGCGACCCCCCGGGCGTACCACAGCACCTCGTCGGCCCAGTCCCCGCCGAGCTCCCACACGTTGCGACGCACGTAGTCCACCGCGGTGCACCTCCCCGGTCGACGTGACGCCGTGAGCAGTGCCGAGCCAGCACCTCCTGTGTGACGTGCGTCACGTGCTCCCGACTGTAGCGCCGTGCCCCGCCCAGGGGCTAGGGCGCCAGGTCGCGGCGCATGACGAGCCGCGGCATCCGGCTCGCCACGGCATCCGTCGTCCCGACCACCCGGAACCCGGCCCGCTCGAACATCGAGCGCGTCCCGACGAACGCCATCGTCGTGTCCATCCGCCCGGGCGGGTCCACCGGGTAGGCCTCGACGGCCGGCGCCCCGCGGGACCCGGCATACGCGACCGCCCCCTCGAGGAGTGGCGCCGTCACGCCGGTCCTCCGGTGGCCGCTCCGGACGACGACGCACACGATGCTCCAGACGGGCACGTCGTCGACGGGGCGGATGAGTCTGGAGTGCACGAGGCGCGGGATCTCCGACCGCGGCCCGATGTTGCACCACCCGACGGGTGTGCCGTCGAGGTAGGTGACGACGCCCGGCGGGTTCTCCCGCTCGCAGAGCGCACGCATCGCGCGCTCTCGGCTCCCACCGCCGAGCTCCTCGATCTCCTTGAGCCGCAGGCGGTGCGACAGGCACCAGCAGCTGTCGGCGCGCCGGCTGCGGTTGACGACGTCGGCGAAGTCGTCGAACCGGTCGGGGGTCACGGGGTGCGTCTCCCAGGTCATGGAGCCACTGAACCACCGCCGGCCGACAGGAGCCCGCGCTCGCCCCTGGCCCACTCGGGTCATTGCACCCCCTGTGGAACTTCGGCACACTCGAGGAGGGCATCGCCTCGACTTCGGCGGTGAGGAGGCACCGATGCTTGAGCGGGCGTCGGCCGCGGCCACCACGGGGGCTGTGGAGCACGAGCGACTGGAGCAGAGCTACGCGGCCCTGAAGGACCAGTTCGAGGCCGCCAACGAGGTGCTGGACGCCCTCGGCCGGTCGGCGGGGGACCCGGACACCGTCCT
>DASSYJ010000003.1:0-121147 GCA_035703305.1 Ornithinibacter sp. | reverse complement strand
TCCGCGAGGCGGTGGTCGCCTCGGGGGCGGCGGCCGTGCTCGACGCGTCGCACCGGCTCGACGTCCAGCGGGCCATGACGCGGGGCTCCGGGCCGGTGCGGTCGGCCGCCTCCACCGAGGGAGCTCTCGCGGCGCTGGGTGCCCTCGCTGTCCTCCCGCCGAGCGCTGCCGAGCCGGGTCCGCTGACCTGGGAGACGTCCAACCTCCTCCACCTCGGCCAGGCCCTCTCGCTCGTGGCGCACCGGCGGGAGGAGACCCGGGGCGGGCACATCCGCTCCGACTTCCCGGACCGCGACGACGCCCGCTGGCTGACCCACCTCACGTCGACCCGGGCGCCCGACGGAAGCGTCGTCGTCACCGAGCACCCCGTCGAACCCCAAGGAGAGGCATGACCGAGCCCCACGACCCGACCGACCACCGCTTCCCGCACGACGACGCCCGGCTGCTCATCGAGAGGGCGCTCGACGAGGACCTCGACGACGGCACCGACGTGACGACGCTCGCGACGATCCCGGCGGAGCAGGAGTCGGTGTCGCACCTCGTCGCCCGCGCCGCAGGCGTCGTCTCCGGGCTGCCGGTGGTGTCGCTCGTCGTCGAGGCGGTGGACGCTCGGCTCGGCACGGGGTCGGTGTGGGTGGACACCGTCGCCTCGGACGGGGACCGCGTCGCGCGGGGCGACCACCTGGCCGGCCTTCGCGGGTCGACCCGCACGACGCTCGTCGCCGAGCGGACCATCCTCAACATCCTGTCGCGCACCTCGGGCGTCGCGACCCACACGCGCCGGTGGGCGGATGTCCTCGACGGGTCGGGTGCGGTGGTGCTCGACACGCGCAAGACCACTCCGGGGATGCGCGCGCTCGAGAAGTACGCCGTGCGCTGCGGCGGTGGCACCAACAAGCGGATGGGCCTCTACGACGTGGCCATGGTCAAGGACAACCACAAGCTTGCGGCGGGCGGCCTCACCGCGGCGTACGACGCGATCCGTGAGGCGTTCCCCGAGGTCCCGATCCAGGTCGAGGTCACGACGACGGACGAGGCCCTCGAGTCGGTGGCGGCCGGCGCGCGCTTCCTCCTCTGCGACAACATGTCCACCGACCTGCTGCGGGCCACGGTGGATGCCGTGCGCGCGACGGGCGAGCAGGTCGAGGTCGAGGCGACCGGTGGGCTCACGCTCCAGGTGGCCGCCGCCTATGCGTCGACCGGAGTCGACTACCTCTCCGTGGGCGGGCTGACCCACTCCTCGCCCATCCTCGACATCGCCCTCGACCTGGACCCCGACGCACCCTGACCCGGGTCACAGGATTCTCGCCCGATCCGGGAACCTTCACCCTCGCAAGGAAACAGAAGTCCTGCGGAGGTGAGGGTCCCGGTGTCGGGCGGCCCCGGGCCTCCAGCCGGGGCTCACGCAACGAAGATGCAGAAGGGGTGGCCGGACGGGTCGGCCAGGACGTAGAGCGGCTCGTCGGGGTCGGACCGACGGTCGAGGAGCAGCTCGGCGCCCAGCTCCTCCGCACGTGCCCGGTGCCGCTCCAGCGCGTCGACCGTCGGCACGGTGAGGTCGAGGTGGAGCTGCATGGGGACCGTGTGGTCGGGCCACGTCGTGCGGGGCAGGCTCTCCACCCCCTGGAAGGCGAGGCGCCGGGTGCCGTCCTCCGCGGTGAGCACGAGCCAGTCGGCGTCGTCGGGGGTGCCGTCGTCCGGCGGCTCGTCGCCGGGGCGGTAGCGGAGCCCGAGGAGGCTCCGGTAGAACTCCGCCAACCCCCTGACATCGGTGGTGTCGAGGACGGTGTGGAGCAGTGTCGGGTGGTCGCTCACCTGGGTTCTCCCCTCTGCCGGGCGTCGCGCTCGACGCTACCGAGTCCCGGCGATGAGGTATGCCACTCGCCTCCCGTGGATGTGGTGACGCACGAGTACGGTCAGGACTGCGGCGGGTGTCTCCGCCCGCGCACCGCCTCCGGAGAAGGTCGTCATGGACAGCACGCTGGCTCTCGACCACGACGCGACCCCCACGACGCGGGCCCCGGTGCGCGGGTGGCTCGGCTGGTTCGCCGTCGCCCTCGTCGTCGGGATGCAGGCCGGCACGCTCTTCAAGCCGCTGGGCACGGTGGGGGAGACACGGGTCGCCGACTGGGTCGACCTGCTGACTCCCTACGTCCTGCTCGGCTGTGCCGCCATGGTGCTCGCCCGGGCCGGTGCGGCCCGCGGGCCCTGGATCCTCTTCGGGGTCGGAGCCGTGACGTTCACCCTCGGGCACGGCCTGCACCTGTCCGCGAACTCCGTCAGCAACGTCACCGACGCCGTGGTCGCGCGGGCGTCGATCGTGCACCTCTGGGACGAGGTCGTCAGCCACTGGATCTGGTACACCGGCCTCTTCCTCGTGCTGGCCGCGCTCGCGTGGGGCCTCCGCGGCCGGACCTTCAGGGTGGGGGTGCCCGGGGTCGTCTTGGCCCTTCTCGTGGCCCTGACGCTGACCAACACCTACATCGAGGGCGGGACGCCCTGGCTGGGAGTGCTGTTCCTCGCTGCAGCCGTCGTCGCCGGACTGCTCACCCGGCCGGACCCCGTGTCCCGGGTGCTGCTGCTCGTGGGCGGCGCCGGGGTGGTGCTGCTCGTCGGGTGGGGCGTCTACTGGGCGCTCGCCGACGGTTCGCTCTTCCCGCAGGTCAGCGATCTCGGCTGGATCTGACGCCCCGCGGGCCGGCCCGTCAGTAGCGCCTCCACCGCAGGGCCACCGCGTAGTCGACGGTCAGCCCCTCGTGCTCCGCGAGCGCCTCGTCGGCAGGTCCCGGGGGCAGCTCGATCCGGACGACGGCCTCGAGGTCCTCCCGCCGGTCGAAGGTCCACACCATCGTGAGGCGCTCGGTGGTGAACCCTTGCCGATCCCAGAACCGTTGCACGGCAACCGGATCGTATGCCGGGTACGCACGCCTGAACCACCTGCCGAACGTCGAGCGCGTGGCGTCGTTGTCGACGAGGCAGGCGGTGCCGTCGGGTCGGAGCACGCGGGCAACCTCCACGAGCCCGGGTTCGCACCCCGCCCCGAAGAAGTACGCCCAGCGTGCGTGCACGACGTCGATGCTGCTGTCCCGCAGGGGAAGTGCCTCGGCATCGCCCCCGAGGACCCACGCGCCCGGCATGTGGGACGCACCCGACGCGACAGGGGGTCGATCGGATGCCAGCCGTCGCCGGGCGAGCGCCAGGAGGGGCAGGTGCGGCTCGACGCCGACGACCCGGGCTCCGCGAGCCGCGAGGAGGGGGAGGTGGAACCCGGTGCCACAGCCGAGGTCGAGGACGTCCGCCCCGTCGAGGCGGTGCAGTCCGTCGATCGCGGCGTCGACCACCCCGGCCTGGTCCGCCGCGAGGTTCTCCAGCTCGTAGACCTCCGGGGAGTCCCAGATGTTCGGGCTGCGGATCACGACGAGCGGCGCCGCTTCCCCGCCGCGACCTCGACACCCGGAGCGCCCTTCGCAGCCTCGGCACCGTTGACCGTCGCGGCGCCCGCCGTCGCCTTCGCGCCCTTGGTCACCTTGACGGTCTTGACGGCCTTCACGGCCTTCACGGCCTTCACGCCCTTGACCGCCTTGCCGCCCGCGCCCGGGGGCACGGGGTGGGCGGGCTCGTTCGCGCCCGCGACCGGCTGCGCGGGGACCGCCCGCTTGCGGGGGACCCGGGTGCGCCGCCCGCCGACCGTCCCGGCCTCCACGGTCGCCGGGTGGACGAGCAGCGGGATGAGCTGCCGCGCCCCTGCGGAGCGGGCCCGCTTCACCGTGTCGAGGTGGGCCTCGCAGCGCAGGACGAGCTCGGCATACGCCTCGTCGCCCATGAGCGCAGCGAGCTCGGCCGCGCTGCTGCGGTACACCGGCTCCGCACCGACGTGGGCCTCGGTGTTGCTCGAGCAGTACCAGTCGAGGTCGTGCCCACCCGGGCCCCACCCGCGCCGGTCGTACTCCGCGATCGTCACCTCGAGGTGCGAGGTGTCGTCGGGCAGCTCGACGGTGCGGTAGCTGCGCCGGATCGGGAGCTGCCAGCACACGTCGGGCTTGGCCTCGTGCGGGGGACGGCCGGTGAGCACCGCGTGCTGGTGCAGGGCGCAGCCGGCGCCCGCGGGGAAGCCGGGCCGGTTGAGGAAGATGCAGGCGCCGTCGACGACCTTGGTCTTGCGGGCGCCGTCCTCCTTCTCGGTCCAGGCCGAGCGTCGCGCGGGGTCCTTGTCGCCGCGGCGCCCGCGGCCGGGCCGCATCTGCCACTCGTCCTCGCCGAGCTCGGCGGCGACGGCCCGTACGCGCTCGAGGTCGTCGTCGTCGGTGAAGTGGGCGCCGAGGGTGCAGCACCCGTCGTCGGGCCGGTCGGCGTAGATGCCCCGGCAGCCCGTGCCGAAGATGCACGTCCAGCTCGAGGTCAGCCACGTGAGGTCGACCCGGAACCGCTGACCGGGGTTGGCCGGGTCGGTGAACTCGGCCCACGTGCGGGCGATGTCGAGGGGCGTCTCGGGCACGCGCCCCAGCCTATGGGGGCCGCCCCGCACCGACTACGTTGGGCGCATGCGCCTCGGGGTCATCGACGTCGGATCGAACACGGTCCACCTCCTCGTGGTCGACGCCCACCCCGGCGCCCAGCCGCTCCCCGCGTCGAAGCACAAGATCGACCTGCGCCTCTCCGAGCACGTCACCCAGCAGGGCCTCATCGACGACGGAGGGCGCGACCAGCTCGCCGACTTCGTGCAGGAGTGCCTCGACGTCGCCGAGGACCAGGGCGTCGAGGACCTCAGCGGGTTCGTGACGAGCGCGATCCGCGAGGCCCCCAACGGCGACGACGTCCTGGCCACCGTCAGGGAGCGCACGGGAGTGGTCCTCGACGTGCTCAGCGGTGAGGAGGAGGCCCGGCTCACCTTCCTCGCCGCCCGCCGCTGGTGCGGGTGGTCCGCCGGGACGCTCCTCGTCGCCGACATCGGGGGCGGCTCGCTCGAGCTCGCCCAGGGCATGGACGAGGACCCCGATGTCGCCGTCTCGTTGCCCCTGGGTGCCGGCCGGGTCACGCGGGACCTCCTCCCGGGCGACCCTCCGAGCAGCGACGTCGTCCGCGAGGCGCGCAAGCAGGTGCGCGCCATGATCGCCGCGGAGCTCCGGCCGCTCGCCAAGGCGGGCACCCCGGACCGTGCGGTCGGCACGTCGAAGACCATGCGGTCGCTCGCCCGCATCTGCGGGGCGGCGCCCAGCGCGGAGGGCATGTATGCCGAGCGCTCCCTGGAGCGTGCCGCGCTCGCCCAGCGCCTCCCCGAGATCGCGGAGATGACGGCGGTCGAACGGGCGGACCTCCCCGGCGTCTCCGGGTCGCGGTCCCTCCAGCTGCTCGCGGGCGCGATCGTCGCGGACGCGACCATGGACCTCCTGGGGCTCGACCACATCGAGATCTGCCCGTGGGCGCTCCGCGAGGGGATCATCCTGCGCCACCTGGACAGGATGAGCTGAGGCGTGGCCACCCGCGCCGGCAGCGGGGCCGGTCGTGCCCGACCGGTCGCAGTGCCGCGGGCGCAGGTCGGCCTCTCGACGGCATCCGTCTACCCCGAGAACTGCGCGACCGCCTTCGAGATGGCCGCCCGCCTGGGCTACGACGGGGTCGAGGTCATGGTGTGGACCGACCCGGTGACCCGGGAGGCGGGAGCGCTGGCGACGCTCGCCGCGCACCACGGCATCCCCGTGCTCTCCGTGCACGCCCCGACGCTCCTCGTGACCCAGCGGGTGTGGGGCACCGACCCCTGGGAGAAGGTGGACCGCTCGATCGCGATGGCTCAGGAGCTCGGGGCCGGCACCGTCGTCCTGCACCCGCCGTTCCGGTGGCAGCGGGAGTACGCGAGGGACTTCGTCGACGGAGTCGCGGTGCGAGAGAACGACACCGGCATCCGGCTGGCCGTCGAGAACATGTTCCCGTGGCGGGGTCCCCGGGCGCGGGAGCTCGAGGCCTACCTCCCCCACTGGGACCCGGTGCCCCAGCCCTACGACAACGTCACGCTCGACCTGTCGCACACCGCGACAGCGGGATCCGACGCGATGGCAATGGTGGAGACCCTCGGCACGCGCCTCGCGCACCTGCACCTCGCCGACGGTGTCGGCTCGCCGCGCGACGAGCACCTCGTCCCGGGTCGCGGGACGCAGCCCTGCGGGCAGGTGCTGGAAACCCTTGCGGCGCAACGGTATGCCGGCCACGTGGTCGTCGAGGTAGCAACCCGGCGGGCGAGCGACGCACAACGCGAGCTCGACCTCGCCGAGGCCCTGGCGTTCGCGCGGCTGCACCTCGCGACGACCGGGTGAGGCGGCGGTCGGGGCCGAGCCGGCGGTCAGGGCGACCCGGCGGTCAGGGCGACCCGGCGGTCAGGGCGACTCGGCCGTCAGGGCGACTCGGCGGTCAGACCCAGTACGTGTCGTGCTGGAGCATGAACGCGGCGCGTTCCTCGTCGGTCAGCCGGCCGCCGCGACCGACCGCGGCGAGGGTCTCGAAGTAGTCCTCACGCGGTCCCCCGGGAGTGAACATCAGCAACATGCGGGCGCGGTCGCTGCCGCGGAACCCGTGGATGCCGCCCTCGGGCACGTGGAGGAAGTCGCCCGCGCGCGCCGGCACCCACCGGGCCCCGTCGAAGAGCCGGACGGTGCCCTCCAGCACGTAGAACGACTCGGTGATGGCACGGTGGAAGTGCGGGTCGGGTCCCGACTCGGCCTCGCCGAAGGTCCACCGGTAGAGGCCGTAGAGGCCGCCGGTGGAGTCGCCGGTCGCGAGGTACTCGCACGTGCCACCGGTCGTGTACGTGATGTCCGGTGGGGAGTCCGACGGGCGGAGCCAGGCGCTCACCTCGCCCTCGCCGGCGTGGACGTCCGGGGGGTACGGCCGGGGCAGCGGCTTGAGGAGGGACATGGGGAGACGCTAGCGAGGGCGGCGCGCCGTGTCCCCCCTTGCAGTGCGCGCGGCCGGGTGGCATATTTCGTCGTATGACGAATAACGTGGACGACGTCGTCGTCGTCGAGAACCTCCGGGTGCTCCGGGGCGGCCGCGAGGTGCTGCCCGACCTCTCGCTGCGCATCCCGCGGGGGCAGGTCGTCGGGCTCCTCGGCCCGAGCGGCGGTGGCAAGTCGACGCTCATGCGCGCCATCGTCGGGGTCCAGGTGGTCGCCGGTGGGCGGGTGACCGTGCTGGGGGAGGATGCCGGGTCGCCGGGGCTGCGGCACCGGGTCGCCTACCTGACCCAGGCCCCGAGCGTCTACGGCGACCTCACGGTGCGGGACAACGTCCACTACTTCGCGACGGTGCTGGGGGTCGACACCGCGGCCGCCGACCGGGCCATCACCGCGGTCGAGCTCGACGACCACGCCGATGTCCGCGTCGAGAACCTGTCCGGCGGCCAGTGGTCCCGGGCGAGCCTCGCCTGCACGCTCGTGGGCGACCCGGAGGTGCTCGTGCTCGACGAG
Source organism: Ornithinibacter sp. (assembly GCA_035703305.1). Lineage (GTDB taxonomy): Bacteria > Actinomycetota > Actinomycetes > Actinomycetales > Dermatophilaceae > Fodinibacter. Next base: position 113,690 of record DASSYJ010000003.1, on the reverse strand, counting down.
CCGACGGTGGGCCTCGACCCGGTGCTCCGCCGCGACCTGTGGGACCTCTTCCACCGGCTCGCCCACGACGGCCGGACCGTGTTCGTGTCGAGCCACGTCATGGACGAGGCGGTGCGGTGCGACCGCCTCCTGCTCCTCCGGGCCGGACGAATCCTCAACGACTCCACGCTCTCGGAGCTCCTCGAGCGCACCGGGACCGTCGACGCGGAGAAGGCCTTCCTCGCCCTCGTCGACGGGGCCGCTGCGGGCGAGGGTGGTGAGGCGGCGTGAACGCCCGGATCACCCTCGCGACCGCCGGCCGCATCCTGCGCCAGCTCCGGAACGACCACCGCACCGTCGGCCTGCTGCTCGTCGTGCCCTGCGTGCTCCTCGGGCTGCTCGCGTGGATCTACGCCGACATCAACGCCGACATCTTCGACCGGATCGGCCCGGCGCTGCTCGGGGTCTTCCCCTTCGTCGTGATGTTCATCGTGACGAGCGTCGCCACGCTGCGGGAGCGCACGTCGGGCACCCTCGAGCGGCTCCTCACCACGCCGCTCGGCAAGGGCGACCTCATGCTCGGCTACGCCCTGGGGTTCGGCGCGATGGCCGTCCTCCAGGCGGTGGTCGCGACGTCGTTCGCGGTCTGGGTCGCCGGGCTCGACGTCGCCGGGCCCCTGTGGATCCTCGTCGTCATCGCCCTGGCCGACGCGGTGCTCGGCACCGCCCTCGGCCTGCTCGCGAGCGGCTTCGCGCGCACCGAGTTCCAGGCGGTGCAGTTCATGCCTGCCTTCGTCCTGCCGCAGTTCCTCCTCTGCGGGCTGCTCCTGCCGCGCGACCAGCTGCCGCCGTTCCTCGAGGCGGTCTCCGACGTGCTGCCGCTGTCGTATGCCGTGGACGCCATGAAGGACGTCACGGTGCAGGTCGACCCGCTGGCCGACGTGCTACCGAGCCTGGGCGTCATCGCGCTGTGGATCGTGCTGTCGCTGGCCCTCGGCAGCCTGACCCTGCGCCGCCGCACCCCGTGACCGTGCGCCGCCGCACCCCGTGACCTCGCGCCGCCGCACCCCGTGACCCCGCGCCGCCGCACCCCTGACCCTGCGCCGCCGAGCGACCTGGCGCTGCCCCCCGGATAGCCTGTGGCCCGTGGACCCCAGTGACCTCCTCCGGGGAGCGATGCTCCAGCTGTCCGACTCCGACCTCGCGCGGAACCTCGTGCTCAAGGCGCCCGTGAGCCGCGCGGTCGTCGCCCGCTACGTCGCCGGCGAGGAGGTCGCCGACGCGGTGCGGACGGTCGCGGACCTGCGCACGACGAACCGGCTCGCGACGGTCGACTACCTCGGTGAGGACACGACCGACCGAGCCCGGGCCGAGGCGACCCGCGACACCTACGTCCGGCTCCTCGACGCGCTCGCCGAGGCCGACCTCGCGGCCTACGGCGCGGCGGAGGTCAGCGTCAAGCTCAGCGCGGTCGGGCAGGCGCTCCCCGAGGACGGTGACGCGATCGCCCTCGACAGCGCCCGGGCCATCTGCGAGGCGGCGAGCCGCGCGGGCACGACGGTGACCTTCGACATGGAGGACCACACGACGACCGACCGCACCCTCGAGGCCGTGCTGGCCCTGCGCGAGGACTTCCCGTCGGTGGGCGCGGTCCTCCAGTCCTACCTCCACCGCACGGAGGGGGACTGCCGGGACCTCGCCGGCGAGGGCAGCCGCGTGCGGCTCTGCAAGGGCGCCTACAAGGAGCCGGCATCGATCGCGTACCAGGACAGCGACGACGTCGACCTGTCCTACGTCCGCTGCCTCAAGGTGCTCATGGCCGGCGACGGGTACCCCATGATCGCGACCCACGACCCTCGTCTCGTCGACATCGCCCAGGCGCTGGCGGGGCACCACGGTCGCACGCCCGACAGCTACGAGTTCCAGATGCTGCACGGCATCCGGCCGGCCGAGCAGACCCGCATCGCCGACCGGGGCCACCAGCTCCGCGTCTACGTGCCGTTCGGCGAGGACTGGTACGGCTACCTCGTCCGCCGGATGGCAGAGCGCCCGGCCAACCTCCAGTTCTTCCTCCGGTCGCTCGCGACCACCCACTGAGCCCGCTCTCGGGTCGGCCGGGCACCCGGCATACTCACGTCGTATGGGAACGGTTGCGATCTTCGGTGCCGGCGTCATGGGCGAGACCCTCCTCTCGGGGCTGCTGCGCGCCGGGCGGCCGGCCGACGAGCTCGTCATCACGGAGCGCCGCGAGGACCGGGCCGCCGAGCTCACCGAGCGCTACGGCGTGCGGGTGCTCGGCAACGAGTCCGCGGCGGACGTCGCCGACACGCTCGTCCTCGTCGTCAAGCCGCAGGACATGAGCGGGCTCCTCGCCGAGATCCACGACCACGTCGGCGGGGGGACCCTCGTCGTGAGCCTCGCCGCGGGCATCACGACGAGCTACCTCGAGTCCCGGCTGCCCGAGGGCCAGGCCGTCGTGCGGGTCATGCCCAACACCCCGGCGCTCGTCGACCAGGGCATGGCCGCGGTGAGCGCCGGGGCGCACTGCGACCCCGAGCACCTCCGCGAGGCCGAGGCGCTGCTCGCCGCGACGGGCAAGGTCGTCGAGGTGCCCGAGAAGCTCCAGGACGCCGTCACCGCGATCTCCGGCAGCGGGCCGGCCTACATCTTCTACGTCGTCGAGGCGATGATCGAGGCCGGCGTCGTGCTGGGGATGCCGCGTGCCACCGCCACCGAGCTCGTCGTCCAGACGCTCTACGGTGCCGCGACGATGATCAAGGAGACCGGGCAGCACCCCACGGTGCTCCGCGAGCAGGTCACCTCGCCCGGGGGCACCACCGCTGCCGCGCTGCGCGAGCTCGACGACCACAAGGTGCGAGCGGCCTTCATCACCGCGATGGAGGCCGCCGCGAACCGCTCGCGGGAGCTCGCGGGTGACTGACGGGCTGCGCGTCGAGCGCGTCTCCACGGAGAGCTGGCGCACCTACCGCGACGTGCGCCTCGCCTCGCTCATCGACAGCCCCCGAGCGTTCTGGGCGACGTATGCCGAGGCCGCCGCACGTACGGACGAGCAGTGGCAGGAGCGGGTCGCCACGACCGGGCCGACGTGGCTGGCCCACGACGGGGACCGCCCGGTCGGCACCGTCGGGCTGTGGCACGGCGACGAGCAGCCGGCCGACGAGGTGTTCCTCGTGGGCATGTGGGTGGCCTCCGTCGCGCGGGGGAGCGGCGCAGCGCGGGCGCTCGTCGAGACTGCCCTGGCGCAGGCCGCGGCCTCTGGGTGGCGGCGGGTCGTGCTCGACGTGGCGCACGAGAACGCCCGGGCCTGGGCCTTCTACGTCGGGATGGGTTTCCGGCCCACCGGTGAGGTCGACGCGATGCCCTGGGACCCCTCGGTGACCGAGGAGACGATGGTGCTGGACCTCCCGCCGGCACCTGGTGTTCACCCGCCCGAGTTGCCGGTGGGCGCGGATCGCATGGGAGAGTGACCGCCATGAGTGACATCACGGTGCGCCCCCTCGGGGTCGACGAATGGGAGCAGTACCGCTCCGTGCGGCTCACTGCGCTCAAGGAGTCCCCCGACGCCTTCAGCGCCACCCACGACGAGGAGGCCGCCGAACCCGAGTCCTTCTGGCGGGCCCGGATGAAGCGCTCGACCCGCCTCATCGCCGAGCGCGACGGCTCACCCCTGGGCATCGCGAGCGTCGGCCCCGCGACCAAGGACGATCCTGGCCTGGCCCAGCTCTTCGGGCTGTGGGTGGCCCCCGAGGCCCGGGGGACCGGCGTCGCCACCGAGCTCGTGAAGGCGGGTGCCCGCACTGCCGCGGATGCGGGGAAGCGCCAGCTCATCTACTGGGTCGGCACCGAGAACGGCCGGGCGGTCGCGTTCGCCAGCGGCTTCGGCTTCCGCCCGACCGGCTACCGGCGCCCGATGCGGGTCGTGTCCGAGGACGACGGCGAGGAGGAGCTCGCGATGACCCTGCCCCTCGCGGGGGACCGGGGCGGCATCACGCCGTTCTGACCCTCGGCTGCGCGCCGCGGGTGCCGAGGCCTCGCACCGGGAGCTTCGGCTGCGCACGGGAACAGTTCCCCGGCATACCGGAGCTTTTCCGGATCGGGCGGGAAAGTGCGTCGCGGGTCAGGGGCGGGCGGCGAGGCGCTCGATGAGCGTCGTCGGCCCGCTGACGATGAGCGTGTCGTGCGCCGACACCTTCGTCGACGGCACGGCGTACGTGAAGTCCTCGCCGGGTGCCTTGACCCCGACGATGGTGACGCCGTACTTGCTACGGATCGCGCTCTGCTCGAGCGTGAACCCGATCGCCTCGGTCGGCGGCCGCATCTTGACGATGGCGAAGCCGTCGTCGAACTCGATGTAGTCCTGCATGCGGCCACCGACGAGGTGGGCCACCCGGCGGCCCGTGTCGGCCTCGGGCCGCACGATGTGCTGGACGCCGATGCGGTCGAGGATCCGGGCGTGCTCGGGCGAGAGCGCCTTGGCCCAGATGTCGGGCACGCCGGCGTCGACGAGGTTCGCGGCGGCGAGGACCGAGGCCTCGACCGAGGACCCGATGGCGACGACGGAGATGCGGAAGCGGCCTGCCTTCGCGTCGCGGATGACGCCGACGTCGCTCGCGTCCCCGTGGATGACGTGGCTCAGGCGGCCGAGGAACCTCTCGGCGAGGAAGCCGTCCTTCTCGATCGCCGTCACCTTGTGTCCCAGGCGGCGCAGCTCGAGCGCCGACGCCGCACCGAAGCGGCCGAGTCCGATGACCAGGACGTCGTCGTCGTGGGGACTGCTGCGCGCCATCGTGGGGCCTCTCTCAGGGGTGTCGACGAGGCCAAGCCTGCCACGGTGCCGGTGGCGAGTAGCGTGCAGACATGGCCCCACAGACGAAGGTCGTCTGGGACGAGTCGTTCACGGCATACGACTTCGGCCCCACCCACCCGATGGGACCCGTCCGCCTCGACCTCACGACCCGCCTGTGCCGGGCGCTCGGCGTGCTCGACGCCGTCGACCTCGTCGCTCCCGACGTGGCCGACGACGACGTCCTCGCGACGGTGCACGACCGGGACTACATCGCCGCGGTGCGGCAGGCCTCCGAGGACCCCGGGTCGGCCGACGTCGACCGGGGGCTCGGCACCGAGGACGACCCGGCGTTCCGCGGCATGCACGAGGCGTCGGCGCGGATCGTCCAGGGCACCCTCGACATCACCCGGATGGTCTGGGAGGGCGAGGCCGAGCACGGGGTCAACTACTGCGGCGGTCTGCACCACGCGATGCGCACCCACGCCAGCGGCTTCTGCATCTACAACGACGCGGCCGTCGGCATCCAGTGGCTCCTCGACCACGGGGCCGAGCGCGTCGCCTACGTCGACATCGACGTGCACCACGGCGACGGCGTCGAGCGGATGTTCTGGGACGACCCCCGGGTGTTGACGATCTCGCTGCACGAGAACGGCCGCCACCTCTTCCCGGGCACGGGCTGGCCCGGGGACATCGGCGGGCCTGCCGCCCTCGGCACGGTCGCCAACGTGGCGCTGCCACCGGGCACCGGGGATGCCGCGTGGCTGCGTGCGCTCGACTCCGTCGTGCCCCCGCTCGTCCGCGCGTTCGCGCCCGACGTCCTCGTGTCTCAGCACGGGTGCGACACCCACCTGCACGACCCCCTGGCCCACTTCGCCATCACCCTCGACGCCCAGCGCCGCGCGCACGAGACGCTGCACGAGCTCGCCCACGAGGTCACGGGAGGGCGGTGGGTCGCGCTCGGGGGAGGGGGGTACGAGCTCGTCGAGGTGGTGCCGCGCTCGTGGACGCACCTCGTGGCGATCGCGGCGCACGTGCCCCTCGGGAGCGACGCCCTCGTCCCGGAGGAGTGGCTCGACCACGTCGAGCGCACCTTCGGCCGCAGGGCACCGGGCCGGATGGGCGACCTGCCCGCCGACCACCTGCCGATCTGGGTGCAGCCGTGGTCGATGGGCCACAACCCGGACAACCCGGTCGACCGGGCGATCGACGCCACGCGCCAGGCCACCTTCAGCCACCACGGGCTCGACCCCTGGTTCGACTGATCCGAGGGAGGGCACCCGGCCGTCCCGGCACCGGCGTGTCGGCTGGACAGCAGCAGGAATGTCGTCCGATCCCTTCCCCAGTCGTCACATCTGCCCCTATGGTTGCGGGTGCACGTCAACAGGCGACATGCCGGAGCGTCCCGGCCCTGAGGGCGGGCAGAAGATCGAGGTCAGGATGTCCACGGAGCGTCAGCTGGGGGAGGTGCGGTTCCTCACCGTCGCAGAGGTCGCCACCATCATGCGGGTGTCGAAGATGACCGTCTACCGCATGGTCCATGCCGGGGAGCTCCCGGCGATCCGCGTCGGCCGGTCCTTCCGGGTCCCGGAGGACGAGGTGCACACCTACCTGCGCAGCTCGTTCGTCGACACCGCGTGAGTCCACTCCACACCGCGTCCCGAGGGGCGGCCCGCACGGCGGGCCGCCCCTCGGGACGTCCGGGACCTCGTGCGGTTTGGGACGGGCCTGCGCCTGCCGGTAGGGTGGGCAGCCGCACCTGACGCTCCACGACGAGGACATCCCATGGGTTCAGTCATCAAGAAGCGGCGCAAGCGGATGGCGAAGAAGAAGCACCGCAAGCTTCTTCGCAAGACGCGCCACCAGCGCCGCAACAAGAAGTGACCTCGAGTCACCTCTGTGCTTCAAAGGTCCCCGCACCCCGGGGGCCTTTGTGGTTCCGGGGCCCGGTGCGCCACGGGCGGCGTGACGACGGCCTCGCCGCCGGAGGGCGGTGCGGCCTGTCGGCCTCCCGGACCTCTCGGTAGGGTCGGGGTGGTGGGTTCCGACGTGAAGGAGCAGAGCGTGGCGTCAGTGGTGCTCGTGACCGGGGTGTCCCGGTACCTCGGGGGCCTCCTCGCGCGGCGGCTCTCCGCGGACCCCTCGGTGCGGCGGGTCGTCGGGGTCGACGTCATCCCACCTGCCCACGACATCGGCTCGGTCGAGTTCGTGCGGGCCGACATCCGCAACCCGATGATCGCCCGCGTCATCGAGACGGCAGGGGTCGACACCGTCGTCCACATGAACGTCATCGCCACCCCCACCTTCGTCGGCGGGCGCACGCCGCAGAAGGAGATCAACGTCATCGGGACGATGCAGCTGCTCGCGGCCTGCCAGAAGTCGCCGACCGTGCGCCGGCTCGTCGTGAAGTCCTCCGCCGCCGTCTACGGCTCCACGCCCCACGACCCCGCGATGTTCACCGAGGACATGGGTGCCAAGCGCTCACCGTCAGGCGGGTTCGGCAAGGACTCGATCGAGGTGGAGGGCTACGTCCGCGGCTTCGCCCGGCGCCGCCCCGACACCGAGATCCTCACCCTGCGCTTCGCCAACATCATCGGGCCGCGCATCCGCACGTCGATCACCGACTACTTCAACCTCCCGGTCATCCCCGTGCCGCTCGGCTTCGACGCCCGGATGCAGTTCATGCACGAGGACGACGCCATCGACGCGCTCGTCCTCGGGACGACCGGTTCCGCGACCGGGGTCGTCAACCTCGCGGGCCCCGGGGTCGTCACGGTGCTCCAGGCCGCCGCCATCGTCGGACGCCCCGTCCTGCCGCTGCCCCTGCCTGCCGCCGGGTTCGTCGGAGGGCTCGCGAAGCGGGTCGGACTGGCGGACTTCAGCCCCGACCAGATGTCGTTCCTCGCCTTCGGGAGGGGACTCGACACGACCAGGATGGGCCGCGTGCTCGGCTTCGAGCCCCGCTTCACGTCCCGCGGCGCCTTCGAGGACTTCGCCCGCACGGTGGGCCCGGCGGTGCCGGCCGCGGCGATCATGGGGGATGCCGTCAGCGGCGTCGCCGGCTCGGCGAGCCAGGCCGTGCTCCGCACGCTCGGTGCCGGGAGGGGGCACTGATGGCCACGCGTCGCGGGGCCCTCGAGGCCGGGGCCGCCCGGGCGTCGGGCGAGCGGGCCAGGCGCCGCTCGACCCCGCTCCTCGGCGCCGAGCCGGTCGTCGCCGTCCCGTCGGCCTCGATGCCCGGCGGGGCCGAGCCGTCGGCGACGCAGGAGCGTGCCCCCAGGAAGACGGGCGAGCGGACGAAGCCGGCGACGCCGAGGAAGAAGGCCGCGCCACGGAAGACCGCCACGCCGCCGGCGACTGCGGCGCCGACCGCCGCCGACGGAACCGCCAGCGTCGACGCCGCCGCCGAGCAGCCGTCGGCGCCCGAGACCCCGGCGCGTCGTCCCCACCGGCCGGCACCGACGGTGACGTCGGCGCCCTCCCGGGCGGCATCCCGGCAGGCAGGGGAGCGTCGCGCCACGCCGCCGCCGGCCGCGGCATCCGGTGTCCCCCGTCGCCCGCGGGTGGGGCCACGGGAGAAGGCGCGACGTGACGAGAGCGCCCGGCCGCACCTGCGCATCGCCGAGCCGCCGCTCGACCCCACGGTGACGGCGGCCCCCAGCCGCACGGGCCTCCCCCTGCCCGACGTCGGGGATGCCCTCGACGCCGTGGTGACCCTGCTGCGCGTGGGGGCGGAGGCCGCGGGCATCGCCCCGGCGGACGTCGAGCGCCGCGTCGCCCAGGTGCTCGCCTACATCCGGCGGAGGGTCGACGGCGACTACGACGTCGACGACTTCGGCTACGACGCCGACTTCACCGAGAACGTCTTCTACCCGGTGCTCCGGCCGATCTACCGGCACTGGTTCCGGGTGGAGGTCCGCGGCATCGAGAACATCCCCGAGACGGGTGGGGCGCTCATCGTCTCCAACCACTCGGGCACCATCGCCATCGACTCGCTCATGGTCCAGCTCGCCATCCACGACGAGCACCCGCAGCACCGGGTCATGCGCGCGCTCGGGGCCGACCTCGTCTTCCAGACGCCCTTCCTCGGCACGATCGCCCGCCGGTCGGGGTCGACCCTCGCCACGAACGAGGACGCCGAGCGCCTCTTCGACCGCGGCGAGCTCGTCGGGGTCTTCCCCGAGGGGTTCAAGGGCGTCGGGAAGCCGTTCCGCGAGCGCTACAAGCTCCAGCGGTTCGGTCGCGGCGGCTTCGTCGCGGCGGCCCTGAGCGCGCAGGTGCCGATCGTGCCCTGCTCGGTCGTCGGGGCCGAGGAGATCGCGCCGATCATCGGCAACATGAGCACGGTGGCGCGGCTGCTCGGGCTGCCCTACGCCCCGGTGACCCCGACCTTCCCCCTCCTCGGCCCGCTCGGCCTCATCCCGCTGCCGAGCAAGTGGGTCATCGAGTTCGGGACGCCGATCCCCACCGACACCCAGGGCCCTGGTGCGGCCGAGGACCCCATGCTCGTCTTCGACCTCACCGACCAGGTGCGCGAGACGATCCAGCAGACCCTCTACACCCTGCTCATGCAGCGCCGGTCGGTGTTCTTCTGATGACCGCACCCACGGCCGCACCCACGGGGGGCCCCACGGGTGGCGCCCCGGTGCGGGTCACCCTCATCGGCCGCCCCGGGTGCCACCTGTGCGACATCGCGCGCGACACCGTGGAGCGGGTCACCGCCGAGCTGGGCGTCGGGTGGGAGGAGACGTCCATCGACGTCGATCCCGAGCTGCGCGAACGGTATGCCGACCAGATCCCCGTCACGCTCGTCGACGGGCGTCAGCACGACTACTGGAGGGTCGACGAGACGCGGCTGAGAGCCGCCCTGGCGCTCCCACCCCGCAGCTCCTGAGCAGGCGCCCCACCGGCTCGTCCCGCGACGTGGCCGCCTTCTAGCACACCCCGTTCGTGAGGTGTCTCACGGGGTCCCGCACCACTTTGTGCAGGCCTTCACAAGAACGTACGCTGGCCCCTACACCCGCGGGTCGGGCGCGCTCGCGCGCGCCCGTGCGATCGCACCGGAGCCGCGGGTCCGCGAAAGGAGTCGGTGACCACCCGTGTCCGCCGCAGCGACCGCCCGCCGGGAGATCCCGGCCGCGTCGGTGGCCCGTCTCCCCGGATACCTCCGGGCCCTCACGGCCCTGGACCAGCAGGGCATCGTCTCGGTCAGCTCGGAGGAGCTGGCGAGCGCCGCCGGGGTGAGCTCGGCGATGCTGCGCAAGGACCTGTCGCACCTCGGCTCCTACGGCGTGCGGGGGGTGGGGTACGACGTCGAGCGGCTCGCCTCCGAGATCACCTCGGCGCTCGGGCTCACCCAGGACTGGCCGGTCGCCATCGTCGGCATGGGCAACCTCGGCCGCGCGCTGGCCGCCTACCGCGGCTTCGCCGAGCGCGGGTTCCGGGTCGTCGCCCTCCTCGACGGTGACCCCCGGGTCGTGGGCGAGGAGGTCGCCGGCCAGGTCGTGCGCCCCATGTCCGACCTCGTGCCCCTCGTCGAGCAGCAGGGCCTCGCGATCGGCGTCATCGCCACTCCCTCCGACGGGGCGCAGGAGGCCTGTGACGAGCTCGTCGCGGCGGGGGTCCGCTCGGTGCTCAACTTCGCGCCCGCCGTCCTCGCGGTGCCCGACGGCGTCGTCGTGCGCAAGGTCGACCTGTCGACCGAGCTCCAGATCCTCGCCTTCCACGGCCAGCGGCTGACGGTCCCCGAGGTGGTGCCGTCGTGAGCCTCGTCGTCCTCGGGCTGTCCCACCACGGAGCGCCCCTGTCGCTCCTCGAGTCGGTCGCCCTCCCCCCGGAGGCGCGGACCGCCCTCGAGGAGGCCGTGCTGCGCTCCGAGCACGTCTCCGAGGCGGTCGTCCTCTCCACGTGCAACCGCACCGAGGTGTATGCCGAGTGCCTCACCTTCCACGGTGCCATCGCCGACGTCACCGCGGCCCTCGCCGAGGCCTGTGCGGTCGACAAGGGTGAGCTCCAGCCGCACCTGTTCGTCCACTACGAGGAGCGGGGCATCGCCCACGTCTTCGCCGTCGCCTCGGGCCTGGACTCCATGGCGGTGGGGGAGGCGCAGATCCTCGGGCAGGTGCGACGCTCGCTCGCGCGGGCCCAGCACCACGGTCACGTCGGCCCCGCGCTCAACGCCGTCCTCCAGCAGGCGCTGCGCGTCGCCAAGCGCGTGCACACCGAGACCGGCATCGACCTCGTGAGCGGCTCGCTCGTGCAGGCCGGGTTGACGAGGGCGGAGGCCCAGCTCGGTGGGCTCGGCGACCTCGCGGTCCTCGTCGTCGGCGCTGGTGGCATGGGCGCCCTGGCGGCGACGACGGTCTCCCGGGCGGGGGCCCAGACGGTGGTCGTCGCCAACCGCAACCACGACCGGGCGGTGTCGGTCGCCGAGCGGGTCGGCGGGACGGCCCGCCGCCTCACCGACCTCCGTGACGCCCTCGCCGCGGCCGACGTCGTCATCTCCTCGACCGGGGCGCCGCAGCGCGTCGTCCTCACCGACGACGTGCGCGACGCCATGGCCGCCCGGGGAGGGCGGCCCCAGGTCTACGTCGACCTCGCCCTCCCGCACGACATCGACCTCGCGGTCGCCGACGTCCCCGGCGCGACCCGGGTGGGCCTCGCCGAGCTCGGCGCCGACCTCGCCGACGCCGGGTCCGCCCCCCAGGTGGCCGAGGCCGGCGACCTCGTCACCGGTGAGGTCGCGGCATACCTCCTCGCCCGCTCCGCGGAGGCGGTCGCCCCGACGGTGACTGCGCTGCGCGCTCGCGCCGGCGAGCTCGTCGAGGAGGAGCTGCGCCGCCTCGAGCGCCGCACCCCCGGCCTGGACGACGCCGAGCGCGCCGAGGTGCGCCGGGCCGTCGAGCGCGTCGTCGACAAGCTGCTCCACACCCCCACCGTGCGGGTCAAGGAGCTCGCCCGGGAGGGCCAGGGCGGCAGCTATGCCCGCGCCCTCAGCGAGCTCTTCGACCTCGACCCGCGCGACGTCTCCCTCGTCTCGGCGCCGCCCGCCATCCCCGGGGAGGACTCGTGAGCACGCTCCGGCTCGGCACCCGGCGGTCGGCCCTCGCGACGACCCAGTCGCGGTGGGTCGCCGACCGGCTCCGCGACCTCGGTCACGAGGTCGAGCTCGTCGAGGTGACGACCGAGGGCGACCGCGACCGCACCACGCCGCTGGCGCAGCTCGGAGGCACGGGGGTCTTCGTCTCCGCCCTGCGCACGGCCCTCGCCGACGGACGGGTCGACCTCGCGGTCCACTCCCTCAAGGACCTCCCGACCGCGCCGGACCCCCGGACGACCGTGGCCGCCGTGCCCGCCCGCGAGGACCCGCGCGACGCCCTCGTCGCCCGCAACGGGCTGACGCTCGGCGAGCTGCCGTCGGGTGCCACCGTCGGCACCGGCTCGCCCCGACGCCGGGCCCAGCTCGAGGCCCTGGGCCTGGGGCTCGTCGTCACCGACCTGCGCGGCAACGTCGACACCCGCCTGCGTGCGGTCGCCGAGGGGCGCCTCGACGCCGTCGTCCTGGCGGCGGCGGGGCTGCGGCGGCTCGGGAGGGCCGACGAGGCCACCGAGCTGCTCGACCCGATCCAGATGCTCCCCGCTCCGGGCCAGGGCGCCCTGGCCGTCGAGGTGCGCTCGGGCGACGTCGCGACCGCGTCCACCGTCGCGCTGCTCGACGACGCCGACACCCGTGCCTGCACGACCGCGGAGCGGGTCCTGCTCGCCGAGCTCGAGGCGGGCTGCTCGGCACCCGTCGGCGCGCTCGCCGAGGTCGTCGAGGGCCCCGACGGCCCCGAGCTGTCCCTGCGCGCCGTGGTCGCCGCACCCGACGGGTCGGCCGACGTGCGCCGCTCGCTCGTCGGCGACGTCGCCGACCCGGGTGCCCTCGGCCGCCGCCTCGCCCACCTCCTCCTCGAGGACGGTGCCGCCGACCTCATGTCCGACGTCCATCCGTCCACCGCCGACCACATCGCAACGGAGCGTGCACTGTGAGCCCCTCGCGCTCGTCCACCCACCCGCCCACTCGCGTGCCCGCCCGAGTCGTCTTCGTCGGGGCCGGCCCCGGCGACCCCGGCCTGCTCACCGTGCGCGCCGGCGAGCTCCTCGCCTCGGCCGACGCCGTCGTCATCGACCAGGTCGCCCGCGAGGACGTCGTCGCTCGCTGGTGCCCCGCCGACGTCGACGTCGTCGACGCCGGCCACGGCGACCACGGTGAGCGCCTGACCCACGCCTCGCGTGCCAAGCTCGTCGTCCGCGCCGCCAGGAGCCACCCAGGTGGGCTCGTCGTCCGGCTCATGGACGGCGACCCCGCGGTCTTCAACGGCCTCGCGGAGGAGGCCCAGGCGTGCGCCAAGGCCGGCATCGCCTTCGAGATCGTCCCGGGAGTCAGCTCGGTCACCGCCGTGCCGTCGTATGCCGGGGTGCCGCTCACGTCGAGCGCCTCAACGGCGGTCCACGTCGTCGTCGCCGGTGCTCGGCCGGCCGACCTCTCGGCCGCGGTCGACCCGGCGGTCACGGTCGTCGTCCTGGGCCAGCCCGACCGGGCCGCCGCCACGCTCGAGGCACTCGTCGCCGCGGGTCGCGACCCCGCCACCCCGGTCGCCGTCACCGAGCGGGGCACGAGCACCGCCCAGCGCACCGTCGTGACGAACCTCGCCGAGGCCGGTGCCGTCATGGCCGACGGACGCTTCCCCGTACTGGCCGTCGTGGGGTCCACTGTCCTCATGCGCGACACGTTGTCGTGGTTCGAGACCAGGCCGCTCTTCGGCTGGGAGGTCCTCGTTCCGCGGACGAAGGAGCAGTCCGGCTCGATGACCGCCCGCCTGGAGCACCACGGCGCCCGCGCGTCCGTCGTGCCGACGATCTCCGTGGAGCCGCCGCGCACGCCGCAGCAGCTCGAGCGGGCCGTCAAGGGCATGGTGACCGGGCGCTACGAGTGGGTCGGCTTCACCTCCGTAAACGCCGTGCGCGCGATCCGCGAGAAGTTCGACGAGTTCGGGCTCGACGCACGGTCCTTCGCCGGCCTCAAGGTCGCCGCCGTGGGGGGCGTCACGGCTCAGGCACTGCGTGACTGGGGCATCACGGCCGACCTCGTGCCGTCCGGGGAGCAGTCAGCCCGGGGCCTGCTCGACGACTGGCCGCCCTTCGACCCCGAGCTCGACCCCATCGACCGGGTCTTCCTCCCCCGAGCCGACATCGCCACGGACACGCTCGTGGCAGGTCTCCAGGACATGGGGTGGGAGGTCGACGACGTCACGGCATACCGCACCGTGCGTGCCGCCCCGCCGCCGGCTCCCGTGCGCGACGCGATCAAGAACGGCTCGTTCGACGCGGTCCTCTTCACGTCGAGCTCGACGGTGCGCAACCTCGTCGGCATCGCGGGCAAGCCGCACCCGAGCACCGTCGTCGCCTGCATCGGACCGGCCACGGCGAAGACCGCCGAGGAGCACGGCCTGCGGGTCGACGTCCTCGCACCGGAGCCGACCGCCGAGGCCCTCGTCGACGCCCTCGCCGACCACGGCCGCTCGCTGGCGCTGGCGGCGGAGGAGGCCGGCGAGGCCCTCCTGCGGCCGAGCCAGCGACGGGCCGGCGGTCGCCGCCGGGCGACGTGAGCGGCATGGGCGCGGGTCGCGCCGGCGGGTTCCCCACCGTGCGGCCCCGCAGGCTGCGACGGACCCCGGCGCTGCGGCGGCTCGTCGCGGAGACGCGCCTGCACCCCGCCGACCTCGTGCTGCCGGTGTTCGTGCGTGAGGGCATCGACACCCCGGTGCCGATCTCCTCGATGCCCGGCGTCGTCCAGCACTCGCTCGACACCCTCGTCGAGGAGGCGCGGCACTGCGTGCGGGCCGGCCTCGGCGGGATCATGGTGTTCGGCGTGCCGCGGGCCAAGGACGCCCGCGGCTCGGGCGCGGACGACCCGCACGGCATCCTCAACGTCGCCCTTCGCAGGCTGTCCGAGTCGGTGGGTGACGAGCTCGTCGTGATGGCCGACCTCTGCCTCGACGAGTTCACCGACCACGGTCACTGCGGGGTGCTCGGCCCCGACGGTGCCGTCGACAACGACGCCACGCTCGAGCGCTACGCCGAGATGGCCCTCGCCCAGGCGGCGACGGGAGCGCACGTCCTGGGGCTCTCGGGGATGATGGACGGCCAGGTGGGGCACGTGCGGGCCGCCCTCGACGCCGCCGGCCACACCGACACCGCGCTCCTCGCGTATGCCGCGAAGTACACCTCCGGGCTCTACGGGCCGTTCCGGGAGGCGGTGCAGTCGTCGCTGGTCGGCGACCGGGCGGCATACCAGCAGGACCCCGCCAACGCGACCGAGGCGCTGCGCGAGCTCGAGCTCGACATCGCCGAGGGCGCGGACATCGTCATGGTCAAGCCCGCAGGGCCGCACCTCGACGTCATCGCGGCCGCGGCGGCGATGTCACCCGTGCCGGTCGCGGCGTACCAGATCTCGGGGGAGTACTCCCAGATCGAGGCGGCCGCCGCGCACGGCTGGATCGACCGCGAGCGCGTCATGATGGAGTCGCTCCTCCACATCCGCCGGGCGGGTGCCCAGGTCGTGCTGAGCTACCACGCGCTCGAGGCCGCCGCCCGGCTCTGAGCCCGCGCGACGAAGGCCGCCGCCCTGCCCCGGTGGGGAGGACGGCGGCCTTCGGGCTCCGGCGGAGGACCCGGAGCGGGGTGACGGAGCTCAGGCCTGCTTGGCGAGCTGCACGTCGATGACGATCTGGATCTTCTCGGAGACGAGGACGCCACCCTTCTCGAGCGCGGCGTTCCAGGTGAGGCCCCAGTCGGTGCGGTTGAGCTCGCCCTTGGCCTCGAACGCGGCCTTCTCGTTGCCCCACGGGTCGGTCGCGACACCGTTGAACTCGACGTCGAGGGTGACGGGCTTGGTGACGCCCTTGACGGTGAGGTCGCCGACGAGGGTCTCGCCGTCGAAGGAGGTCGAGTGGAAGGTCATCTCGGGGAAGTTCTCGACGTCGAAGAAGTCGGCGCTGCGGAGGTGTCCGTCACGGTCGGCGGTGCCGCTGGAGACGGAGGCGGTCTTGATGACGACGTTCGCGACGGACTGGCTCAGCTCGTCCGCGACCTCGACGGTGCCGCTGACCTCGGTGAAGGAACCGCGGACCTTGGTCACCATGAGGTGACGCGCGACGAACCCGACCTCGCTGTGGGTGGGGTCGATCGCCCAGGTGCCGGTGGTGAGGCCGGTGAGGGTGGTGGTGACGGTCATGACATGCTCCTTGTGGTTGTCTTCGGTCCTAGCCACGCTAGTTGACGATTCAACTAGACGCATGTCGAGTTCATTCCCAGGACCTCTCCGATGTGGCGCAGGTCACTCGACCGTCCTCCGGAGCGCCCGGGGTGGGACCGGAAGTCGGCGCGGGCGAGGGCGCTGACGTGCGACGATGTGCCCATGTCCGACGACGGGGTGCGGTGGCTCAGCGAGGAGGAGCAGGTCTCCTGGCGCGCCTACCTCCGGGCCAACCGCGAGCTCGACGTCGCCCTCGACCACGACCTCCAGGTGGCGGGTATCAGCCTCTCCGAGTACGAGCTGCTCTCGATGCTCTCCGAGGCCCCGCTCGGCCAGCTGCGGATGTCGGCCCTCGCGGCCCTCATCGTCCAGTCCCGCAGCCGGGTCACGCACACGGCGGCGCGGCTGGAGCGGCGCGGCTGGGTGGTTCGCACGCCCGCTCCCGACGACGGCCGGGGCGTGCTGCTGCGGATCACGGAGGACGGCCAGGCCGCCATCGAGCGGTTCGCGGTCATCCACGTGGGCAGCGTCCGTCGCCACCTCGTCGACATCCTCACCCCGCAGCAGTTCGCCGCCCTCGGCGAGGCGATGCAGGCGGTGCGCGACGCCTACGCCAGCGACGCCACGACGCCCGACCACGTCGGCTGACCCGGGCGACCCGCCCGGCCCGGCTGAGCTCCGGAACGGGACAATGGGCCGGTGACCCCTGAGACGACCCCCGTGACCCGCCCGACCGGTGCCCCGGCATCCGACGCCCCGGCATCCGCCGCCCTCCTGGCGCGGGCCCGTGCGGTGACACCGGGCGGGGTCAACTCCCCGGTGCGCGCCTTCCGCGCCGTGGGTGGCACCCCCCGGTTCATGGCGAGCGGCCGCGGCCCCTACCTCACCGACGCCGACGGCCGCGACTACGTCGACCTCGTGTGCAGCTGGGGACCGATGATCCTCGGGCACGCGCACCCGGCGGTGCTCGACGCGGTCCGTGGGGCCGTCGAGCGCGGGTTCTCCTTCGGGACACCGTCCGAGAACGAGGTGGCCCTCGCCGAGGAGATCGTCGCCCGCGTCCCACCTGTCGAGCTGGTGCGCCTGGTCTCCAGCGGCACCGAGGCCACGATGAGCGCCATCCGGCTGGCGCGCGGGTTCACCGGGCGCAGCCTCGTCGTGAAGTTCGCCGGGCACTACCACGGGCACGTCGACTCGCTCCTCGTGAGCGCCGGGTCGGGCGTCGCGACCCTGGCCCTCCCCGACTCGGCGGGTGTGCCGCCCGAGATGGCCGCCGAGACGCTCGTCGTCCCCTACAACGACGTCGATGCACTCGAGGCCGTCTTTGCCGCCCACGGCGAGCGGATCGCGTGCGTCATCACCGAGGCCGCTGCCGGCAACATGGGAGTCGTCCCGCCGCAGCCCGGGTTCACCGAGGCGCTGCGCCGCGTCACGGCCGAGCACGGGGCTCTCCTCGTCTCCGACGAGGTCATGACGGGGTTCCGGTGCGGGAGGGCGGGCTGGTGGGGCCTCGAGGGCGTCGACGTCACCCCCGACCTCATGACGTTCGGCAAGGTCATGGGCGGCGGGTTCCCGGCCGCGGCCTTCGGGGGACGCGCCGACGTCATGGCGCTGCTCGCCCCGGACGGACCCGTCTACCAGGCGGGCACTCTGTCGGGGAACCCCGTGGCGACCGCCGCCGGGCTCGCCACCCTGCAGTCGTGCGACGACGCGCTGTACGCCCGCCTCGGCGAGGTGTCCCGAGCGATCGCGGACGCGGCATCCGCCGCACTATCGGATGCCGGTGTGCCGCACCGCATCCAGTGGGCCGGGTCGATGTTCTCCGTCTTCTTCCGCGACGCCGAGGTGCGCACGTACGACGACGCCCGGGCCCAGGACACCGCGGCATTCGGGCGGTTCTTCCACTCGATGCTCGGCTCCGGCGTCTACCTGCCGCCGAGCGCGTTCGAGTCGTGGTTCGTCTCCGGGGCGCACGACGACGAGGCGCTCGACCGGGTCGTCTCGGCCCTGCCGGCGGCCGCGGTCGCTGCCGCCTCGGCACCGCTGCCGGCCACCACCTCCCACCGCACGTCCGGCCCCCCGTCCGGGCCCACCTCGGGCCCCGCCGCGACCGGTTCGTCGGACCCGGCAACCACCGCCTGAGCCCGCCTCCGGGAGGGGTGACCCACCGTCCAGCCCCGTTTGCGACAATCGCACGCATGACGACCTCGCCGGACCCGGGTGCGCCGCCACCGGGAGACCCGCAGCGCACCGTGGTGCACCTCCTGCGCCACGGTGAGGTCCACAACCCGCACCGCATCCTCTACGGCCGGATGCCGGGCTACCACCTCTCCGGGCTCGGTCGCCGGATGGCCGAGCTCGCCGCCGAGCACCTCGGTGACCACGACATCACCCACGTCGTCTCGAGCCCCCTCGAGCGGGCCCGCGAGACGGCCGCGCCGATCGCCGAGGAGCACGGGCTCGAGGTGACGTCCGACGAGCGCGTCATCGAGGCGGGCAACGAGTTCGAGGGGCTGCCGGTCGCCGGCGGGGCCGGGCTGCTCCGGCACCCGCGCCTCTTCCCCAAGATGCTCAACCCCTTCCGTCCGTCGTGGGGCGAGCCCTACGTCGAGATCGTCGAGCGCATGCGGGCCGCGATGGTCGACGCGCGCACCGCGGCCCGGGGCCACGAGGCCGTCATCGTGAGCCACCAGGCCCCGATCTGGATGATCCGCCTCGCCACCGAGGGTCGGCCCCTCGTCCACAACCCCGCCCGCCGGGAGTGCGCCCTCGCATCCCTGACGTCCTTCACCTTCCTCGACGACGAGCTGCTCTCGCTCTCCTACAGCGAGCCGGCAGCCGCGCTCCTCGACCAGGCCCAGCCCGGGGCGGGCGCATGACCCCTCGCACCACCTCCCGGTATGCCGGGTGCCTGGTCGCCGCTGTCCTCCTCCTCGGCGGTGCCGCCTGCTCCGCGGACCCGAACTCGATCGCGGCGCAGGCCAAGGCCGGGGACCGGAAGGGCTATCTCTCGGGTGACGGCGCCGTGGAGACCATCCCCGCGGCCGACCGCGCCGAGCCCGTGGCGCTGAAGGGACGGCTGCTCGACGGCACCGCGTGGGACAGCGCGGCGGCGCGAGGGAAGGTGCTCGTCGTCAACGTGTGGGGCTCGTGGTGCGCCCCGTGCGTGGCCGAGGCGCCGGACCTCCAGAAGGTCTGGTCGGAGCTGCAGTCCGCCGGCGCTCCGGTGCAGTTCGTCGGCATCGACTTCCGCGAGGACCCGGCCCGCGGCGCGGCCTTCGCGAAGAAGGCCGGTGTCACCTACCCCAGCCTCAGCGACGACTCCGGTGTCCTCATCCTCGCGCTGCAGGGCAAGGCGCCGACCGTCCCGACGACGCTCGTGCTCGACACGGAGGGACGCATCGCCGCCCGGGTCAACGGGCCGGTGTCGGCCAGCACCCTGCGGGGTCTCGTCGACGACGTCGTCGCCGGTTCGTGACCGCCGCCGCCGCGCCCGCTGCCGTGCTCGTCGCGAGCGACACGGTGACGTCCGGGGCGCTGCCGCTCGCCGTGGGGGTCGCGGCCCTCGCCGGCCTGGTCTCGTTCGCCAGCCCGTGCGTCCTGCCGCTCGTGCCCGGGTTCCTCGGCTACGTCAGCGGGCTCACCGGCGAGCGGCTCGAGGACCAGCCCCGGGGGCGGATGGTCCTCGGGGCGCTCCTCTTCGTGGCGGGCTTCACGGCGGTCTTCGTGCTCGGCTCGATCTTCGTGACGACCGCCGGCCGTGCCCTCGTCGAGCACCGCGCCCTCCTCATGCGCACCGGCGGTGTCCTCGTCATCCTCATGGGGCTCGTCTTCCTCGGCATGGGGAGCCAGCGCGAGGCCCGGATCCACTGGCGACCGCGTGCCGGCCTGGCCGGTGCCCCCGTGCTCGGCGCGGTCTTCGCCCTGGGGTGGGCGCCGTGCACCGGGCCCACCCTCGCGGCCGTCCTCGTCATGGCGAGCGCCACGGCGGACCCGCAGGTGGGGCGCAGCGTCGTGCTCGCGACGGCATACGGCCTCGGCCTCGGCCTGCCGTTCCTTCTCGTCGCCGCCGGGCTCGACCGCGCCGGCCGGGCCTCGGGATGGCTCCGGCGGCACCAGCGCACGATCCAGGTGGTCGGGGGCGTCATGCTCGTCGTCGTGGGCGTCCTCCTGCTCACCGGCGTCTGGGAGGACCTCAACCGCTGGCTCCAGAGCGAGCTCGTCAACGGGTTCCAGGTGTCCTTGTGAGCGCGCGACCGGACGTCGTCCAGCCGAGGATCGGCCTCGTCGGCTGGCTGCGGTGGACCTGGCGGCAGCTCACGAGCATGCGCACGGCGCTCTTCCTCCTGCTCCTCCTCGCGATCGGTGCCATCCCCGGCTCGACGTTCCCCCAGCGCTCGATCGACCCCGCCCGCACGGCGCAGTGGATCGCCGACCACCCGAGCGCCGGGCCGGTGCTCGACCGCCTCGGGTTCTTCGAGGTCTACGCGTCCCCGTGGTTCGCCGCGATCTACCTCCTCCTCTTCGTCTCGCTCATCGGCTGCGTCGTCCCGCGCACGAGGATCCTGTGGCACCAGGTGCGGTCGGAGCCCCCGCGTGCCCCGCGCCGGCTCGAGCGCCTGGCGGCGCACCGCGAGGACGTCGTGGACGGCGAGGCGGCGGAGGTGCGCGAGGCGCTGCGGGCGGCCCTGCGCCGACGCCGCTACCGCGTCCACGCGCACGACGACGCCACGCTGTCCGCGGAGAAGGGCTACCTCCGCGAGACCGGCAACCTCGTCTTCCACGTCGCCCTCATCGGCGTGCTCGTCGGCGTCGCGTGGGGGCACCTCCTGGGCTGGAAGGGCGACGTCATCGTCCCCGTGGGCAAGACGTTCGCCAACACGCTCTCGCGCTACGACACCTTCAGCCCCGGGCCGTGGGTCGACGTCAACGACCTCGCGCCCTACACGATCGCGCTCGACCGCCTCGCCGTGGAGTTCGAGACCGAGACGACGGGCAAGGGCCAGTTCGGCGCCCCCCGCGACTTCGAGGCGTTCACGACGTTCACCGATGCGCGGGGGCACAGCGAGCCTCGCTCGATCCGGGTGAACCAGCCGCTCGAGACCGGCGGCGGCTCGGTCTTCCTCCTCGGCAACGGCTACGCCCCCAGGATCACCGTGCGCGACGCGGAGGGGACCGTGCTCTACTCCGACACCACGCCGTTCCTGCCGCAGGACAACAACTACACCTCGGTGGGCGCGGTCAAGGTGCCTGGCGCCGCACCGCAACAGCTGGGGTTCGCGGGGTTCTTCCTGCCGACCGGCGTCATCGACGACTCGGGCCCGCACTCGGTCTTCCCCGACGCGCTCGACCCCCAGCTCGCGCTCACGGCCTTCGAGGGCGAGCTCTTCCCCAGCGGGCGGCCGCAGTCGGTCTACTCGCTCGACACCGAGGCCATGACCGCGGTCCCGGCCGCCGACGGCGCGGACCAGCTGCGGATCCTCCTGCGCCCCGGGCAGACGTTCGAGCTCCCGGGCGGTCGGGGCTCCATCACGTTCGACGGCGTCGAGCGGTTCGCCGGGCTCTCGATCCGCACCGACCCCGGCAAGACCCTGACCCTCGTCTGCGCCCTCCTCTCCCTCGCCGGCCTCGTGGCGTCACTCGTCGTGCGCCGTCGACGGGTCTTCGTCAGGGTTGGTCCCGCGGAGGAGCCGGGTCGTACTGTGGTCTCCGTCGGAGGCCTCGCCAAGGACGACGACGAGGGGATGCCCGACGAGATCGGCCGCATCCTGACCGCACTCGAAGGAACGCGATGACCGACACGACGCTCGCCCAGCTCTCCAACACGGCGGTCTACTCCGCCATGGTGGTGCTCACCCTCGCGATGCTCGCGTATGCCGTGTACCTCGCCCGGTTGCTGCCGGCGCGCGAGGCCGCCACCGCGGCCCGGGCGGCCGCCACCGCCGCGGACCGCGAGCTGGTCGCCGCAGGTGCGCTGGAGGGTGGGCACCCGGCATCCGGCCCGGCGGCAGCCCCGACCACGACGGACGGCCCCACCCGGGAGGACGGCCGGTCGGAGCCGCTCGCTGCCCGCAAGGCCGCCGGCGTCGCCTGGATGCTGACCCTGCTCGGCACCGCGCTCGTCGTCGCGGGCGTCGTGCTGCGGGCGGCTGAGGTGCACCGCTGGCCGCTGGGCAACATGTACGAGTTCGCCCTCGTCGGCTCGATGTTCGCCCTCGTCACCTACTGCGTGTGGGCCACCCGTCGCGACCTGCGCTGGCTCGGCCTCTTCGTCGTGACGCCGGTGCTCCTCAACCTCGGCCTGGCGATCACCGTCTGGTACACCGACGCCTCCGAGCTCATGCCCTCGCTCCGCTCGGTGTGGCTGGCCATCCACGTCACCGTCGCGACGCTCTCCGTGGCCGTCTTCACGATCGGGTTCTCGCTCGGCATCCTGTACCTGATCCAGGACCGCCTCGAGACGGCGACCGAGCGGCCCCGCTCGTTCATGAGCCGGCTGCCGGACGCGCGCACGCTGGAGCGGATGACGTACGCCGTGCACATCGTCGCGTTCCCGATGTGGACCTTCACCGTCATCGCGGGAGCGATCTGGGCGCGCCAGGCCTGGGGCTCGTACTGGAACTGGGACCCCAAGGAGGTCTGGAGCTTCGTCATCTGGGTCGTCTACGCGGCCTACCTCCACGCCCGCGCGACGACCGGCTGGAAACGCCAGAACGCCGTCTGGATCGCCCTCGCCGGCTTCGCCTGCATCATCGTCAACTTCGCCGTCGTCAACATGTTCTTCGTCGGCCAGCACTCCTACTCGGGACTCTGACCGTGCTCCGCTACACCCTCCTCCGCCTCCTCGTCTTCCTCGGCTGCCTCGCTGCGCTGTGGCTCCTCGGCCTGCGCGGTGAGAAGGACGTGCTCCTGCTCGTCGTCGGTGCGGCCCTCCTCTCGGCCGTCATCTCGTACTTCGGGCTGCGTCGCTTCCGCGAGGCCTACTCGGCCCAGCTCGCCGAGAGGATCGACCGCCGGAGCGCCGCCAAGCGCGCGCGGACCGACGGGCGTCCGACCGACGAGGAGGCCGAGGACGCCGAGACCACGCGCGGCGACGACTTCCGCTGACCCGGCCATGGCGGGGGACGAGACGGCGCTCATCGTCGAGGTACCCGCGGCCGAGGTCGTCGTGGGGAGGCATCGTGCCGGGCTGGACCGCGCAGCGGCACTGGGCGTTCCGGCCCACGTCACGGTGCTCTACCCGTTCCGGCCCGTCGACGTCCTGGCGCTCGAGGACCACGACCGGCTCGACGACCTGTTCGGCGGCGTGCCCGCCTTCACCCTCGTGCTGTCACGGTGCGCATGGTTCGGGGATGCCGTGCTGTACCTGGCGCCGGAGGACCCGGCGCCGCTCCGCGCCCTGACCGGGTCGGTCGCCCGGGCCTTCCCGGAGCACCCGCCGTACGAGGGCACGTTCGAGGACGTTGTGCCGCACCTCACCGTGGGTCACGACCACCCGCGGCAGGTCCTCGCGGCCGCGGAGCGCGAGGTCGTGCGGGGCCTGCCCGTCACTCAGCACGTGGGCGAGGTCTCGCTCTGGCGGGGTCCGCCGCTGCTCCCCACGGCGACGTCCCGGTGGCGCCGGGTGCGGAGGTGGGCCTTGGCTCCTCCGCCGTCGGTGTCGCTTGCTGCCGGCACCGGTGTCGAGGCGTCCATCGTGTCCGGAGTGCGGACCGACGACAGGGATGCCTGAGGTCCCGGCCGCGTGAGCACGACGAGCCTGCTCCGCTCGCCTGACTGTCGTCCGCTCACGGCCCCGGCGCCCGACGCGCGGCGGTCGCCCCGTCAGCCCGAGGTGGCGGCGGGCTCGTCGACGACGACGAGGTTGCCGGAGTACATCCCCATGACGCACGTGAAGGGCACCTCGCCGACGTCCAGGGCCGGGAGCGCGACCGTGTTCGAGCCGGCCTTGAGGTCGATCTTGAGCCCGAGGTCCGGAACCCGCAGGAAGGCGCTGCAGTCGAGGGGGGACGTGCCGTCGATGACCCACGTCGTGGGGATGCCGGCATACAGCACCGAGTCGGCAGGCTCGTAGCCACGCGGTGTCTGGGTCATGCGGACCGTCTGGATGCCGTCGGCGACGGTGACGTTGTCGGTCACCTGCCGGGCGCTCGCCGACGCCCCTCCCGACACGCCGAGCAGGTTGAGGCTGCTCGAGACGTTGAGCAGCGCGAACGCGAGGACGACGACCCCGACGGCCCGGAGCACGGTGGCCTGGCGGCGACCCGTCGCGAGCTCCGGGACCGAGGCCAGGGCGAGGAGCCCCGGCGTCGTGCCGATCGCGAAGGTCGCCATGATGACCCCCGCGGTCACGGCCGACGCGGTCGACAGGGCGTAGATCTGGACGGCCTGGGTGAACCCGCAGGGCAGGAAGAACGTGCCCGCGCCGACGAGGGCGGTGCGCCAGTGGCTGTACGACCGGCCGGATGCCGTGCTGACGCCGAGCACCCGTGCCAGCCCACCGGGCAGCCTCGGCGACCATCCCGCGACCCGCGGGGAGACGCCGGTGAGGCGGACGCCGAGCAGCGCCATGACCACGGCCACGGCCAGCACCACGACCGCCATGACCCGCGTCGGCAGGCTCATCGTCGACCCGAGGGCGCCGAGCAGGGCTCCCAGCAGGGCGAACCCCACGACCCGGCCGGCGTTGAACGCGACCTGGGGCCGCATGCGGGTCGCGAAGGGCAGCACCGTCGAGCCCGACGCGGCCAGGGACGCCGCGTGCGACGCCGAGAACCCGAGGACGAGCCCGCCCACCATGGCCATGCAGGTGGACACCCCCGCCGTCAGGCCCAGCACGAGGACGACGAGGAGGCCCCCTCGGTCGGGGCTCGACAGCGCCGCGGTGACCGACCCGGTGCCGACGGCCAGCACGACCGCGGCGACCGCTGCCACCACGAGTGCCGCGACGAGGACCGTGCGCCAGACGGCTGGGTCCCGGGTCAGCCACGGCGGTGCAGACGGCTCGTAGCCGGCCGCCCGGACGGCGGCCTCCATCCGGTGGCGGTCGGGGAGGTCGTCGCCGCGCACCGTCGCGGTACCCCGCGTCGCGGAGACGGTGACGCTCTCCACGCCGGGCAGCCGCCGGAGCGCCTTGCCGACCCGCTTCTCGCAGGCCCCGCAGGTCATCCCGGTGACGGCGATCGTCACGTGGTCAGTCGCCTGCATGCCGGTGCTCGCGTCGGGGATGGTCGGGACGCCGGGTCACGGCATCCATGCTGGCACGGCGGCCGTGCAGCCGGCCCACCGGCGGGAGCGATGTCACGTCACCACCACCAGGGGGTCAGGAGAGCGCGACGCCGACGACGACCCCGAGGGCGGCCAGCACGGCATACGTGATCTCGTAGAGCCCCGTGCCGGCGAGCACCGGCACGAGCTCGCGCCCTGTTGTCCCGCCGAGCACGGTCCGCGCCGCCCGCACGCCCAGGGGCACGGCGAGCAGCCCGAGCAGGACCCACGGCTCCCAGAGCGCCATGCCGAGCAGGCACAGCACGGATGCCGTCACGAGGGCGGCGTACAGGAGCCGGGTGCGCCGGTCGCCGAGCCGCACGGCGAGGGTGTGCTTGCCGTGCTCGGTGTCGGTGGGGATGTCGCGGAGGTTGTTGGCGACGAGGATGGCCGACGCGATGGCCCCCACACCCACGGCGGCGAGGAGCCCGAACCACGTCAGCGCCAGGAGCTGGGTGTAGAGGGTGCCGAGGGTCGCCACGAGACCGAAGAACACGAAGACGTAGACCTCACCCAGCCCGCGGTAGCCGTAGGGGTTGTCACCGCCGGTGTAGCGCCAGGCGGCCAGCACCGCGAGCGCCCCGACGGGCAGGAGCACCCAGGCTGCCGAGAGGGCCACGAGGGCGAGGCCGACGACCCCGGCCGCGCCGAAGGAGAGGAAGGCCGCGAGCCGCACGTTCGCGGGTGCGGCGAGGCGCTGGCCCACGAGGCGCACCGGGCCCACGCGCGCCTCGTCGGTGCCGCGGACACCGTCGGAGTAGTCGTTGGCGTAGTTGACGCCGACCTGGAGCGCGAGCGCGACGACGAGGGCGAGGATCGCCAGCGCCGGCTCGGCGCTGCCGACGAGGTGGGCGGCAGCCGTCCCGAGGACGACCGGGGCGACGGCGGCGGGCAGGGTGCGTGGGCGCGCACCAGCGACCCACTGGGACAGGGTGGCCATGAGGGGTCAGAGGCCCTTGAGGAAGTCGGGGTCGTCGTCCGGTCCGCGGGGTCGCGATGGCGGCCGCTGGGTCATGGGGCGGTCGTAGCGGGGCCGGCCGGCGATGAGCCAGGCGGCGGGACCGACGAGGGGGAAGAGCAGGATCAGGACGAGCCAGCCGAGCTTCGGCATGTTGCGGACCGCGGTGTCCTCGGTCTGGATCGCGTCCACCACGCAGTAGATCGTCAGCGCCAGGCTGAGCAGGACCGGGACGTAGCGGAGCACGCCCTCATCATCCCACGCTGAGCAGGGCGGCCACGGCACGCCGGTCGGGCTTGCCGGGTCCGGCGAGGGGGACCTCCTCGACGGTCGCCGCCCGCACGGGCAGGGCGTGGTCGGGGAGGATGCCGCGCAGGTAGGCCCGGAGGTCCGCGGCCGTCAGGCCCCGCTGCACCGCGCCGGGCTCGAGCACGACGAGCGCGCTCACGGCCTCGCCCCACACGGGGTCGGGGGTGCCCACGACGACGACGTCGCGGACACCGGGGACGTGGTCGGCGATGGCCTCCTCGACGAGCCGCGGGGCGACCTTGAGCCCCCCGGTGTTGACCATGTCGTCGACCCGTCCGTCGACGTGCAGCCGGGCACGCTCGTCGGTGTGGCCGACGTCGTCGGTGCGGAACCAGCGGATGCCGTCCTCGTCGGCGCCGAACGCCGCCTCCGTGAGGTCGCGGCGGCCGAGATAGCCGTGGGCGACCATCGCGCCTCCGAGGTGGATCCGGCTCTCGTCGTCGAGGGCCACCTCGGTGGCTGCGAGCGGCCGGCCGTCATAGACGCAGCCCCCCGCCGTCTCGCTCATCCCGTAGGTCGCGACGACCGCGACCCGCGCCTGCTCCGCGCGCCGCCGTAGCCGCGGCGGGAGGGCGGCGCCGCCGACGAGGACCGCGTCGTAGGTGCGCAGGGCGTCGCCTCCGCCGGGGTGGTCGAGGACCCGGTGCAGCTGCGTGGGCACGAGGCTCGTGTAGCGACGGACCCCGGCGTCGAACCTGCTCGTCGCGTCGAGGAACGCCTTCGGCGAGAAGCCTCCGGAGAGGTCCATGACGACCGGCTCCGACCCGGCCGCGACCGAGCGGAGCAGCACCTGCAGGCCGGCGACATGGTGCGCGGGCAGGGACAGCAGCCACTGGCCGGCACCGCCCAGCCGCTCGTGCGTCGCCCGGACGCTCGCGCGGAGGGCACCGGCGGTGAGCAGGGCGCGCTTGGGGGTCCCCGTGGACCCCGACGTGCCCACGACGACGGCGAGCCCCTCGGGCAGCTCGGCCGCGTCGTGGGGCGGGAGGTCGGGCATCGGCGCCGACGCGGCGTACGGGACGACCGGGCGGCCGGCGTCGAGCGCCTCGGCGAGACGGGGCAGGAGGTCGAGGACCTCGGGGCCCGTCGGCACCGCGAGTGGTTCCACCTGCATGGCCCAACTCTAGGCTCGCGCGCCGCCCGCGCTGCTGCGACCATGGACACACGGCAGGAGGTGCGGATGGACGAGTCGTACTCGGCATACCTCGAGCGGTTGCGGGCGCGTCGGGCCGAGCTGGGGGAGTCGATGAACGCGCTCCATGCGGCGCTCGCCCTCCCCGTGGGCCTCGGTCCGGTCTGGCGGCGGCGGGTGCGGGCCGCCCTCACCGAGCTCGACCACGACCTGCGCGACCACGTGGCGATCACCGAGGCCGAGGGTGCGCTGTACGACGACATCCGGGCCACGGCGCCCAGGCTCAGCCACGGCGTGCAGGTGCAGCAGCGCGAGCACTCCGAGCTGCTCGCCGAGGTGCACCGGCTGCTCGACGAGCGCGACGAGGGGCTGCACGAGCCCGAGGACGTCGCCGCCCACCGCGAGGCCGTCACGCGCCTGCTCGACCGGCTCGCCCGGCACCGCCAGCGCGGGTCCGACCTCGTCTACGAGGCGTATGCCGTCGACATCGGCGGCTCGGGCTGACCGGCTCGGGCTGACCGGCTCGGGCTGACCCGCTCCGCCTGACCCGGCCCCGGCTGACCCGGCTCAGGTCACGAGCAGCGCCGTCACCCCGACGACCACGGTGGCGACGATCTCCCCGATCCCGACGGCCTTGGGCGAGACCCGGAACGCGGGCAGCACCGCGGCCCGGATCGTCAGCAGCGCGAACACCATGACGAGCCACGCGTCGACCGGGATCATCGCGAGGGTCGCGACGCCGTGGCCCAACGACGACAGCCAGTGGTGGGCCTCGTCGTCCCGCTCGCGGATCATCGTCTTGACGTAGAGGACCGTGCCGACGAGGTATGCCGCGAGCACCCCGGTGAGCGTCCACGCCCGGGCCCGGTCGGTTCCGCCACCCGCGTCGTAGGCCACGAGGGTCATGAGCGAGGAGCCCGCGCTCGTCGCGACCCCGCTCCACAGGCTTCTCTCGTCACGGCGCGCGCTCGCGTAGAGACCCACGCCCAGCGGCACGACGAAGAGGGGCGCCCACACGAGCAGCCCCGGGTCGAGCGCGAGGGTCAGCGCGCCGAGCACCGCCGACACCACGGCATACGTGCGCACCGGCGGGAGGTAGCGGGCCCGTCGGCCCGACTTGAGCCACAGCCCCGTGGCGTAGAACGCGAAGTAGCCCGCGAACCAGAACGCGGCGAGCGGCAGGTGCACCCACTGCAGCGAGCTCGCGAGGATGCCGACGAGCAGCGGGGTGGCCAGCATGGCCCAGGCGCCGTGCTGGTTCGGCACCCATCCGGGCCCGCGTCGGCGACGGCTCACGGCTCGAGCGTATGCCGTGCACCGATCGGTACCCTGACGAGGTGGCGCGGGCACGCGGTGGGTCGAAGGGCCGTGTTCGCGACGTGGGTCTCACCGTCGCCGTCACCGGGCCGACGGGTGAGATCGGCACCTCCGTGGTCGCGGCGCTGGAGCACGAGCCGGGTGTCGAGCGCGTCCTCGGGATGGCGCGACGGCCGTTCGACCCCAGCGTGCGCGGCTGGACGAAGACCGCCTACCGCCAGGGCGACATCCTCGACCGTGACGCAGTCGGGCTCCTGGTGGCCGAGGCCGACGTCGTCGTGCACCTGGCCTTCCTCATCATGGGCTCGCACGCCCAGACGGGGCGGACCAACCTGGCCGGCGCGACGAACGTCTTCGAGGCGACGGTCGAGGCGTCCCGGCCGCGGCGGCTCGTCTACGCCTCGTCACTCGCGGCCTACGGCTACCACCCCGACAACCCCACGCCGCTCACGGAGGACGTGCCGGCGCGTGGCTCGCCCGAGCACTACTACTCCCGGCAGAAGGCCGAGTGCGAGGCGGTGCTGCGGGAGGTCACGGCGGGGTCGGACGTGGACGTCTACGTGCTGCGCCCCTGCATCGTCGCCGGCCCGACCGCCACCCTCCTGGCCGACTCGATGCCCTGGAACCGCGCAGGCGCCGCCGTGTCCGCGGTGGTGCGTGCGGGCGCTCGGGTGTCGCCCCTGCTGCGACCCCTCCTGCCGGACCCAGGGGTGCCGGTGCAGCTCGTCCACCCCCACGACGTGGCCTCGGCGGTCACTGCGGCCGTCCTCGGCCGCGGCTCGCCCGGTGCCTACAACCTCGCCGGCGCGGGCGAGGTGTCGTTCGGTGAGGTCGCGCGCGCCCTGGGCGGGCGAGGGGTTCCAGTGCCGCGCGGGATGACCGCCGCCACCTCGCGGGTGCTGGCCCACCTGCCGCTCGTGCCGGCGCTGGCCGAGTGGGTCCACCCCGTGCGGACGCCGATGGTCATGGACACCAGCCGCGCGACGAGCGAGCTCGGCTGGGCTCCCCAGTACACGAGCGCCGAGGCGCTCGCGGCCATGGCCGAGGCCGTGCGTCGGCGGGACCGCGGCGGGCGCTAGGCCTGCTGCGCGGCCGTGACGAGCTCGGCGGCGGACTCGCGGATGCCGGTCGCCAGCACCTCGATGTCCGGCACCGTGTCGTGGTCGCCGGTGATGCCGAAGGCGAGCTGCCCGGCATACGAGAAGATCGCGACGCCGATGCGCACCCGGTCGGCGATCGGCACATAGGGGATGATCCGCTCGCAGCGTCGTCCGAGGGCGTACACGGGCTCCCGCGGCCCGGGGACGTTGGTCGTCACGGTGACGAGCTGTCGCTGGGGCACGTGGAACGCCAGCCGGACACCGAGCGCCACCGGGAGGAACGGCTGGTAGCCCGCGACGGTCGTGAACGTCGTGCCGGCCTCGGGCTCCCTGGATGCCGCGGCACGGGCCACCCGCTCGCGGACCGTCGCGAGCCGCGCGACCGGGTCCTCGAGGTCCACCGGGAGGTACGGCAGCATGAGCGAGACCCGGTTGTCGGGGATCGCCTCCTCGCCCGGGAGGCGCACCGAGACCGGGACGAGGGTGCGGACGGCGTGCGGTGCGGGCTCCTCGCCGCGCGAGAGGAGCAGGTGGCGGAAGCCTCCGGTGATGGCGGCCAGCGCGACGTCGTTCACGGTGGCGGGCAGGGCCGCACGGATCGCCCGGACCTCGTCGAACCCGACGGCGGTCGACGTGTAGCGGCGCTGCCCGCCGATCGGGCCGGAGAGCGTGCTGGAGGACGCCGGCAGCACCGTGCCCGCGAGGGCCAGGGCCCCGCGGGCGGCCTCGGCGGTGCGGCGAGCCAGGCTCGTGGGGGAGCGAAGCTGTGACCCGGCGGCGCGGAGCCCGCCCAGGGGCGCGGTGACGAGGTCCCAGGCCGCCCTGGCGGTGAGCGACACGGTGCCCGGGTGCGGCCGGGGCACCCAGTCGTCGGCCACCGGCATCCGCGGCTCGGGCGTGCTGTCGAAGACCACGTGGTACAGCTCGGTGCCCGAGACGCCGTCGACGACGCAGTGGTGCACCTTCTGGATCACCGCCCAGCGCCGGTCCGGGAGGCCCTCGACCACCCAGTACTCCCACAGCGGTCGGCGCCGGTCGAGGCGCTGCGACATGACGCGCGACACGAGCCGGTGGAGCTCGGCGTCGGACCCCGGCGAGGGCAGCGCCGTGCGCCGGATGTGCCAGTCGAGGTCCGTCGCGGGGTCGTCGAGCCACACCGGTGCCGCGAGGTCGAGCGGGACCTGGCGCACCGTCTGCCGGTACCGGGGGACGAGTGGCAGCCGACCCCTGACGTGCGCGACGAGCTGCGCCTGGGTGGGGGCCGGACCCTCGAAGACGGCGACCGAGGCGATCGCCATGGACGTCGTCGGGTCCTCGTCCTCGGCCTGGAGGAACGCGGCCGACAGGGGGGTCAACCGCTCCATCGGGTCCTCGTGCTCGTCACCCGGCGTGGGCACCGCCGGCACCTCCGACGGTACAGAAGGGTGCAGGTGAGCGGGTCCGATCCGGAGGGTGCGGAAGCCCACACCGCCTGGATGCCGGTGTTACATGGAGGACATGGCTGATCACGTGGCACGAGCAGAGGTGGACATCGACGCGAGCCCGCAGCAGGTCTGGGGGGCACTGACGGACCCGGAGCAGGTCACCCGGTGGATGATGGGGACGCACGTCTCGACGGACTGGCAGGTCGGAAGCCCGATCACCTGGCAGGGGGAGATGGACGGGAGGACGTACGAGGACAAGGGCGAGATCCTCGTGGCCGACGAGCCCTCGAGGCTCTCGATGACGCACTACAGCCCCCTCATGGGGCAGGCCGACGAGCCGGAGAACTACCACACCGTCACCTACGACCTGGCGCCCGAGGGACAGGCGACGACCGTGGTGCTCACCCAGGACGGCAACGAGTCGGAGGAGCAGGCGGAACAGTTCAGCGCGAACTGGCAGGGGATGCTCGACGCGCTGAAGAGCACCGTCGAGGGTGGCTGAGCCGGCCGTCCGGGACCAGCGCGTCGACGTCTCCATCGACGCGCTGGCCGGTCGGCGTGAGCTGGGGGTCAGGTGGTCGGGTACAGGACGCGGAAGCGTTCGAGCACGACCGGCATACCCGGCAGGAAGCCACCATCGGCGTGCTCGGTGAAGAAGCGCTCGTGGACCGCCCGCCAGTGCTCGAGGCTGCCGTCGCCCTCCCCCTCGTCCCGGGCATGGTCGGCGTCCACCTGGTCGAAGGGGACGACTCGCACCTCGGTCGTCACGACGAGGGCGCGCGGGTGGCCGGCGCCGTCGAGGACGATGCCGAGCATCCCGGGCTCGGGCAGCTCGTCGCCATCCTCGCCATCGTCGACGTAGTCGGCGTGCGCACTCGAGGTCGCGGTCTTGGCCCCGTCGAGGACAAGGGTGAGCAGCTCATCTGACTGTTCGGGGGTCGCGCCGAAGGCCCATGCCGGGGGCCGGAGCGTTCTCACCGGGTTCGCGCCCATGTAGACGGGCACTCCGGCGAGGTGCGCGTGCTCCCGGGCGATGTCCCAGAAGGCGTCGAGCTCGTCGTCAGCCGTGACCATGGCTCACCCTCCCACGTCCCGATGTCGGGGTGGGCGCCGGTGGGTCCACGGCACCTCCAGGTGCGTGAAGGCGCGGGCCTCAGGTGGCTCCCGCCAGTGCCTTCCGCTCGTGCCGGTGGGCGAGCCAGCCGACGCCGGCCATGACGAGCGCGACGTCGGCGAAGCCCATGAGCGACGCCCACGGCAGGTCGATCTCACCGCCCTCGAGGTTGTTGAAGAACGCCCCGACGGGTGTGAGCAGCGGCCACACGATGAGGATGTTGGTCGTCAGCCGGTAGATCACGGCGTAGAGCACACCCAGGCCGAGAAGGAACCACATGTCGGCGGCACCCATCCCGTAGCCGACGTGGTAGACGGCATACAGCGCCGCTGCGCCCGCGACCGCGGGCACCGGGCCGAGGCTCGCCTCGAGGCGCCCCTGCACGAAGCCGCGGAAGAAGACGGCCTCGAACAGCCCGACGACGAGGGACATGCCGAGCAGCGGCACCCAGTCCTCGGGCTCGGGCAGCGCGTACCCGACCATCGTCACGACGAGCTGGGTCGCCGCGAGCACGAGGCCCATCGCGACGGTGCCGCGCCACCGGTGCGCGCCGATGCCGAGCGACTCCAGACCCCGCCCCCGGCCCCACACCTGGTAGACGACGGGCACGACGACGCCGAGCAGGAGGCCCGTGGCGAAACTGAGGAAGAGGCCCAGGACGTTGTCGGTCGTGAAGCCGGTGAAGGCCAGCCGGAAGGCGGCGACGACGCCGACGTAGAGCAGGGCCACGACGAGCAGGTCGGTGCGGTCCACGGTATGCCGGGTGGCCGGTCGCAGGGCGGGAACGGCCGCGAGCAGGGCGGCCACGACGAGCACCACCCCGGTCCACGCGGCCAGGTCGAGGACGTCGAGGAGGACCAGCGCGGCGACGGAGAAGCCGAACCAGACGATGGTGCGGGTCGACCACCCGCGGCTCAGGGTCGTCGACTCACGCTCGAGAACGGTCATCACTGCTCACACTCCTCGTCTCGAGGAGGAGCGGCATCCGTGACATGGTCCTCCCGACCAGTCTCCCGCCGATCGAGAGCACCGGCTGCGGTTCGAGATCGAGCGCACACGTGGGTGGGTGCGCCGCGGGAGGGCTTGGTCGCGCGGTGGTGGGCCGTGCTCATCGAGGGCGGACCCGGGGTGGAGTACCTCCGCGCGCTCCAGCGTCCCCGAGCTCACCGAGTAGTCATTTCGGAGGATCGACAGGGCAGCCGGCGAACCCTAGATTGGACCGATCTCGCGGCGCGCGTCGAGGAGAAGTCCCCGGCGCCTGTCCCTTCAAGGATGCGGAGGTGGCGCCATGCGCCGGATTCTCATCGCCTTTGCTCTCTGCGTCGGACTGCTGGCCACCGGCGCCCCCCACGCTTCGGCGGTCCCGCCCGCCGAGCCGGACCGGTGCCCGAGGGACCGGCCAACGTTGTACGACGTGACGATGACCGTCAAGAACGCGGCCGACGTCGCCAGCGACGGACACGTCTGGGCTCTCGACGACTACACCCAGCACGTCCAGGTGTGGCGGATCGGTCAGCAGCACTACTGCTTCCGCATCGAGTACGACGGCACGTGGACGAGCTTCGCGGGGACCAGCCCGGGCGGCACCGGGACGATCAGCGAGGGTCTCACGGGCACGTTCCACGGCTTCCGGCTGGCCCGTCTGACCGGCGAGTTCAACCCGCAGTACCCGCTCAGCGGCAACGTCGCCGACTTCGACCGTCAGTGCGGCGCAGACGGCATCTGCCCGGGATCGGGGCCATCCTTCGGCATGTACTTCTCGCCCATCGTCAACGCCAGGATCGTCTGGTGGGACTTCGTCGCGACCAGTCCAACCAACGGCACCTTCCGCCAGACCCCGTACGGTGACTTCGGCGACATCACCGGCTGAGTCGCCTCAGGCATCGCCGACCCGTCGGCCGCGGGACGCCCAGGGGCGACGCCAGCAGCGCGCCCAGCTCACGAGGTGCCGCTCTAGCCGGCGTTCAGTCCTTTGCCTTGTCGGTGGTGGCACAGGAGC
The DNA here is from genome assembly GCA_035703305.1 of Ornithinibacter sp. Taxonomy (GTDB): domain Bacteria; phylum Actinomycetota; class Actinomycetes; order Actinomycetales; family Dermatophilaceae; genus Fodinibacter. The sequence continues at coordinate 78,988 of DASSYJ010000003.1, read as the reverse complement.
ACGACGGCCCCTCAGCCCTTGAAGATGCAGGTGGGGTCGGCGTCGACCTCGGCCAGCAGCTCGGCGGCGGTGCCGGAGAAGACGTTTCCCTCGTGGTACTCGTGCCAGCGGGAGTTGCGGTCGGCCCAGTGCAGCGTCCAGTCACCATGTGTCGGCCGGAAGCGGAGCTGGGCGAAGCCCATGTGGGTCCACTCGCCGACGCCGTCCCACGGGGGGCGGGTCTCGCACAGGGTGACGTTCCTGCCCCGGACGTGGCATTCCGCCCTCGCCTGGTCCGAGTACTCGGGCGGCCACATGGCGGTGCAGAACCGCTCGATGTGGCGGAGGTCGGGCTCGGGAAGGTGGGTGGACGGCATCCGGCTGCCTCTCGACGTGGGTCAGAAGTACCAGGGGAAGGGGGACCAGTCGGGGTCCCGCTTCTCGAGGAACTGGTCGCGTCCCTCGACGGCCTCGTCGGTCATGTAGGCGAGCCGGGTCGCCTCGCCGGCGAACACCTGCTGGCCCATGAGCCCGTCGTCGAGGAGGTTGAAGGCGAACTTGAGCATCCGCTGCGCCTGGGGGCTCTTACCCATGATCTCGCCCGCGACCTGCAGCGCCTCGGCCTCGAGCTCGGCGTGCTCGGCGACGACGTTGACCGCGCCCATCCGGTGCATGTCGTCGGCTGAGTAGGTGCGACCCAGGAAGAAGATCTCGCGGGCGAACTTCTGCCCGACCATCTTGGCGAGGTAGGCCGAGCCGTAGCCGCCGTCGAAGCTGCCGACGTCGGCATCCGTCTGCTTGAACCGCCCGTGCTCGCGGGACGCGATCGTGAGGTCGCAGACGACGTGGAGGCTGTGGCCCCCACCCGCCGCCCACCCGTTGACGACGGCCACGACGACCTTGGGCATGGTGCGGATGAGGCGCTGCACCTCGAGGATGTGGAGCCGCCCGCCCTCGGCCCTGACCCGGCGCTCGTCGACCGTGTCGGCGGTCTCGCCCTCGGCGTACTGGTACCCCGAGCGCCCGCGGATGCGCTGGTCGCCGCCGGTGCAGAACGCCCGCTTGCCGGCACTCCCGGTGCCGTCGGGGCCCGGCCCGTTGCCGGTGAGCAGGACGACACCGACGTCAGCGGTCCGGCGGGCGTGGTCGAGCACCCGGTAGAGCTCGTCGACCGTGTGCGGCCGGAAGGCGTTGAGCACCTCGGGGCGGTCGAACGCCACGCGCACGCATCCGACGCCCACGGCCCGGTGGTAGGTGACGTCCCTGAGGTCCTCGAAACCCGGCACCTCGCCCCAGGCGCTCGCGTCGAACGTCTCGCTGACTCCGGGAATGGCGCTCACGGCGGCAAGGCTAGCCGCGCGGCGGGCTCCGGCCGGTCATGTGTCGGCCCCGAGGACCACGACGTCCAGGCCGGGGAACCGGCGGAAGCCCCGGTCGAAGGTCATGAGGGTCGCGCGGCTCGTCGACACCACGGCCGCGAGCCAAGCGTCGGGCACGTCGTTGCCGCGGAGGTCGAGGTCGTGGACGGATGTCGTGAAGCGGGCCCACGCCGTGTCGGAGGGGGTCAGGCGCAGCGCGGACGGCGCCTCGCGCACCTTCTCGCAGAAGGCGATGGCCTCGCCCGGTGGCTGCGACGGCCCGAGCCGGGGGTTCGTGAGGACGCGCACCACCGACGTCAGGGTCTCGTCGAGCAGGCCGACGGGCTCGGTGCCGGTGAGGATGTCGACGAGCGTGCGTCGGGCGAGGTCGTGGTCGGGGGCTCCGGAGCGGGCCGCGTTGATGACGACGTTGACGTCGGGGACGATCACGCCTCCTCCATGGCCTCGCGCACCGCCCTGTTGTCGTTGGGGTCGACGTTGAACCCGCCCTCGAAGACGGGAAGGTCGAAGGTCGCTCGACGGCCGACCTCCTCACGTCGAGCCCGTTCGAAGAGGTCCCGCAGGGCCTGTTCCAGCACACTGCTCACGGTGCGGTCCTCCTTCGCCGCGAGCACCTTGGCCGCGTGCAGCAGGTCGTCGTCGATCGTGACGGTGGTCCTCATGGGCATCAGTGCATCACGGGACGCATCACGATGCAAGGCTTCTGGTGCCAGCCCTCCCGGCCTGTGGACAACCCGTCCGTCGTGTCTGCACCCGGTGCGAGTCTCGACTGCGAGGTCGCCGCAGGGGCGACGTCGGAGGGGGTCTTGAGATGGATGGTGGAGACGTGCTGCGGTTCAGGCCGAGGGAGCTCTTCGACGACCCCGGCCGATACGACACGACGGGGTCCTACGACAGGTTCCCGTTCCCGTCGGCGGGGAAGGGATCGCTCGGAGACCTCACCCAGGTGGTGCTCGTCGGCGACCAGGTCCTCACCGTCCGCCGGAGGCCGGTGCAGGGCAGCGAGTTCGAGGACGCCGTGCTCGACCTGGAGGAGCGCGGGCTCTACCGCCGGCCGGGGCCACCGCCGCCGCCACCGGCACCCCCCGAACCACCACGTCACGAACAGCACCTCGCGTGGTTGGCCCGGATCGTCGGCGGGGAGGCAGCGCTGCGCTCCCTCGACCTCGACCCGCTCGTCGCCACCGAGCTCGACCTGGAGTCGGTTCCGGAGCACCTCCGCGGTCGTGTCGAGGGGATCGCGCAGCGCGTCGAGCAGTGGGCGGCACCCCTGCTCGGCGAGGAGGGGCTCGCCGCGGCCCGCCTGTTGCTCACCCGGGCCGTCGCGGCGGAGCCGGGGCTCCTGCGCAGCGAGCGCGACGACATCGCGGCCGGCGCCGTGCTCTATGCCGTGGCGAAGGGCAACGACCTCGTCGGCACCGGGCGCCCCTTGCGGGTGTCGGTCTTCCAGGCCGTGTGCGGCTTGAGGTCCTCGCCCGCGGACCGGGGCCACTCGTTCGCGTACGCCGCCGGAGGTGGTCCTGCCGCCAGGCCCGGCTGGAGCTCGTGGGCAATGCACCACGAGCCGGACGTCGTGCCGCTGGGCACCCCCGACATGCTGCTCAGCCGGTTCCGTCGCCGGGTGGCAGCGGAGAGGGACATCGCGCTCGCCCTCCGGGCGCACACCCCGGAGGAGGAGCCGTGACGTCGACTCCCGTCACGTGGGCTCTGCCGGCCCACGGCATACGGTGCTCGTATGCCGGTGCCGCCCCTGGGTGACCTCCTCGCCTCCCTGCGCGTGGTCACGATCCCGATGCGCGTGCCGTTCCGGGGCGTGACGACGCGGGAGGTCGCCCTGGTCGAGGGACCTGCAGGGTGGGGAGAGTTCGGGCCGTTCCTCGAGTACCACCCGCCGGAGGCGTCCCGATGGCTCGCCGCGGCAGTCGAGTCGGCGTGGCAGTCGTGGCCGGAGCCCGTCCGCGAGGTCGTGCCGGTCAACGCGACCGTTCCCGCGGTGCCACCCGAGCAGGTCGGCGAGGTGCTCGCCCGCTTCCCGGGGTGCACGACGGCCAAGGTCAAGGTGGCCGAGCGCGGTCAGTCCCTCGGCGACGACGTCGCACGCGTGGCCGAGGTCCGTGCCGTCCTGGGCACGTCGGGGCGGGTGCGCGTCGATGCCAACGGGGGGTGGTCGGTGCGAGATGCCCGCGACGCTCTCGCCCGGTTGGCGCGTCACGGCCTCGAGTACGCCGAGCAGCCGTGCGCCACGGTCGAGGAGCTCCGGGAGCTCCGCGTCGCCCTCGCCCGCGACGGCGTGGAGGTGCTCGTCGCGGCGGACGAGTCGATCCGCAAGGCCGGGGACCCGCTGCGGGTGCGCGACCTCGGGGCCGCAGACGTCGTCGTCGTCAAGGTGGCCCCGCTCGGGGGCGTGCGGGCGGCCCTCGAGGTCGTGTCCGCATGCGGTCTTCCCGCCGTCGTGTCGTCCGCGCTCGACACGAGCGTCGGCATCTCCGCCGGCGTCGCGCTCGCGGCCGCACTCCCCGCGCTCGACCACGCGTGCGGCCTCGGCACGGTGGCCCTGCTCGAGGGTGACGTCTGCGCGACGCCGCTCGTCCCCGTCGAGGGCCTCCTCACGGTGGGCCGGGTCACCCCTGACCCCGACCTCCTCGACCGGTACGCCGCCCCGCCGGAGCGCGTGGCGTGGTGGCGGGCTCGGGTCGCCGCGTCGGCGGAGCACCTGGACCTGGCGCGCCGGTCGTCGCGTCGGCCGGTCAGTGGAACCGGGATGGGAACTGCCCGATGATCCCCGAGCTCAGCACATCCGCCATGAGCAGGATGTGGGCGTGCACGTCCTCGTAGTCGGCGACGCTCGCGGCGTAGTCACCGGCCAGCTCGTGCGCGGCCTCCGTCAAGGTCTGGTCCAGGTGAGCCCTCATGTCCGCCCGCATCATGTCCTTGGGCCAGAACCGTGGGTTGGCCGTTGAGAGGACGTCGGCGATGGCGTTGGCGTTGGCGTACCACCTGGCGTTGGCCTCGGCGAACGCATCGGTGTCACCGGCCTTCGCCGCCTGCAGGATCTCGACCGCGATGGTGATGTGATCGTGCAAGAGCGCTGTCAGCGCCGCACCGGTCGCATCACCGTAGAAGGGCTTGACCGCATCGCCGAGGTCGACCTGGTTCTGCAGCAGTCGCGCCGCGGTGGCCGGGAATCCCGCCGATCCGTCGGCGAAGGTGACGATGGCCGCACGCGTCCACGTCACGTGGTCCTCCCACAGCGTGCGCATCGCGTCGTGGAACGCGACCTGGGCCGCGTTGCGCGGGGTGGGGATCGTGTGGTGGTCCGTGCTGGCGACGGCGGGCAGGCCTCCCAGTCCGACGGTCACGGCTGCCGTGGGGGCGAGGGCGAGAAGCGATCGGCGGGTCAGCGCGGGAGCTCGGTCCATCGGACGGGTCCTTCCGGTGTGGGGTCGTGGTGGGACTGCCGGGGGGAGCGTGCTGTCGACACTGAGGTCCTCGACGTGTCTGAGATGTTTGCGTCCGAACGGCCCGGCTTCTTACCGCGCGCGGTCGGTTGCGAGCCGAACCCGGGGACGGATCGGGCGGCTCGCCGACCGACGCACGTGACCGGGTCGCCGCTCCGGCAACACCGGGCGCGAACGGGCCGAGGCGGTGCGTGACCTGACGGCGCCCGTCACCAGCGGTTGTGCACGTCCTCGGCCCACCCGACGACGTCGGACACGCGGACCCACCCCCCGGAGTCATCGCGCACCCTGCCCGCCCAGTGCCCGAAGCACTGGTGGGTCCTCGACGAGAACACGAGGAGGTTCGTCACCGAGCGCCGCACGTGGAACGGCGTGAAGGTGAGCTCGACGGCATCCCCCTGGACGCGCCACGGCGCCATCCAGTCACCGGCGTCGTAGCTCCAGACGAGCTCCTCGCTGATCTTGCTGAGGTGGCCGTCGACGAGCACCGAGTTCTCCACCGAGCCCGTCCCGTCGGTCCACCGGCCCCCGACCTGGATGCCGACGACCCGACCGTCGGTGCGGCCCGACCCGGCACCCCAGTTCCACCGGACCGAGTACGGCCACCGCCCGCGCCCGTGGTCGAGGGTCGCCCACGACTCCCCGGCGGGGACGTCGTGCTCCTGCCCGTCGACCCAGATCGTGCCCTCGGCGGGTCGCGCGACGTCCTTGACGGTGTACTGGAACAGGCGCCGGCTCCACGGCACCACGACCCCGAGGCACTCGTGACCCTCGGGCCGGCGGGCGAGGACGTCGACCCGGACCCGTTCGCCCTCGCACCGCAGCCGTGTGCCCCCGTCGACCTCCTCGATGTCGGTCCGCACCGACCTCGTGCGACCCCGTGCCGGTCCCCGGCCGAGCGTGCCCGGGAGGGTCGCGCTCCGGCCGAGGACGCCGATGGCGTCGTGGGCGATGGCCTCGTCGGTGCGGCGGTCGAGGAGCCAGATGCCGTGCACGGCGGCGTAGTCGATGTCGGAGACGACGAGGGAGACGATGTGCGTGGGCGTCGTCACCGCCCAGTACTCCCAGCGCTTGGTGCGCCCGCGCCCGACGCGGCCGCGGCCCACGCCGTCGGTGGTCAGCAGCGGGGTCCGGGTCCACCCGACCGCTGCGGGGTTGAGCCGGCCGTCGGGCAGGGTGAGCGACACGGGAGCGGTGATCTCCCGCTCCTGGACGGGCACCGGCCGCCCGCCTGCGCCGGTCACGACACCCCGCGGTCGGTCATGCCCGGACCATACTGCGGCCGCTGCGGGCGTCGTCGGGTTGGTAGGGTCGCCGACCTCGCCGACCACGTCCGAGAGGTGGAGCGATGTCCGAGATCCGCTGGGCCTGGATGTTCCTCGACACCCCACGTGCCGACGCCGAGCGGTCCTGGCGGTTCTGGTCCGAGGTCACGGGCTGGCGCCTCTCGCCGACCCGCGGCGAGCACGACGAGTTCGCGACCCTGCTCCCACCGCACGGTGACAGCTGGCTCAAGCTCCAGGCGCTCGACGACGGCCCGAGCCGGCTGCACCTCGACCTCGACGTCGACGACGTGACGGCGGCTGCGGAGCGCGCCGAGCGCCTCGGGGCCACCCGCGTCGGAACCATCGACGACGGCGTCGTCGTCCTCCGGTCTCCCGGAGGGTTCACGTTCTGCCTCACGACGTGGCACGGCGACCGGGACCAGGTGCGCGAGGGGGTCCCCGACCTCGTCGACCAGGTCTGCCTCGACATCCCCGAGGAGCCGTATGCCGCTGAGGTCGCCTTCTGGCGGGAGCTCACCGGGTGGGAGTGGGCAGCGACCGGCGAGCCCGAGCTGTCCTTCCTGCGGCGACCGTCCGGCATCCCGCTGCGCATCCTGCTCCAGCGGCTCGGTGAGGCGACGGGACCGGTCCGAGCGCACGCGGACCTCGCGACCGTCGACCGCGGAGCCACGCTGGCCCGGCACGTCGCGGCGGGCGCCGCCGTCGTCGGGAGGCGGGAGCAGTGGACCGTGATGCGTGACCCCGTCGGTCGTGTCTACTGCCTCACCGACCGCAGCCCCACCCGCCCGGCGGACGCCTAGCGCGGACCGGGGAGGGGCAGGCCGAGCAGCGCGTTCTCGACGACCTCGGCCAGCGCGGGGTGGATCCAGTACTGCTCACGCGCGACATCACGGGCGTGCTGGCCGAACGTCGCGGCCTGGATGAGCGGCTGGATGAGGGTCGAGGCGTGGGGGCCGATCGCGTGCGCGGCGAGGATCCGTCCTGCCAGGTCGGCGTGCACGGTGAGGACACCGGTCGTGTCCTCGAGCGCCCAGCCGTACGCGACGTCGCCGACCGACTGGGTCGCGCTGACGTAAGCCGTCCCCTCCTCCTCGAGCTGTTCCGCCGTCGGCCCGAACGCCGCCACCTGCGGGTGCCCGAAGACGGCGTGCGGCACGGGGCGGCCGTCGTCGGCGAGCGGCGGTCCCGGCACCCGTCCGAGGTCGACCGCGAGGTTGTGGGCCACGAGGCGCGCCTCGTGGTTCGCGACGTGCTTGAGCTGGTGCGCGGAGCAGATGTCCCCGAGGGCCCAGACGCCGGGTGCCGTGGTGCGCTGCTCGGCGTCGACGACGAGCCGGCCGTCCTCGTGGCACTCCAGGCCCCCTGCGGCGGGGTCGAGGAGGTCGGTGTTGGGATGCCGGCCCACAGCGAGCAGCACGGTCTCGGCTTCCACGTGGCTGGGCCCGCCAGGACTCTCGAGACCGATGTGCCAGACCCCGCTCACGTGCTGCGCGGACGTCGGCGTGGTCGAGAGGCGCACGTCGTAGCTCCGCCGGGCGGCCTCCGTGTAGCGCAGCCTGACCTCGACCTCCTCGCGGCGCAGCAGCGTCGGGCTGCGCTGCACCTGGGTCACGGCGACGCCGAGGGAGGAGAACACGTGCGCCATCTCGCAGGCGATGAAGCCGCCGCCGATGACCGCCATGCGGGGCGGGAGGGCGTCCAGCCGCATGACGGTGTCGGACGTGTGCAGCCCGCGTCCGGGGTCCGGCTCCCGGAGCCCGTCGACGGGGAGCCCTCCGGGACGGCTGCCCGACGCGACGACGACCCGGTCGGCGGTCAGCTCCTCGCCGGAGGAGAGCGTCAGCCGCCGGTCGCCCGTGAAGCGGGCGTGCGCGGTGTAGAGGGTGACCGAGTCCTGCCCCCGGCGGTACGCCTCGCCACTCGCGGAGACGCCGTCGACCCGCCCGAAGACGCGGTCGCGGATCGCCGGCCAGTCGACCTCGGGCTCGGCGAACGTCACCCCCAGCCTCGCCGAGTCGGCGGCGTCGACGACCCGGTCGGCCGGCAGCACGAACATCTTCGACGGGATGCAGCCGACGTTGATGCAGGTCCCCCCGAACGTGCCACCCTCGACGATCGCGACGTCCAGGCCGGCGAGCGTGCGCGTGAGCACCGAGTTCCCGGAGCCGCTCCCGATGATGACGAGGTCGTGGTGCGGCATGCCCGCCAGCGTATGCCGGGCCCCGTCCACAGCAGGGCCGCCGGAACGGGCCCGTCCACAGCCTCGCAGGACCCCTCGTCGCCAGCCGCCGGACACGGTGGAGTCGGGGGTGCAGCACCACGACCGGAGAGGGGGGCTGATGTGGAGACCGGGTTCCACGAGCCGATGCGAGGCATCGCCCTGGCGCTGCGGACGGGAGCGGCCCAGGTCGACGAGCGACGCGCGGCGCTGGGGCGGTACGCCCTCGTGTGGTGGGAGGGGGAAGCCGCCGACGCGTACCAGGAGCGGGTTGCGGCCAGGGTCAACGCCCTGGCGACCCTCGCGAGGCGGATGGAGGATGCCGGTCGCGCGATCGACGCCCTCCTCGACCTCGTCGAGGCCGGCGAGGGGCGGGTGGCGTGACGCGGGTCGCCGTCCGGTCGGAGGCCCTCGTGACGGTCGCCGGCCGGGTGAGCGACCTCGCCGACGAGGTCCGCGACGAGGCGGCCCGGCTCGCGGCCTCGGCCCGGGGCGGACCCCCGCTCCCCTGGGGGCCGGTGGCTGCCGCGCGACTGCGGGTCTGGCTGCACGCCGAGGCGGCGGTCCTCGAGGTCGTCGGGCCGGGAGGGCTGTGGGGTGAGGCCCTGGCGCTCGACGCCCTGGCCCACCACCTACGCGTCGTGGCACGTGCCTACGAGGAGGTGGAGGAGGTTGTGTCGGCCGTGCTTCGCGGGGTGGCGGCCGGGGCGGACGTCGCGGCGCGTGGCGGCTGGCTCACCGACGGCGGACGGGTGCCGGTGGTGCGGCCCGTCGGCCCGCTCCTCACCGGCGTGCTCGTGGGCGACGAGGTCGGCGCCGGGCGCGCTCTCGGTGCCAAGGACCTCGTCGCGGCGGGGGAGCGCCTCGACGGCGGGCACGTCCGGGTGCTCGAGACGGCACGCCCTGGCGGCGGCTCGGCCTGGGTGGTCGTCGTGCCGGGGACCCAGGAATGGGCGCCACGGGCCGGGCCGAACCCCTTCGACCTCACGACCGACGTCCGCGCGATGGCGGGGGAGCCCACCGTCGCCGCGGCCGGGGTGCTGGCCGCCCTCGAGGCGGCCCGGGCGCGGTCGGCGCGGTCCTCGCACGAGGACCCGGTGCTGCTCGTCGGGCACAGCCAGGGCGGCATCCTCGCGGCCGCCCTCGCGAGCGACGCGGGGTTCCGGGCACGTCACCACGTCACCCACGTCGTCACCTCGGGTTCACCGGTGGCGCTGTTCCCCGTGCCGGCGTCGGTGCGGGTCCTCTCGGTGGAACACACCGACGACCCCGTGCCGCGCCTCGACCTCACCCCCAACCCGGCGAGCTCCTCGTGGGTCACGGTGCGGGCGCCGCGCGGCCCGGCACCGGTCGACGTCGCGAGCCACCGGCTCGAGGCCTACGTCCAGACCTTGGGGGTGGCCGAGTCGGCGCCGAGGGGGACCGTCCCCGGACTCGACGCGTGGCACGCGTCGGCGGGGGCCTTCCTCGGGGTGCCGGTTCGCTCGGTGTCCGAGTTCGAGGTCGCGAGGGGGTGGCAGAATCCACCCTCGTGACCCCGTCCTTCGCCCTCGCGACGGTCCTCGTCGACGAGCTGGTGCGCACCGGGGTCCGCGAGGTCGTGCTCTGCCCGGGGTCACGGTCGGCCCCCCTCGCGTATGCCGTGCTCGCCGCCGAGCGGGCCGGTCGCCTCCGACTCCACGTGCGCGTCGACGAGCGGAGCGCGGGCTTCCTCGCCCTGGGACTCTCCAGGGGCGGCGGGACCCCGGTGGTGGTCGTGACGACGTCGGGCACCGCCGTCGCCAACCTGCACCCGGCCGTGCTCGAGGCCCACCATGCCGGGCTGCCGCTCGTCGTCGTCAGCGCCGACCGCCCGCACGAGCTTCGGGGCACCGGCGCGAACCAGACCACACGGCAGCCGGGCATCTTCGGGTCCGCGACCCGGTATGCCGCCGACCTGCCCGCCCCCGTCGCCCGCCCCGGCCTCGCACCCGTCTGGCGCAGCACCGTCTGCCGGGCCGTGGCCGCCGCGACCGGTGCGACGGGTGAGGTGCCGGGGCCGGTGCACCTCGACGTGGGCCTGCGCGAGCCGCTGGCCCCCGACCCCGACGCGCCTGCGTGGCCCGACAGCCTCGACGGGCGGGAGGGCGGCGAGCCCTGGGTCGCGGTGACGGGCCCGGACCACGGGGTCGACGTGGGCGTCGGCATCCGCGTCGGCGTCGTCGCCGCCGACACCCTGCCCGGACCCGGCCTCGACGACGTCGAGCGGACCCTCGTCCTCGTCGGCGACACGCGGCACCCCGCGACGGCCGAGTGGGCCGCCGCCTGGGCCGCCCGACGCGGACACCCGGTGGTCGCCGAGCCCTTCGGCACGTCGGCGGTCCGGGATGCCGCGCTCCCGCACGGGCCGCTGCTCCTCACCGCCGCCGACTGGCTCGACGCCAACGCCCCCGAGCGGGTCGTCGTCGTCGGGCGACCCACCCTCTCCCGTGCCGTGGGAGCGCTCCTCCGCCGGCCCGAGCTCCGGGTCGACATCGTGTCAGAGGGCGGTCAGTGGCCCGACCCCTCCCACGTGGCCGCCGCGGTCCACCCGCCGGCCGTGATCCGCCCCGCCGCTGACCACGCAGGCGACGAGACGACCGCACGAGCCGGCGAGTGGAGCGGGGCGTGGCAGGAGGCCGGTCGCATCCTCGCCAAAGCGGTTGCAGCCCAACCGTTCCCATGGCCCAGTGGCTTGGCCGTCGGGTCCGTCGTGGCAGCCGCCCTGCCTCACGACGCCCTTCTCGTCGTGGGGTCCTCGAACCCCGTCCGTGACCTCGACCTCGCAGCACCCGGGGGCGTCGGCGCGCAGGTGCTCGCCAACCGAGGCCTCGCCGGCATCGACGGCATCGTGTCGACCGCAGTCGGCGTCGCGCTCGCGCGCCCGGGCCAGCCGGCATACGCGCTCCTCGGCGACCTGACCTTCCTGCACGACACCAACGGCCTCCTGTCGGGCCCCGACGAGCCGGCGGCCGACCTCACCCTCGTCGTCGTCAACGACGACGGCGGCGGCATCTTCACGACCCTGGAGCACGGGGCGCCGGAGCGCGCCGCCGACTTCGAGCGCGTCTTCGGCACCCCGACCGGTGTCGACCTCGCCGCGCTGTGCCGCGCGCACGGCATCCCCCACGACGTCGCCGCGAGCCCGGAAGAGCTGGCCGCGGCCCTCGCGGCCCGGCCCCGCGGCACGCGCGTCGTCGAGGTGCGCGTCGACCGCGCCACGCACCGGCAGGCCCACGCCGACCTGAGGCAGTTGGCGGTGGAGGCCCTCAGCGCGTCGCGGTGAGGGCGTCGCGCATCGGCACGAACTTGGCCGACGACTCCGCGACCTCGGCCTCAGGGTCGGAGCCCGCGACGATCCCGCAGCCCGCGAAGAGCCGGATGCGCGAGGGGTCCTCCCGGGACACCGCGCCGCACCGGAGCGCGATGCCCCACTCGCCGTCGCCGGTCGCGTCGATCCACCCGACGGGTCCGGCGTAGCGCCCGCGGTCCATGTGCTCGAGCTCGGCGATGACGGCGTCCGCGGCGAGGGTCGGCGTCCCGCAGACCGCGGCCGACGGGTGCAGCGACTCGGCGAGGGTCAGCGACGAGGCGTCGTCGACGAGCACGCCGGCGACGTCGGTCGCGAGGTGCATGACGTTGGAGAGGTGCAGGACGAACGGCGCCTCGGGCACGTTCATCGACGAGCAGTGCGGTGCCAGGGCGTCGGCGACCGAGCGCACGGCGTACTCGTGCTCCTCGAGGTCCTTGCTCGACCGGGCGAGGGAGGCCGCGAGCGCGAGGTCGTGCTCGTCGTCCCCGGTGCGGCGGATCGTCCCGGCGAGCACGCGCGAGGTGACGAGGCCCTTCTCCCGTCGCACGAGCAGCTCGGGCGTCGCGCCGACGAGGCCGTCGACGGCGAAGACCCACGTCGTGTCGTAGTGCTCGGCGAGCCGGTGCAGCAGCCAGCGCACGTCGAGCTCGGCACCCGTCGTGACGTCGAGGTCGCGGGCCAGGACGACCTTGTCGAGGAGGCCGGCGGAGATCCGGGCGACAGCCTCGGCCACCGTCCCGGCCCACTCGGCCGGCGAGAGCGCGCCGTCGGCGAACGCCACGTCGCTCGGTGCGTCGGGCGGGTCCTGGGCCGCCACCACGGGTGCCCTCGGGACGGCGGCCACCGACGGCGCCGGCTCGACGCCGACCGTGGTCAGCCACGCCACGCCGCCGCGGCAGCCGACGACGACCTCGGGCACGACGAGCGTCGAGCCCTCGGGGGAGTCCGCGGCATACGACATCGACCCGAAGGCGACCGGCCCGGTGCCGGGGCGGTCGACCTCGTCGCGCACGACGGCGCTGCCGACGAGCCGCGACCACCACGACTCCAGCTCGGCCATCCGGCCGGGGCCGGATGCCGCGCGGCTCGCCGCGCGCCCCCACCCGACGAGGCCCTCGCCCCGGCGCACCCACGAGCACGCCTCGCGCGCCCCCGCGCGCGGGACGAGGGAGAGCAGCCGGGCACCGAGCCGCGGGTCGAGCGGCACGGTGCGGGAGACGAGAGGGGCGGCCGGCGACCCGATCGACGCGATCGGCCGGTCACCCGCGGGCAGCGAGGTCATCGCACAGGAGGATACGACGACGGCGTGTGAGCCCGTCCGCCGCCCGGTGCGATGATGGCGCGCATGAGCCGTGCCTCCCTCGACAAGGACCCTCGCGACGTCGCGGCGATGTTCGACGACGTCGCGAGCAAGTACGACGTGACCAACGACGTGCTCTCGCTGGGGCAGGACCGCATCTGGCGCCGCGCCGTCGTCGCCGCCTGCGAGGCGCGGCCGGGCCAGGTCGTGCTCGACATCGCCGCCGGCACGGGCACGAGCAGCGAGCCGTTCGCCGACTCGGGCGTCGACGTCGTGCCCGCCGACTTCTCGCTGGGGATGCTCCGCGTGGGCCACCGCCGCCGGTCCGACCTCGGGTTCACCGCGGCCGACGCGATGCGCCTGCCCTTCGCCGACGGCTCGTTCGACGTCGTCACGATGAGCTTCGGCCTCCGCAACGTCTCCGACCCGGATGCCGCTCTCCGCGAGTTCCTCCGCGTCACCAAGCCGGGTGGGCGGTTCGTCCTCTGCGAGTTCAGCCAGCCGACCAACGCCGCCTTCCGCACGGTCTACAGCAAGTACCTCATGCGCTCGCTGCCGGCGGTGGCCAGGCGGGTCAGCTCGAACCCCGAGTCCTACGTCTACCTCGCCGAGTCCATCCAGGCGTGGCCGGCGCAGCGGGAGATGGCCCACCGGCTCGGGGCGGCCGGCTGGACCGGCGTGCAGTGGCGCAACCTCTCGGGCGGCATCGTGGCCCTCCACCGCGCGACGAAGGCCGTCCAGGGCGCCACGAAGGCCGTCGAGGGTTAGGAACCCCTGGGTGCGGCCCGTCGCACCGGCGGCCTAGACTCGTCGCCGATCGTGAAGACATTCACAAGCACCCCGAGGCACCGACGTTGACCGAGACCACGCACGGCGCGGAGCGACCCGCGCCGGACAGCTCCACCGAGCGCGCCGACGTCGTCGTCGTCGGTGCCGGCCCGGGCGGCAGCGCGACGGCGGCCTACCTCGCCGACCACGGCCTCGACGTCGTCCTCCTCGAGAAGGCGGCCTTCCCGCGCGACAAGATCTGCGGTGACGGCCTGACCCCCCGCGCCACCAAGGAGCTCATCTCCCTGGGCGTCGACACGACCGGCTGGCAGCGCACCAGGGGCCTGCGCATCAAGGGCGGCGGGCACACCCTCCAGCTCGACTGGCCGCAGACCGAGACCTTCCCCTCGTACGGCATGGTGCGCACCCGGGCCCAGCTCGACGAGGCGCTCGCCCGGCACGCCGAGCACCGGGGCGCCCTCCTCCACGAGCGCACGAGCGTCACGGCGCCCGTGCACGACTCCTCGGGCCGCGTCGCCGGCGTCACCGCGAAGCGGCTCGACGACCGAGGTCGCGCCACGGGGGAGACGGTCACCTACCGCGCCCCGGTCGTCATCGCCTCCGACGGCGTCTCGTCGCGCCTCGCCACCGCGGTCGGTCGCGAGAAGCGCGAGGACCGGGTCATGGGTGTCGCGGTGCGCGCGTACTACAAGACGCCCCGCGCCGACGACTACCTCGAGTCCCACCTCGAGCTGTGGACCCGAGACGACGACGGCAACCGCATCCTCATGCCCGGCTACGGCTGGCTGTTCCCCCTCGAGGACGGCCGCACCAACGTCGGCCTCGGCACCCTCGACACGACGTCGGCCTTCCAGAAGACCGACTACAAGGACGTCATGCGGCGGTGGGTCGAGGACATCGACGCCGACTGGCACCTCGCCCACGACGAGTCCGCCGGGCCGATCCGCGGGGCCGCTCTCCCCATGGGCTTCAACCGCCAGCCCCTGTATGCCGACGGCCTCCTCCTCGTCGGCGACTCGGGCGGCATGGTCAACCCGTTCAACGGCGAGGGCATCGACTACGCGCTCGAGGCTGCTCGCGTCGGCGCCGAGCTCGTGGCCCAGGCGCTCGCCCGGGGCAGCGACGCCGAGCGGGAGCGCGTCCTCGCGGCATACCCGAAGGTCATGAAGGACGAGCTGGGCGGCTACTTCACCCTCGGCCGGTGGTTCGCGCACGCCATCGGCAACCCCGAGGTCATGCGCCTCGCGACGAAGTACGGCCTGCCGCGGACGACGCTGATGCGGTTCCTCCTCAAGCTCATGGCCAACCTCCCGGACCCCGGTGGGCGCACCGCGAGCGACCGCATCATCAACGCCATGGCGAGGGTGGCACCGGACGCATGAGGAGGGCGACGACTGGGGTGGGTGCTGCACACGTCCATCCCCCTAGGATGGCCGGGACGCCGCGCGTGGCCCTGGCGGCCTGTGCCCACACGACGCACACGAGCACCGAAAGGGGAGTTGTCCTGCGATGAGCGACCCCTACGTCCCGCTTCTCATCCTGCTCGGCCTGGGCTTCGGTTTCGCGGCCCTGTCGGTGGGGACGAGCCTCGTCGTCGGTCCCAAGCGCTACAACCGCGCCAAGCTCGAGGCCTACGAGTGCGGCATCCAGCCGACGCCGCGCGCGCAGGGTGGCGGGCGGGTCCCGGTCAAGTACTTCCTCACCGCGATGCTCTTCATCATCTTCGACATCGAGTCGGTGTTCCTCTACCCCTTCGCCGTCGCCTTCGACCAGCTCGGGCTGTTCGCCCTCGTCGAGATGGTCCTGTTCATCGTCACCGTGTTCGTCGCCTACGCGTACGTGTGGAAGCGCGGGGGCCTGGAGTGGGACTGACGACCACGACCCGTATGCCGGCCGCGCACCTCGGGCCCGCATCCGCACCACCCGCTGTCGCCAAGGAGGCGTGATGGGAATCGAGGAGAAGCTGCCCGCGGGGTTCGTCCTCACGACGCTCGAGAACGTCGTCGGCTACATGCGCAAGGCCTCGATCTGGCCCGCGACCTTCGGCCTCGCGTGCTGCGCCATCGAGATGATGGCCGTGGGCACGCCCGACTACGACATCGCGCGCTTCGGCATGGAGCGCTTCTCGGCGACGCCCCGCCAGGCCGACCTCATGATCGTCGCCGGCCGCGTTTCGCAGAAGATGGCCCCCGTCGTGCGCCAGGTCTACGACCAGATGCCCAACCCCAAGTGGGTCATCTCGATGGGGGTGTGCGCGAGCTCGGGCGGGATGTTCAACAACTACGCGATCGTCCAGGGCGTCGACCACATCATCCCGGTCGACATCTACCTCCCCGGCTGCCCGCCGCGACCCGAGATGCTCCTCAACGCGATCATCGAGCTGCACCACCAGATCCAGGGCAGCAAGCTCGGTGTCAACCGGGTCGCCGCCGCCCGGGCGGCCGAGGAGGCCGCGCTCGCGGCGACCCCCACCTCGCTCATGGCCCCCACCCACGACCACCTCGCCCACCTCGCGGCCCCGACCGGGAAGAACCTCCTCGGATGAGCGACGAGACGACCAGCGACGACGCCCCGGTGCAGGCCATCCCCGACAAGGAGATCGACTCGCCGGAGACCCGCACCGACGACGACCCCGACTCGCTCAAGCCGGCCCACAGCGCCAACGTCGCGACGTGGCGCGAGCTGACCTCCGACGACCTCGAGCCCGTGCAGGTCGCCGAGCGCCGCGGCATGTTCGGTGCCCCGAGCCAGGACACGTCGGGCTACGGCGGGATCGTCCAGCCGGTGCTGTTCCCCGGCGCGAGCCCCCGCCCCTACGGCTCCTACTACGACGAGCTCGCCGACGGCCTCGGTGAGGCGCTCACGGAGGCGGGCTCCCCGGCATACGACGACGCCGTGGAGCGGGTCGTGGTCGACCGCGGTGAGCTGACGATCTTCGTGCGTCGAGAGCACCTGCCCGCGGTCGCGCGGGCCCTGCGCGACGTCCCCGGGCTGCGGTTCGAGATGTGCCTCGGAGTGTCCGGCGTGCACTTCCCCGAGGAGCAGGGCCGCGAGCTGCACGCCGTCTACCACCTGCTCTCCATCACGCACGGCAGCCGGCGCGTCCGCCTCGAGGTCACCGCGCCCGACGACGACCCCCACATCCCGTCGATCGTGTCGGTCTACCCGGGTGTCGACTGGCACGAGCGCGAGACCTGGGACATGTTCGGGATCGTGTTCGACGGCCACCCGGCACTGACCCGCATCCTCATGCCCGACGACTGGCCGGGCCACCCCCAGCGCAAGGACTACCCCCTCGGCGGCATCCCCGTCGAGTACAAGGGCGGCACCGTCCCGCCGCCCGACCAGCGGAGGGCGTACAGCTGATGACGACCCAGGACCAGGACTCCCACCTCTTCGAGGCCGTCGACCCCGAGGACCTCCCCGAGGGCGCCCAGTCCCCGATCGACGCCTACGGCGCCTCGGTCGACGAGGGTGTCGAGGGCGTGCCGGTCTTCACCGTCTCCGGCGGCGACTGGAACGACCTCGTCGACGAGGCCACCGCGCTCCACGAGGAGCGGATCGTCGTCAACATGGGCCCCCAGCACCCGTCGACCCACGGCGTGCTCCGCCTCATCCTCGAGCTCGACGGCGAGACGGTCACCGAGGCGCGCGCCGGCATCGGCTACCTCCACACCGGCATCGAGAAGAACATGGAGTTCCGCACCTGGGTGCAGGGCGTGACGTTCTGCACCCGGATGGACTACCTCACGCCGATGTTCCAGGAGACGGCCTACTGCCTCGCCGTCGAGAAGCTGCTCGGCGTCACCGACCTCGTCCCCGAGCGCGCCACGATCATCCGCGTGCTCATGATGGAGCTCACCCGCATCAACTCCCACCTCGTGTGCATCGGCACCGGCGGCATGGAGATGGGCGCCACGACGGTGATGACGGTCGGGTTCCGCGAGCGGGAGCGCATCCTGCGGGTGTTCGAGGCGATCACCGGCCTGCGGATGAACAACTCCTACATCCGCCCCGGAGGGGTCGCCCAGGACGTGCCGCACGGCGCGGTCGACATGGTCCGCGAGGTGGTCGAGGAGCTGCGCAGGGGGATCCACGAGCTCGAGCTGCTGCTCAACGAGAACCCCCTCCTCAAGGGACGCACGGTCGGCATCGGCTACCTCGACCTCACCGGGTGCATGGCCCTGGGCATGACCGGACCGGTGCTCCGCGCGACCGGGCTGCCCCACGACCTGCGCAAGTCGGCGCCCTACTGCGGCTACGAGACCTACGACTTCGACGTCGTCACGCGCACCGGGGCCGACGCCTACGACCGGCTCCGCATCCGCATCGACGAGATGTACCAGTCGCTGCGGATCGTCGAGCAGACCCTCGACCGGCTCCAGCGCACCGAGGGGCAGCCGGTCATGGTGGAGGACAAGAAGATCGCCTGGCCTGCGCAGCTCGCCATCGGCGGCGACGGCATGGGCAACAGCCTCGACCACATCCGCGAGATCATGGGCACCTCGATGGAGGCCCTGATCCACCACTTCAAGCTCGTCACCGAGGGCTTCCGGGTCCCGCCGGGCCAGGCGTACGTCGCGGTGGAGTCCGCCAAGGGCGAGCTCGGCTGCCACCTCGTCTCCGACGGGAGCACCCGGCCCTACCGGGCGCACTTCCGTGACCCGAGCTTCAACAACCTCCAGGCCGTGGCCGCGATGTGCGAGGGCGGCCAGGTCGCCGACGTCATCGTCGCGGTGGCCTCCATCGACCCCGTCATGGGAGGTGTCGACCGCTGATGGCCCACGACTTCGGCCTCCAGACCGCTTCCGGGCACCTCACGGTGAGCGGTGAGTCCAAGGAGCCCTACCCCGCGGACGTCGAGGCGCAGTTCCGTGCCGACGCCGCGGAGGTGATCGCCCGCTACCCGCAGCAGCGCTCGGCCCTCCTGCCGCTGCTCCACCTCGTGCAGTCCGTCGACGGCTACGTCACGGGCCGCGGCATCGACCTGTGCGCCGAGCTGCTCGGGCTCACGACGGCCGAGGTCTCGGGCGTGGCGACGTTCTACACCCAGTACAAGCGCCACCCCAACGGCGAGTACACCGTGGGCGTCTGCACCAACACGCTCTGCGCGGTCATGGGTGGCGACGAGATCTGGGATGCCGTGTCCGACCACCTCGGCGTCGGCCACGACGAGACCACGGAGGACGGCCGGATCACCCTCGAGCGGGTCGAGTGCAACGCCGCGTGCGACTACGCGCCGGTCGTGATGGCCAACTGGGAGTTCTTCGACAACCAGACCCCGGAGTCGACCGTGCAGCTCGTCGACGACCTGCGCTCGGGAGCCGAGGTGCGCCCCACCCGCGGCCCCAGCCGCGTGTGCACGTTCAAGGAGGTCAGCCGGGTGCTCGCCGGGTTCCCCGACGGCCGTGCCGACGAGGGCGTCGGTGCGGGTCCGGCATCCCTCGTCGGCCTGCGACTGGCCCGCGAGCAGGGGTGGACCGCACCGGAGGGCGAGTCCTCGGCAGGCGGCCCGACGGCATCCGACGGAGGCGGCCGGGCGGCTTCCGACGGCGGCCGCGCGGCGGCGTCCACGGCACCCGGCGAGGGCGCGGCGAAGCCGGGCAGCACCGAGGTCACCCCCGCCAGCGACGACGCGAAGGCGGTCAAGGCCGAGCCTGCCGCCGACCGCGACGAGGCCGACGACGCCCCGGCCGAGGAGGAGACCTCCACCCGCACCACCGGCACGAACGGCTCCCCCGGCTCCACCGGCACGACCGACAAGGAGGGCTCGTGATGGCGACGACGCTCACGCCGATCCTCAGCGCCTTCTGGGACGACCCGCAGTCCTGGACCCTCGACACCTACGCCCGCCACGGCGGCTACCGGGCCCTCGAGAAGGCGCTCGGCATGGAGCCCGCGGCGATCATCCAGGCCGTCAAGGACTCCTCGCTCCGCGGTCGCGGCGGGGCCGGCTTCCCGACCGGCATGAAGTGGTCGTTCATGGCCCCGCCCGACGGCGGCCCCCGCTACCTCGTCGTCAACGCCGACGAGTCCGAGCCGGGCACGTGCAAGGACGTGCCGCTCATGATGGCCAACCCGCACGTGCTCATCGAGGGCGTGGCCATCAGCTCGTTCGCGATCGGCTGCGACCACGCCTTCATCTACCTGCGCGGTGAGGTCGTCCACGTCTACCGGCGGCTGCTGCGCGCGGTCGAGGAGGCGTATGCCGCGGGCCACCTCGGCGACGACGTCCACGGCACCGGGGCCAACCTCCACATCACCGTGCACGCGGGGGCCGGCGCCTACATCTGCGGCGAGGAGACCGCCCTCCTCGACAGCCTCGAGGGTCGTCGTGGCCAGCCGCGGAGCAAGCCGCCGTTCCCGGGCGTCGCGGGGCTCTACGCCAGGCCGACGTCGGTCAACAACGTCGAGTCCATCGCGTCGGTGCCCGGCATCATCCTCGAGGGCGTCGACTGGTTCACCGGCATGGGCACCGAGAAGTCGACCGGCTTCGGCATCTTCAGCCTGTCCGGTCACGTCAAGAACCCCGGGCAGTTCGAGGCGCCGCTCGGCATCACGCTGCGCGAGCTGCTCGACATGGCCGGCGGGATGCGGGACCCCGACAAGGCCCTGAAGTTCTGGACCCCGGGCGGCAGCTCGACCCCGCTGTTCACCGACCAGCACCTCGACGTGCCCCTCGACTTCGAGTCGGTCGGCGCGGCGGGCTCGATGCTCGGCACCCGCGCGCTGCAGATCTTCGACGAGACGGTCTGCGTCGTGCGCGCCGTCGACCGCTGGACCGACTTCTACAAGCACGAGTCCTGCGGCAAGTGCACCCCGTGCCGAGAGGGCACGTGGTGGCTCAAGCAGATCCTCGGCCGGCTCGAGCAGGGGGAGGGGAGCGAGGAGGACCTCGACAAGCTCCTCGACATCTGCGACAACATCCTCGGGCGGAGCTTCTGCGCCCTGGGTGACGGCGCCACGAGCCCGATCACGAGCTCCATCCAGTACTTCCGCGACGAGTACATCGCGCACCTCACGCACGGCAGCTGCCCGTTCGACCCGAGGGCGTCGACGCTGTTCGCCAAGACCGAGAAGGAAAGCGTGTCCGCATGACGACCACGCCCGAGAAGACCTCGGCGCCCGCCGCGGGCGCGCCCAGCACGGCCGCGCCCGCCCCGGCCGACCTCGTCACGCTGGAGATCGACGGCGTGGACGTGTCGGTCCCCAAGGGGACCCTCATCATCCGCGCCGCCGAGGAGGTCGGCATCGAGATCCCGCGGTTCTGCGACCACCCGGGCCTCGACCCGGTCGGCGCGTGCCGCCAGTGCCTCGTCGAGGTCTGGATGCCGGGCCCGCCCGGCCCCGACGGCATCCCGGGCGACCCGCGGCAGATGCAGGGCCCTCCCGGTCGGATGAAGCCGCAGGCGTCCTGCACGATGACCGTCGCACCGGGCATGGTCGTCAAGACCCAGTACACGTCCGAGGGTGCCGCCAAGGCCCAGCAGGGCGTCATGGAGCTCCTCCTCATCAACCACCCGCTCGACTGCCCGGTCTGCGACAAGGGCGGGGAGTGCCCCCTCCAGAACCAGGCGATGAGCAACGGCCGTTCGACCTCCCGCTTCGAGGACGTCAAGCGCACCTACCCCAAGCCGATCAACATCTCCTCCCAGGTGCTCCTCGACCGGGAGCGCTGCGTCCTCTGCGCGCGCTGCACCCGCTTCTCGGAGCAGATCGCCGGCGACCCCTTCATCGCCCTCGTCGAGCGCGGCGCCCTCCAGCAGGTCGGCATCTACGAGGAGAAGCCGTTCGAGAGCTACTTCTCGGGCAACACCGTCCAGATCTGCCCCGTCGGCGCACTGACCGGTGCCGCCTACCGCTTCCGGTCACGCCCGTTCGACCTCGTGTCCACCCCCAGCGTGTGCGAGCACTGCGCGAGCGGCTGCGCCCAGCGCACCGACCACCGCCGCGGCACCGTCCTGCGCCGGATGGCGTGGAACGACCCGGACGTCAACGAGGAGTGGAACTGCGACAAGGGCCGCTGGGCCTTCGCCTACACCTCGGTCGGCGACCGCCTCGACCTCCCCCTCGTGCGGGGCGACGACGGCGAGCTCCGCGTCGCGTCGTGGCGCGAGGCGCTCGCCACCGCGGCAGCCGGCCTGCGCGCCGCCAGCTCGGCCGGCGTGCTCGTCGGCGGGCGCGTCAGCGCCGAGGACGCCTACGCCTACGGCAAGTTCGCCCGCACGGTCCTCGGCACCAACGACGTCGACTTCCGGGCCCGGCCGCACTCCGCCGAGGAGGCCGAGTTCCTCGCCTCCGCCGTGGTCGCCACCGCCCCCGAGGGCGGCGCGGTGACCTACGCCGACCTCGAGACCGCCCCGAGCGTGCTCCTCGTCGGGCTCGAGCCCGAGGACGAGAGCCCGATGGTCTTCCTCCGCCTGCGCAAGGCCTTCCGCACGCGGAGGACGGCCGTGTATGCCGTCGCGCCGGTCGCGACGCGCGGCCTCGCCAAGGTGGGCGGCACCCTGATCCCCACGGCCCCCGGCACCGAGCCGGAGGTCCTGCGCGCCCTCGCGGAGGGGTCCGGCACGGAGGTCGTCGAGGCCGCGGGACGCGCGCTGCGTGACGGCGCCGTCGTCCTCGTCGGGGAGCGCCTGGCCATGGTGCCCGGCGCGCTGAGCGCGGTCGCCGCCCTCGCCGAGTCCACCGGCGCGCGGCTGGCCTGGGTGCCCCGCCGGGCCGGTGAGCGCGGTGCCCTCGAGGCCGGCGCCCTCGCCACGCTCCTGCCCGGTGGCCGCCCCGCCGGGGATGCCGGGGCCCGGGACGAGGTCGCCTCCGCGTGGGGCGTCCCGTCGCTCCCCGACACCACCGGACGCGACACCGCCGGCATCATCGGCGCGGCCGCCTCGGGCGACATCGAGGCCCTCGTCGTGGGCGGCATCGACCCGGCCGACCTCGGGGTCGTCGGCGCTGCCGAGGCCCTGACGAGGCCCTTCGTCGTCTCCCTCGAGATCCGTCAGTCCGCCGTGACGGCGGTCGCCGACGTCGTGCTGCCCGTGGCGGCCCACGCCGAGAAGGGCGGGACGTTCGTCGACTGGGAGGGACGCGTGCGCCGCTTCGAGGCCGCGCTCGACTCCGGCCACGTCAGCGACTACCGCGCGCTCGACATGCTCGCCGACGAGATGGGCGAGTTCCTCGGCACCCGCACCCTGCGCGAGGTCCGCTCGGAGATGGAGTCGCTCGGCCCCTGGCAGGGAGCGCGTCCCGCGGCACCCAGTGTCGAGCCCGGCGACGTGCCCACCGTCGAGCCGGGGACGCTCGTCCTCGCCACGTGGCGCCACCTCCTCGACCGCGGGTCACTCCAGGACGGCGAGCCGTTCCTCGCCGGGACGGCGCCGAAACCACTGGCCCGGGTGTCCGCAGCGACCGCCGACGGGCTCGGCGTGGCCGACGGCGAGCGACTCACGATCCGGATCGGTGACGCCGTCGTGACGGCTCCCGTCCTCGTGTCCGAGATGGCCGACCACGTCGTCTGGCTCCCCACCAACTCCACGGGCTCCGACCTGCGGAGCGTCCTCGCGGGGGCGCCCGGAGCCCTCGTGTCCGTCACGAAGGAGGGGCAGGCATGAACTGCACCCCACGAAGTTCCTCCGCCCACGTGACGCGTGGGACCCGCGCTGCGCTCCCCCAGATACTTCGCGAGGACCCCGCATGAGCACGCTGCTCGCACTGCCGGACCTCGTCTCCCTCGTCGCGGAGGGCACGGACAACCCCAAGGCCGACTTCAGCGACACCCCGCTGTGGCTGAGCCTCGTCAAGGCGCTCCTCATCTTCGTCTACCTCCTCGTCTCGACCCTGCTCGTCATCTGGTTCGAGCGCCGGGTCATCGGCCGGATGCAGCAGCGCCCGGGCCCGAACCGGAACGGCCCCTTCGGCCTGCTCCAGACCCTGGCCGACGGCATGAAGTCGATGCTCAAGGAGGACGTCCGGCCCAAGGCCGCGGACGCCTTCGTCTTCACCCTCGCGCCGCTCATCACGGCCACGATGTGCTTCGTGTCGTTCTCGATCATCCCGCTCGCGGGCGAGGTGTCGATGTTCGGCCACACGACGCCGTTCCAGCTCACCGACACCTCGGTCGCGGTGCTGCTCGTGCTCGCCGTCGCGGGCGTCGGCATCTACGGCGTCGTCCTCGCCGGCTGGTCCTCCGGCTCGACGTACCCGCTCATGGGCGGGCTGCGCTCGTCGGCGCAGATGATCTCCTACGAGATCGCGATGGGCCTCTCGCTCGTCGCGGTGTTCCTCTACGCCGGGTCGATGTCGACGTCCCAGATCGTCGGCGCCCAGCGCGACCTGTGGTTCGTCATCCCGGCGTTCTTCAGCTTCTTCGTCTACGTCATCACGATGGTCGGCGAGACCAACCGGCTCCCCTTCGACCTCGCGGAGGGCGAGGGCGAGCTGACCGGCGGCTTCCACACCGAGTACGGCTCGATGCGCTTCGCGATGTTCTTCCTCGGCGAGTACATCAACATGTTCACGGTCGCCGCGCTCGCGACGACGATGTTCCTCGGCGGCTGGCAGGCACCCCCCGGCATCGCGGCGGTGAACGACGGCATGCTCAACGAGGGCTGGTGGGGCCTGCTCTGGTTCACGGTCAAGCTGTGGTCGTTCATGTTCGTCTTCGTGTGGCTGCGCGGCTCGCTGCCCCGGGTGCGCTACGACCAGTTCATGCGCTTCGGCTGGAAGTTCCTCATCCCGGCGACGCTCAGCTGGGTCGTGCTCGTCGCCTTCTTCCGTGCCGGCCAGAACGGCTGGCTCGGCGGCAGCGTCGACGTCGCCGGTCGCCGGTTCCCGATGACCTCGTTGTTCCTCGTCGGGGTCATCGCGGTGCTCGCCCTCGTCGGCGGGTGGCTGTGGGACCGTCGGGCCGAGGCCAAGGAGGCCGCGGCGCACCCCACGGTGCCGGACGAGATCGACCCGTATGCCGGGGGCTACCCCGTGCCGCCCCTGCCGGGGCAGCGGCTGCGCGAGCCCTCGCTGAGCGCGCCCGCCCTGACACCCGGAAGCGAGACCAAGGAGGCCACTCGTGGCTGACGAGCAGAGGAAGTCCGGCTTCCTCTCCGACCTGTTCGCCCCCGTCGGGGGGTTCGGGGTCACCTTCTCCACGATGTTCCGCAAGGTCGCCACGGAGGAGTACCCCGAGGAGAAGCGCCCGACCCAGCCCCGCTTCCACGGGCGGCACCAGCTGAACCGGCATCCGGACGGGCTCGAGAAGTGCGTGGGCTGCGA
Organism: Ornithinibacter sp.; assembly: GCA_035703305.1. Taxonomy (GTDB): domain Bacteria; phylum Actinomycetota; class Actinomycetes; order Actinomycetales; family Dermatophilaceae; genus Fodinibacter. Next base: position 53,980 of record DASSYJ010000003.1, on the reverse strand, counting down.
GCTGTGCGCCTGGGCGTGCCCGGCCGACGCGATCCTCGTCGAGGGCGCGGACAACGACGACACCGAGGGTGGCGCGGGCCGGTTCAGCCCGGGTGAGCGCTACGGGCGCGTCTACCAGATCAACTACCTGCGCTGCATCTTCTGCGGGCTGTGCATCGAGGCGTGCCCGACCCGGGCGCTGACGATGACGAACTTCTACGAGCTGGCCGACAACAACCGTGCCGACCTCATCTACACCAAGGAGCAGCTCCTCGCCCCGCTCCAGCAGGGCATGCTGCCCCCGCCGTTCCCGATGGCCGACGGCATGGAGGAGCGCGACTACTACCTCGGGAAGGTCTCCACGGCGACCGACGCCCAGCGCGCGTACGTCGAGGAGCACACCCACACGACCGACGACGCGGAGGTGACCTCGTGACCGGCACGGGCGAGGAGGTGCTGTTCTGGGTGCTCGGTCCGTTGGCGGTGATCGGGGCTCTCGGCCTGGTGTTCGCGAAGAAGGCCGTCCACGCGGCCCTGGGCATGGCGCTGACGATGATCATCCTCGGCGTCTTCTACGTCGCGCAGGACGCCGACTTCCTCGGGGTCATCCAGATCTTCGTCTACACCGGCGCCGTCATGATGCTCTTCCTCTTCGTCATCATGCTCATCGGGGTCGACAGCTCGGACAGCCTCGTCGAGACGCTGGCCGGTCAGCGCTGGGTCACCGCGATCCTCTGCGTCGGGCTGGGCGGCATCCTCGTGACGGCGATCGGGCAGGTGACGTGGGGCGAGTCCGTCGGGGTGGCCGCGGTCAACGCCCAGACCGGGAACGTCTCGGGCGTCGCGCAGCTCATCTTCGGCCGCTACGTGTGGGTGTTCGAGATGACGAGCGCCCTGCTCATCACCGCGGCCCTCGGCGCCATGGTCCTCGCGCACCGCGAGCGGCTCGGCAAGGGCCCGAACCAGCGCGAGTGGAGCAGGCGCCGCTTCCGGGAGGGCGAGCACCTCGCTGGGCTCCCGGCCCCGGGCGTCTACGCGCGGCACAACGCCGTCGACACGCCGGCGCTGCTCCCCGACGGCACCCCGTCCGACCTCTCGGTGTCGCGCGTGCTCACCGCCCGCGACCAGAACATCTCGCCCGAGGTGCACCGTGAGATCCGCGACGAGATCCGCCGAGACGTGGCGGAGGGGAGCGAGCGATGAGCCTCGTCAACTACGTCTACCTCGCGACGATCCTGTTCGTCATCGGCGGCGCGACCGTCCTGACCCGGCGCAACGCGATCATCGTGTTCATGGGCGTCGAGCTCATGCTCAACTCCACGAACCTCGTGTTCGTCACCTTCGCCCGGATGCACGGCACCCTCGACGGCCAGGTCCTCGCCCTCTTCGTCATGGTCGTCGCGGCGGCGGAGGTCGTCGTCGGCCTCGCGATCATCATGGCGATCTTCCGTTCCCGCCGGTCGGCCTCGGTCGACGACGCGAACCTGCTGAAGCTGTAAGGAGCACCAGTGACCTCACTTCTCACCGAGGGCGGCGGGTTGGCGGCGGCCGACGCGAGCGGAGCCTCCGCGGTCGCGTGGCTGCTCATCGCGCTGCCCCTGCTCGGTGCCGCCCTCCTCCTGCTCGGCGGGCGACGCACCGACCGGTTCGGGCCACTGCTCGCCACGGGACTGTCCTGGGGCTCCTTCGTCGTCGGCCTCGTCATCCTCGTCCAGCTCATGGGGCTGGCCTCCGACGAGCGGGCACAGCACCTCACCCTGTGGGACTGGATCCCCGCGGGGGCGTTCCAGCTCGACGTCGGGCTGCTCGTCGACCCGCTCTCGATGAGCTTCGTCATGCTCATCACGTTCGTCGGGTCGCTCATCCACGTGTACTCGATCGGGTACATGGAGCACGACCCCGACAAGCGGCGCTTCTTCGCCTACCTCAACTTCTTCGTCGCGTCGATGCTCCTGCTCGTGCTCGCCGACTCCTACCTGCTCCTCTTCGTCGGCTGGGAGGGCGTCGGCCTGGCGTCCTACCTGCTCATCGGGTTCTGGAACTGGAACCCGGCCTACGCGACCGCCGCCAACAAGGCCTTCTTCGTCAACCGCGTCGGTGACCTCGGCCTGACGATCGCGATCCTCTTCATGTTCGTGACCTTCGGGAGCGTCGACTTCGCGACGGTGTTCGCGGGTGCGCCGACGGCGAGCCAGACCGCGCTCACCGCGATGGGGCTCCTCCTTCTCGTCGGTGCCTGCGGGAAGTCCGCGCAGTTCCCCCTCCAGTCCTGGCTCGGGGACGCCATGGCCGGTCCGACACCCGTGTCCGCCCTCATCCACGCGGCGACGATGGTCACGGCCGGCGTCTACCTCGTCGTGCGCTCGAGCGCGATCTACGACGGGGCGCCCGACGCCAGGCTCGCCGTCGCGCTCGTGGGTGCGATCACGCTGGTCTTCGGGGCGATCGTCGGCTGCGCGAAGGACGACATCAAGAAGGCCCTCGCGGCCTCGACGATGAGCCAGATCGGCTACATGATGCTCGCGGCGGGGCTCGGCCCGGTGGGCTACGCGTTCGCGATCTTCCACCTCCTCACCCACGGCTTCTTCAAGGCCGGGATGTTCCTCGGAGCCGGGTCGGTCATGCACGGCATGAACGACGAGGTCAACATGCGGCGCTTCGGCGGCCTTGCCATGTTCATGAGGATCACCTGGGTGACCTTCGGCCTCGGCTGGCTCGCGATCCTCGGGGTCCCGCCGTTCTCGGGCTTCTGGTCCAAGGACTCGATCATCGAGTCGGCCTTCGTCGGCGAGGGCTGGGAGCCCTGGGTCCTCGGCGGGGCCGCGCTCATCGGGGCCGGCATCACCGCCTTCTACATGAGCCGCCTGTTCTTCATGACCTTCCACGGCGAGAAGCGCTGGGAGGAGGACGCCCACCCGCACGAGTCGCCCCGCACGATGACCGTGCCGATGATCGTCCTCGCGTTCGGGTCTGCCTTCCTCGGCCTCATCCTCGGCCCCACCGGCATCCTCACGAACTGGCTCGCACCCGTCGTCGGTGAGCACCCCGAGGAGCACCCGGTGATCCCGGTCTGGCTCATCATGACGCTGACCCTCCTCCTCGTCGTGGCGGGCGCCGCCTACGCGTGGTCCCGGTACGTGCGCGACCTCGTCCCCGAGGTCGCACCGGCCGGCTCCGCCCTCACCCGGGCGGCCCGCCAGGACCTCTACCAGGATGCCGTCAACGAGGGGCTGTTCATGCGCCCCGGCATCCACCTGACCCGGGGCCTCGTCTACGCCGACGCGCGGGGGATCGACGGTGCGGTGGGCGGCCTGGCCGCCCTCGTCGGCGGGTTGTCCTCGAGGCTGCGTCGCCTCCAGACCGGCTACGCCCGGTCGTATGCCCTGACGATGCTCACCGGCGTCGTCACCGTCCTCGGCGCTCTGTGGGTGATCCAGTGAACTCCCTGCCCCTGCTCACGCTCATGATGGTCGTGCCGCTCGTCGGCGCGGTCGTCGTGGCCGCCCTGCCCGGGGACACGGCACGGCTCGCGAAGCCGATCGCGCTCGGGGCGTCCGTCGTGACGCTGCTGCTCGCCCTCGTCGCGTGGGGGAGCTTCGACACCCGGTCGACCGAGCAGTTCCAGCTGGCCGAGGTCCACCCCTGGATCCCGCAGTTCGGCGTCTCCTACGCCCTGGGTGTCGACGGCATCGCGCTGTCGCTCATCGTCATGGCGGCCGTCCTGACTCCGGTCTGCCTGCTCGCCGCGTGGAACGACGTCACCGACGAGGGCTACTCGCGCGAGAAGCGGTACTTCGCCCTCATGCTCGTCCTCGAGGCGTTCATGGTCGGCGTCTTCGCGGCGACCGACGTGTTCCTCTTCTACGTCTTCTTCGAGGCGATGCTCATCCCGGTGTACTTCCTCATCGGGCTGTTCGGTGGCCCGCGCCGCCAGTACGCCGCGGTCAAGTTCCTCCTCTTCTCGCTCGCCGGTGGGCTCGTCATGCTCGTCGCGGTCATCGCGGTCTACGTCGCGGGTCCTGGCGGCGAGGACGGCTTCCTCGTCCAGAACCTCACGGGCAACCTCGAGGCCTCGACCGCGGCACTGCGCTGGATGTTCGTCGCGTTCTTCTTCGCCTTCGCCGTCAAGGCGCCGATGTGGCCGGTGCACACGTGGCTGCCCGACGCCGCCACCGAGTCGCGCCCCGCCACCGCGGTGCTCCTCGTCGGCGTGCTCGACAAGGTCGGCACCTACGGGATGATCCGGTTCTGCCTCCAGCTCTTCCCGGAGGCCTCGCAGTGGGCGACCCCTGTCGTCATCACCCTCGCCGTGGTCTCGGTGGTCTACGGCGCGCTGCTCGCCATCGGCCAGACCGACATGATGCGGCTCATCGCCTTCACCTCGATCAGCCACTTCGGCTTCATCGTGCTGGGCATCTTCGCCCTGACGACCGTCGGGGGCGCCGGCTCCTCGCTCTACATGGTCAACCACGGCTTCTCGACGGCTGGGCTGTTCCTCCTCGCCGGGTTCCTCGTGGCCCGCCGCGGCTCCAAGCGGATCCCGGACTACGGCGGCTGGCAACGGGTCACCCCGCTGCTGGCAGGCACGTTCCTCGTCGTGGGGCTCTCCAGCCTCGCGCTGCCGGGCCTGGCACCGTTCGTGTCCGAGTTCCTCGTCCTCCAGGGCACGTTCATGCGCTACGAGGCGGCCGCCGTGATCGCGGCCGTGGGCACCATCCTCGCCGCCCTCTACATCCTGCTCATGTACCAGCGGGTCATGACCGGGCCCAAGCCGAGCTTCGCCGAGGGCGACGCCCCGCGGGACCTCTCCGTGCGCGAGCGCTTCGTCGTGGCCCCGCTGATCGCCGCCTTCCTCCTGCTCGGCTTCTTCCCGAAGCCCGTGCTGGACCTCGTCAACCCGGCCGTGGACCGGACGCTGCAGTTCGTCGGCGTCTCCGACCCCGCGCCGACGAACGCCTCCGGGAGTGCAGAGTGATGTCCGCCGAGTTCCAGGCCGTCGACGTCGACTACGCCGCCATCGCCCCGATGCTCGTCGTCGTGGGCGGCGCGCTCGTCGGTGTCCTCGTCGAGGCCTTCGCGCCGCGCCGGAGCCGGCACCCCGCGCAGGTCTGGATCACCACCGTGACCCTGCTGGCCGCCTTCGCGGCGCTCCTCGCGTGGTCCCGCGACTCGATGACGATCACCCTCGGCGGGTCGGTCGTCGTCGACGGCGTGTCGCTCTTCCTCATGGGCTCGCTGCTCGTGCTGACGGTCATCGGGGTGCTCGTCATGGCCGAGCGCTTCGGCGGCGTCGGTTCCGACGCGTTCACGCCGATGGGTGCCTCGACGCCGGGCTCGACCCAGGAGGGCATGGCGACCCGGGCCGGGTACGCGACGTCCGAGGTCTTCCCGCTCACCCTCTTCGCGGTGCTCGGCATGATGGTCTTCGTCACCGCGAACGACCTCATCACGATGTTCGTCGGCCTCGAGGTGCTCTCTCTCCCGCTCTACGTCATGACCGGCCTCGCCCGCCGCCGCCGCCTGCTCTCGCAGGAGGCCGCGCTGAAGTACTTCCTCCTCGGAGGGTTCTCCAGCGCGTTCTTCCTCTTCGGCTCGGCGCTGCTCTTCGGGTATGCCGGGTCCTCCGACCTCAAGGCGATCTCCGAGGCGATCTCGACGGCATCCGGCGACCTCGACGGCCTCCTCATCCCGGGAGTCGTGCTCACGATGGTCGGGCTCCTCTTCAAGGTCGGCGCCGTCCCGTTCCACTCGTGGACCCCCGACGTCTACCAGGGGGCGCCCACCCCGGTCACCGGGTTCATGGCCGCCTGCACCAAGCTCGCCGCGTTCGGCGCCATCCTGCGCCTCGCCTACGTCGGCGTGGGCGCGGACCGCTGGGACTGGCAGATGGGCGTCGTCGCCGTCGCCGCCCTGACGATGGTCGTCGGTGCAGTGCTCTCGGTGACCCAGACCGACGTCAAGCGCCTCCTCGCCTACTCCTCGATCGCCCACGCCGGCTTCATCCTCGTCGGCGTGCTCGCGTTCTCGAAGGCCGCCGTCGGCGGGGTGCTCTTCTACCTCCTGGCCTACGGCTTCATGACGATCGCGGCCTTCGCGATCGTCGCGATGGTCCGCCAGGGTGGCTCCGAGGCGTCGCACCTCTCCCAGTGGGCCGGGCTCGGGCGCCGGCACCCGGTGGTCGCGGGCACGTTCGCCTTCCTCCTCCTCGCGTTCGCCGGCATCCCGCTGACCTCCGGGTTCACCGCGAAGTACGCCGCGTTCGCCCCGGCGGTCGCGTCGGGCACCACGGGAGTCGTGCTCGTCGTCATCGGTGTGCTCATGTCGGCCGTCACGGCCTTCGTCTACGTCCGGCTCATCGTCCTCATGTACTTCACCGACGCCACCGCCGACGACGTCGTCGCCCTCACCCCGTCCATCCCGTCCACCGTCGCCATCACGGTCGGCGTGCTCGTCACCGTCATCTTCGGCGTGGTGCCCAGCCTCGCCCTCGACCTCGCGAGCTCGGCCTCCGAGTTCCTCCTGTGAGCCCGGTGACGGCGGAACCCACGCAGCGCGGCACCCCGTCGGTGCTCGAGCTGCCGGGCGCCTCCGAGGGCCTTCGGGCCCGGCTCACCGTGGGCCTCGGGGCCGTCAACGACCTCATCGCCGCCCGTGTCGACCACGACGACCCGTTCATCGCCGAGGCCGGCTCGCACCTCACGTCGGCCGGCGGGAAGCGGTTCCGGCCGCTGCTCACGCTCCTCGCCGCCGAGCTGGGCGACGGGATCGACGAGCGGGTCGTGGCGGCCGCCGCCGGGGTGGAGCTGACCCACCTCGCCTCCCTCTACCACGACGACGTCATGGACGAGGCGGACGTGCGGCGCGGCGCCCCCAGCGCCAACGCGGCATACGGGAACTCCACCGCGATCCTCGTCGGGGACCTCCTCTTCGGGACGGCGTCCGACATCGTCGCCGACCTCGGCCCCGAGGCCGTCAAGATCCAGGCCCAGACGTTCGTGCGGCTCTGCTCGGGGCAGATCCGCGACGCCCGACCGGCCCCGCCCGGCAGCGACCCGGTCGACTACTACCTCGGCGTGCTCTCCGACAAGACCGGCGTGCTCATCGCCACCGCGGCGCGCTACGGCGCGATGTTCGCCGGCTGCCCGGCCGAGGTCGTCGACACGATGCGCGAGTACGGCGAGCGGCTCGGCGTGGCCTTCCAGCTCGCCGACGACCTCATCGACATCGAGTCGGAGGCCGAGGAGACGGGCAAGACCCCTGGCACCGACCTTCGCGAGGGCAAGCGCACCCTCCCGGTCATCCACGTGCTCGCCTCGACCGACCCGGCCGACGCGCGGCTCCGGGAGCTCCTCGCCGGCGACCTCGAGGACGACGCCAGGCTGACCGAGGCGCTCGACCTGCTCCGGGCGCACTCCGCGATGCGCCGCGCGCGCGAGCACACGTATGCCGTGGCGCGCCAGGCCCAGGAGGTGCTGGCCGGGCTGCCCGAGAGCGATGCCAAGGACGCCCTCCACGCCCTCGCGACAGGCGTCGTCACTCGAGTCGGCTGACCACCGGTTCCTCCCGCACCACGCCCTCGGCGTCGGGGGCGGGCCGAGGGGGGATCGACAGCGTGACCGCCACCGCGGCGAAGCAGAGCACGGCGGCCGCCAGCCAGGCCCAGTGGTAGTCGCCCTGGCTCGTGCGGACCCACCCCGCGACGCTCGCCCCGACCCCCGCACCGACCATGTGGGACGCGAACACCCACCCGAAGACCACGCTGGAGTCGGCGAGCCCGAAGTGGGTGCGGCACAGGGCCATGGTCGGCGGCACGGTGGCGACCCAGTCGAGCCCGTAGAAGACGATGAAGACCCACATGCCGGGCTCGATGCCGGGCGCCAGCACGGCGTCGAGGGCGAGGAGCGAGGCGCCGCGACCGGCGTAGTAGCCCACGAGCAGCCAGCGCGGGTCGACGCGGTCCGTGAGCCACCCCGACCCGATGGTGCCGGCGATGTCGAAGACACCCACGACGGCGAGCAGACCCGCGGCCGTCGTGCTCGGCATCCCGTGGTCGTGCGCCGCGGGCACGAAGTGGGTCTGGATGATCCCGTTCGTCGACCAGCCGCACACCCAGAAGGTGAGCACGAGCGCCCAGAACGCCCAGCGCCGGCCGGCCCGACGGAGCACTGCCACGGCCACCCGGGCGGGTGACTCGGTGGCCGTCGCCGGGGGCTCGGCGGTGCCGCCCGGGGGCAGGCCGTAGGGGAGGGCGCCGACGTCCGACGGTCGGTCTCGGAGGAACAGCGCCACGAGCAGGGCCGTGACCAGCGCGAGCACCGCGACGACCACCGCGGCCCAGCGCCAGCCGCCGGCGGCCGCCGTGCGCGCGATGACGGGGAGGAAGACGAGCTGGCCGGTCGCGTTCGCCGCGGAGAAGATGCCGGTGACGAGGCCCCGGTGGGTGTGGAACCAGCGGTTCGCGACGACGGAACCGAGCACGAGGGCCATCGCGCCGGTCCCGACCCCGATGAGCAGCCCCCACAGCAGCCACAGCTGCCACGGCTCGGTCATCAGGGTGGTGAGCGCGCTCGCCACGCCCACGACGACGAGCGCGGCGGTCACCGTCCGCCGGACGCCCCACCGCTCCATGACCGCGGCGGCGAACGGTGCGGTCAGGCCGTACAGCACGAGGTTGAGGCTGACCGCCCCGGACGTCGTGGTGCGGGACCAGCCGAACTCCTGCTCGATCGGCTCGAGGAGCACCCCGGTGGACGACCGGAATGCCGCCGCGGCGACGAGCGCGCCCAGCGTCACCGCCGCAACGAGCCAGGCCCGGTGCAGGCGCGTGCGCGGTGGGTCGCCCACGAAGGTGCCCAGGTCCCCAGCCACCGCACGAGTGTCGCACTAAGGTCACAGCGTGAACCCTTGGGAGAGCGCGACGTCCGGACTGCGGACCCCGCTCGTCGCTGTCGACCTGGACGCGTTCGACGCCAACGCCGACGACCTCGTGCGACGGGCCGGCGGGCTGCCGGTCCGGGTGGCGTCGAAGTCGCTCCGCTGTCGGGCCCTGCTCGACCGGGCCCTCGCGCGCCCGGGCTTCGCGGGGGTGATGGCGTATGCCGTGCCCGAGGCGATCTGGCTGGCGGCGGCCGGGGTGGCCGACGTCTTCGTGGCCTACCCGTCGGCCGACGTCGAGGCGCTGCGGGACGTGGCTGAGGACGAGCGGCTGCGTGCCGACATCACCCTGGCGGTCGACAGCGTCGAGCACGTGCGGTTCCTCCGCGACGCCCTGGGGTCCGGTGTCAGCGGGCTGGGGGTGGCCGTCGACGTCGACGCCTCCCTCCGGGTCGGGCGCCTGCACCTCGGGGTCCGCCGCTCGCCGACGCGCACGCCGGTGGAGGCGCTCGCCGTGGCGCGCGCGGCATCCGCGGTCGGGCTCGACCTCCGCGGCGTGATGTTCTACGACGCCCAGGTGGCAGGGCTTCCGGATGCCGGGCCGCACGTCCGCCTCCTCAAGCGCCGGTCGGTGGCCGAGCTGCGCGACCGCCGGCTCGCGGTCGTCGAGGCGCTCCGGGCCGAGGTGGACCTGCGGTTCGTCAACGCCGGCGGCACGGGCAGCCTGCACCTCTTCGACGGCGACCCGGTCGTCACCGAGCTCGCCGCGGGCTCCGGGCTCTACGGGCCGACCCTCTTCGACGGGTACGACGACTTCCGCCCCCTCCCGGCCATGGCCTTCGCCCTCCCCGTGGTGCGGCGGCCGGCGCCGGGGTACGTCACGGCATACGGCGGCGGCTACGTCGCGAGCGGGGAGCCCGGCTGGTCCCGGGTGCCCTCCCCGGCCGGCCCGGGCCTCTCCCTCGTGCGCACCGAGGCGACCGGGGAGGTCCAGACACCGCTGCACGGCCCGGATGCCGACGGCCTCGAGATCGGTGACCGGGTGTGGATGAGGGGGGCGAAGGCGGGGGAGCTGCTCGAGCGCTTCACCGAGGTGCACCTCGTGGCCGGCGGCCGGCTGGTCGAGACCGTGCCCAGCTACCGCGGCGAGGGGCGGTGCTTCGGGTGAGCGCGTCCTGGTGCAACTGGGCCGGCAACGTCGTCGCGCACCCGGCGGAGGAGCAGTACGTCGCGAGCGCCGAGGGCGTCGCCGCGGCGGTCGGGCGGGCTGCGGCCCGCGGGCTGACCGTGCGGGTCGCGGGGTCCGGCCACAGCTTCACGCCGCTCGTCGCGACGGACGGGCTGCTCCTCCACGTCGACGGGCTCAGCGGGATCGTGGGGGTCGACAGCGACCGTCGACGGGTGCGCGTCCTCGCCGGCACGCCGCTGCACGTGCTCAACCCCGCCCTCCAGGAGCTCGGGCTCGCGCTGCCGAACCTCGGCGACATCGACCGGCAGACCATCAGCGGGGCCATCGCCACGGGCACGCACGGGAGCGGCATGCGGCTCCAGGGCATCGCGGCGGCGGTCTGCGGCCTCACCCTCGTCCTCGCGGACGGCTCGGTGCTCACCTGCTCGGCCGACGTCGAGCCGGACGCCTTCGCTGCCGCCACGGTCGGGCTCGGAGCGCTGGGCGTCGTGACCGAGGTCGAGCTGCAGTGCGTCCCGGCGTTCCGGCTGCACGCGAAGGAGTCGGCGGCCCGGCTCAGCGAGCTGCTCCCGACCCTGCAGGCCGAGGCCGACGCCCACGACCACGTCGACGTGCTCTGGTTCCCCCACACCGACCGGGTGCTCGTCAAGCGCAACGACCGCGTGGGCCATGGCGAGGGCCCGCCAGCCCTCTCGCGGTGGCGGACCCGCCTCGAGGACGACCTCCTCGCCAACCGCGTCTTCGAGGTCGCGAACCGCCTGGGCGCCGCCCGCCCGACGATGGTCCCCGGGCTGAACCGGCTCGCCGCCCGGGGCCTCGGCACGCGCGAGTTCGCCGACGACTCGTGGAAGGTGTTCTGCTCCTCGCGGGAGGTGCGCTTCGTCGAGAGCGAGTACGCCGTTCCACGGGGGTCCGTCGAGGCCGTGCTCGGCGAGCTCCGGGCGTGGTTCGACCGGACCCGGGCGCCCGTGCCCTTTCCCGTCGAGGTGCGCTTCGTCGGGGCCGACGACGCCTGGCTGTCGACGGCGTACGAGCGGGACAACGCCTACGTGGCGGTCCACCAGTACCACCGGATGGACCCGGCGCACCTCTTCGCCGTGTTCGAGTCCATCGTGGCGGAGCACGAGGGTAGGCCCCACTGGGGCAAGGTGCACTCACTCGGTGCCGACCGGCTGAGCGAGCTCTACCCGCGCTTCCACGCCTTCCTGGCGGTCCGCGACCGCCTCGACCCGGGGCGGACCTTCTCGAACGACCACGTTCGGCACCTCCTCGGCGACTGACCGGCCACCCCACCCCGTCCGGGTGATGCCCCGCCCAACGCCCGACGGGACGATCGTGCTGGGTGGACTCCTGGACCCGGGGTCCCGCGACGACGGGAAGGCGAGAGCAGATGTCTGTTCGCAGGCCGGCCCGCACGGAGCTGAAGGACACGGGCTACGAGCTGTTCATCGGGGCCCTGTCGGTCCTGTCGATCCTCAACCTCGTGCTCATGTACGTCGTGCGGGACCCCGACCTCGACACCGTGCTGCTCGTCATGAACGGACTCCTGAGCACGATCCTGCTCATCGACTTCGTCTACCGCCTGTGGACGGCACCGTCGAGGTCGGCCTACTTCTTCCGCCAGTTCGGCTGGGCCGACCTGCTGGCCAGCGTGCCCGTCCAGCAGCTCAAGGTGCTGCGCGTCTTCCGGCTGGTCAGGGTCGGCCGGCTGCTCCGCCAGAACGGCGGCAGGCACGTCGTGCGCAGCATCGCCAAGCACCGGGCAGGGAGCGCGCTGCTCACGCTGGTCCTCCTCGGCATCCTCGTGCTGGAGTTCGGCAGCCTGTGGATGCTGCGCCTCGAGCAGGTGGCACCCGGCGCGAACATCACCTCGGCGTCGGACGCCATCTGGTACGTCATCGTCACCATCTCCACCGTCGGCTACGGCGACCAGTTCCCGGTCACGACCGCGGGTCGGGTGCTCGGGTCGGGGATCATCGTCCTCGGGGTGGCGATCTTCGGCACCTTCACCGGCTACCTGGCGAACCTCTTCGTCGCGCGTCGGCAGCCGGTCGTCGCCGAGCTCGTCGACGACCCTCGTCAGCGCGTCGACCGCCTTCGCGCCCTCCTGGCCCAGCAGCAGGCCACCATCGACGAGCTCGACGAGCTCCTGCGCGAGCCCTGACCTGCGTGCGAGCCCCTCAGGGGCAGGGCTCGGCGACGTCGACGGCATACGGGCGTTTCTCCCCCTCGGCCGCATCCACCGGCTCCGCCGCCCCGGCGGCCCGACGGTTCGTGTGCGCGGCGCGGAGCGAGTCGACCGTCAGCATGACGAGGGCCACCCACACGATGCCGAACCCGACCCAGAGCCGCGCGCTGACGTGCTCGCCGAGGACGGTCACCCCCACGATGAGCTGGAGCACCGGCGTGACGAACTGGATCAGCCCGACGGTGACGAGGGGGATCCGCCGGGCGGCTGCGGCGAAGAGCAGCAGCGGCACCGCCGTGACCACCCCCGACATGACGAGCAGGCTCGTGTGGGCGGCCCCGTGCCCGGAGAACGTCGTCGCACCCTGCACCGCGAGCACGCCGAGGACGACCACGGCGACGGGCGCCAGCACGGCGGTCTCCGCGGCGAGCGAGTGCATGGCGTCGAGGCTCGGGCCCACCTTCTTCTTGACGAGGCCGTAGAGCCCGAACGAGAAGGCCAGGCTCAGCGAGATCCACGGGAGCACCCCACCGGCGACCGCGAGGTAGACCGAGGCCGCGGCGCCGACGGCGACGGCCGCCCACTGGAGGGGCCGCAGCCGTTCCCCGAGGACGACGACGCCGAGCGCCACGGTGACGATCGGGTTGAGGAAGTACCCGAGTGCCGCCTCGTAGGTGCGTCCGGTGATCACCGCGAGGACGTAGATGACCCAGTTCCCGGCGATGAGGAACGCCGCGACCGTGATGCCCCCGACGAGCCGCCGCCGGGCGACGAACGGCCTCACCCAGCCGAGGTCGCGGCGCACGAGGAGCACCGCGGCGCAGACGACGAGGGTCCACAGGATCCGGTTCGCGAGGATCTCCCACGCGCCGGACGGCTCGAGCGCGGCGAAGTAGAGCGGGAAGAGGCCCCAGATGCCATACGCAAGGAAGCCGTATGCCGTCCCGCGCCGGACCTCCGCCTCGTCACCACCCACCGTGCCGGTCGTCGGTGGGGGCGAGCTCACTCGACGGTCCAGGTGTCGCGTCCGAGGAGCAGTCGGGCCAGGGAGGCGTCGTCGGCCGGTCCGCCGGCGGTGTCGACCGCGGCCCGGACCTGGTCGCGGACGAGGTCGTCGTAGGTGGGACGGGAGACCTGCCGGAAGATGCCCATCGGGACGTGCGTCATCTCCGGGCTGTCGAGCCGGGACAGCTGGAACGCCTGCGACGAGTCGTCGAGCCCCGGGTCGTGGACGACGACCGCACCGGACTCTCCCGTGGCGGCCTCGGGCTCGCCGATGAACTTCATGACGCCCGAGCCCTTGCGGACGAGCACCTTGCGCTCGCCCTCGGGGCCGACGGTGACCGGCTCGCCGGTGCGGAGGCGGACGATGCGGGCCTCCTGCTGGGTGCGGTCCTTGAGCACCTCGAAGGCGCCGTCGTTGAAGATCGGGCAGTTCTGGTAGATCTCGACGAGCGCGGTGCCCCGGTGCTCGGCGGCCGCCCTGAGGATGGCGGTGAGCTCGGCCCGGTCGGACTCCATCGCCCGCGCGACGAAGGTCGCCTCGGCACCGAGCGCGAGCGACACGGGGTTGAAGGGGCTGTCGACGGAGCCGAAGGGCGTGGACTTCGTGACCTGGCCGACCTTCGACGTCGGGGAGTACTGGCCCTTGGTCAGGCCGTAGATCTGGTTGTTGAAGAGCAGGATCGTCATGTTGACGTTGCGGCGCAGCGCGTGGATGAGGTGGTTGCCGCCGATCGACAGGGCGTCGCCGTCGCCCGTGACGACCCACACGGACAGGTCCTCGCGCGAGGTGGCGAGACCGGTCGCGATCGCGGGCGCGCGGCCGTGGATCGAGTGCAAGCCGTAGGTGTCGAGGTAGTAGGGGAAGCGCGAGGAGCACCCGATGCCCGAGACGAAGACGATGTTCTCGCGCTTGAGCCCGAGCTCGGGGAGGAAGGACTGGACCGCGGCGAGGATGACGTAGTCGCCGCAGCCGGGGCACCAGCGCACCTCCTGGTCGGAGGTGAAGTCCCGCTTCGTCTCGTGCGGTGAGTCCTGCGGGAGGTGCGGCACCGACTGCAGGCCGCTGCCCGGCATACCCAGGTCGATCGTGGTCACGCGAGCTCCTCCAGGGTCGTCGAGATGACGTCGGCGAGCTCGACCGTCGAGAACGGCACGCCGCGCACCGCCGTGTGCGAGCGGGCGTCGACGAGGAACTCCGCCCGCAGCAGCATGGCAAGCTGGCCGAGGTTCATCTCGGGCACGACGACGCGCTCGTAGGCGCGGAGGACCTCGCCGAGGTTCCTCGGGAACGGGTTGACGTGGCCGAGGTGCGCCCGGGCGACGGGGTGGCCGGCGTTGCGCACGACCCGGGTGGCGGCGGCGATCGGGCCGTACGTCGACCCCCAGCCGAGGACGAGCACACGCGCCTCCCCGCTCGGGTCGTCGACCTCGAGGTCGGGGACCGTGATGCCGTCGACCTTGGCCTGGCGCAGCCGGGTCATGAGGTCGTGGTTGTCGGGGTCGTAGGAGATGTTGCCGGTGACGTCGGCCTTCTCGATGCCACCGATACGGTGCTCGAGGCCCGGGGTGCCGGGAACTGCCCACGGCCGGGCCAGCGTCTCGGGGTCGCGCAGGAACGGGTGGAAGACGGCCTCGCCCTTGGCGTCGCTGCCGTTGGGCTCGCTGGCGAACGCGACGTGCAGGTCGGGGAGCTCGTCGACACCCGGGACGCTCCACGGCTCGGACCCGTTGGCGAGGTAGCCGTCGGAGAGCAGGATGACCGGGGTGCGGTATGCCGTGGCGATCCGGACCGCGTCGAGGGCGGCGGTGAAGCAGTCGGCGGGCGTCCGGGGCGCGACGATCGGGACCGGCGACTCGCCGTTGCGACCGAACATCGCCTGGAGGAGGTCGGCCTGCTCGGTCTTCGTCGGCAGCCCGGTGGAGGGCCCGCCGCGCTGGACGTCGACGATGATGAGCGGGAGCTCGAGGGAGACGGCGAGGCCGATGGTCTCGGACTTCAGGGCCAGCCCGGGCCCCGAGGTCGTCGTGACGCCGATGGCGCCGCCGAAGCTCGCGCCGAGGGCGATGCCGATGCCCGCGATCTCGTCCTCCGCCTGGATCGTCGTGACGCCGTGCCGCTTGAGGTGGGAGAGGGCGTGGAGGATGTCGGATGCCGGGGTGATGGGGTACGAGCCGAGGACGAGCGGCAGCCCGGCGCGGTGAGCCGCGGCGACGAGCCCCAACGCGAGCGCGGTGTTGCCGGTGATGTTGCGGTAGGTTCCCGGCGGCATCTTCGCCGGGTTGACGACGTAGGAGGAGGCGAAGTCCTCGGTCGTCTCGCCGTAGTTCCAGCCGGCACGAAGGGCCGCGAGGTTGGCGTCGAGGATCTCGGGGCGGGAGCCGAACTTCCTCGTGAGGAAGGCCTCGGTGCCGGTCATCGGGCGGGTGTACATCCAGGAGAGCAGCCCGAGGGCGAACATGTTCTTCGCCCGCTCCTTCTCCTTGCGGGTCAGCCCGTCGAAGCCCGAGAGTGCCTCGACCGTGATCGACGTGAGCGCCACCGGGTGGACGTGGAACGAGTCGAGCGTGCCGTCCTCGAGGGGGTTCGCGGCATACCCGACCCTGCTGAGGTTGCGGGAGGTGAACTCGTCGGTGTTGAGGATGATCGTCGCGCCGCGGGGGACGTCGCCCAGGTTGGCCCGAAGGGCCGCGGGGTTCATCGCGACGAGGACGTCGGGCGCGTCGCCGGGGGTGAGGACGTCGTGGTCGGCGAAGTGGAGCTGGAAGCTCGATACCCCGGGCAGGGTGCCCTGGGGGGCGCGGATCTCGGCCGGGAAGTTGGGGAGCGTCGACAGGTCGTTGCCCATGGCCGCCGTGTCGGAGGTGAAGCGGTCGCCGGTGAGCTGCATGCCGTCCCCCGAGTCACCGGCAAAGCGGATCACCACGCGGTCGAGCGTGTGGACGGTCTTGCTGCTCACTGTGGGCCCTGGGTGTCGACGGAGAACGTTGTGTGCTGTCCACCGGCGTGCCGCCGGTGCAGCGTCCTCCATCGTACGTCCCGATTCGGGCAGATACACCGGTGTCCACAGAGGGGAGGCTCCGGGAAGGTCACGGGGCGTCGGCCGCCGCGGGGGCGGGTCTCGCCGCAGGTCAGCAGCAGTGTCGGTGGAGGGTCATCGCGTCGTCGTATGCCGGGGGAAGAGCGGGCGGGAGTGCGGGCGCGGTCTCGGTGGGCACCGGCGCCGGCCCGGGCGCGCCGTCGGTCGCGGACGAGGTGTCCGCGTTCCGGGAGGGCCTCGCTCGGGTGGACGTCGGGGCGTTGTCGGATGCCGAGCGGGTGGAGCTCGTTGCCGAGCTGGAGCGGGTGAAGGGGGCGGCGTCGGCGGCGCAGGCGCGGACGATGCATCCGCTGCGCACGTCGCTGGAGGCGGCGTCGGTCCGGGGCTCGACGGCGGGGAGGGGCGGCTCGGGGCTCGACGGTGGGGAGGGGCGGCTCGGGGTAGCGGAGCCAGGCGCCGCCGATCCCCGGGTGGGGCTGGAGCCCACCACGGCCCAGGAGCCGCGGTGCACCTGAGGTGGCCGGCACGGCATCCGCTCTCGAGCGACACCTCGAGGGACTCCTCGACGTCGCCTGACGCGACACCCCCGGCAGGCCGCTTCCACCTCCGCCTGCCCGGCGCCGCGGACTACGCTGACGACATGGAGGGCTATGCCGCGGCAGCAGGGGTCGTCCTGGCGGGCGTGCTCCTCGTGACCGCCGCCATGGTCGCGCGGCGGTTCATCGCGCCGCGGGCCGTGACCGAGGCAGGGCTGCGCACCTACGAGTCGGGAGTCGACCCCGTCGGCGCCGGCTGGGCGCAGAGCCAGATCCGCTACATCACGTTCGCCTTCCTCTACGTCGTCTTCGCCGTCGACGCCGTCTACCTCTTCCCGTGGGCACTCGTCATCCGCGACCCCGGTCTCGGCGTCGCGTCCCTCGTCGAGGTCGTCGTCTTCGTCGGTGTCATCCTCGTCGGGCTGCTGCACGCCGGGCGCCGGGGTCTGTTGCGCTGGACGAGCTGACCACCTCGGCGCACGAGGGCGAGTGGCCGTCGGGACACGCGCCGGGAACGGGCAGCCCCGGCACCAGCCCCGCACCACCGACCGACGACCCCCTGCGTCGCTCCGGCAGGGCCCCCGACACCCGCACGCTCGTCGACATCCTGCGCGCCACCGCCGACGCGCACCCCGACGCCGCCGCCCTCGACAACGGCCGCGAGGTGCTCACCTACGACGAGATGCTCGAGTCGGGTGGCGCCGTCGCAGCGGCCCTGCGCGACCTCGGCGTCGGCCGGGGCGACCGGGTCGGGGTCCGCATCCCCTCGGGCACGACCGACCTCTACGTCGCCATCGTCGGCATCCTGCTCGCGGGCGCGTCCTACGTGCCCGTCGACCACGACGACCCCGACGAGCGCGCCGACCTCGTCTTCTCCGAGTCCGGTGCGGCCGCGGTGGTCACGGCGGACCTCGTGATCCGCTCCCGCCCGACCGATGCGCCCCAGGCGCCCGAGGAGGAGCCCTCCCCCGACGACGACGCCTGGGTCATCTTCACGTCCGGCTCCACCGGAACCCCCAAGGGCGTCGCCGTGAGCCACCGCAGCGCCGCCGCGTTCGTCGACGCCGAGGCGCGGATGTTCCTCCAGGACGCGCCGATCGGCCCCGGCGACCGCGTCATGGCCGGGCTCTCGGTCGCCTTCGACGCCAGCTGCGAGGAGATGTGGCTCGCTTGGCGCTACGGCGCCTGCCTCGTCCCCGCCCCCCGGTCGCTCGTCCGGTCGGGCATGGACCTCGGCCCCTGGCTCGTCGCGAACGACGTCACGGTCGTCTCCACGGTGCCGACCCTCGTCACGCTCTGGCCGACCGACGCCCTCGACGACGTGCGGCTCCTCATCCTCGGCGGGGAGGCCTGCCCGCCCGAGATCGGCGCCCGGCTCGCGACGGCCACCCGCGAGGTCTGGAACACCTACGGACCGACCGAGGCCACGGTGGTCGCGTGCGGTGCCCGACTGACCGGCGAGCCCCCGGTGCGCATCGGGCTGCCGCTCGACGGGTGGGACCTCGCAGTCGTCGACCAGAGCGGCGCCCGCGTCCCCGACGGCGAGCCCGGCGAGCTCATCATCGGCGGGGTGGGGCTGGCCCGCTACCTCGACCCGGCCAAGGACGCGACGATGTATGCCGCGATGCCCACCCTCGGCTGGGACCGCGCCTACCGCAGCGGAGACATCGTCCGCTTCGACGGGGTCGGCCTCGTGTTCCAGGGTCGCGCGGACGACCAGGTGAAGGTCGGCGGCCGGCGCATCGAGCTCGGTGAGGTCGACAGTGCCCTGCTCGGCCTCGCCGGCGTGAGCGGTGCGGCCGCTGCAGTGCGCCGCACGGATGCCGGCAACAGCCTCCTCGTCGGGTACGTCACGGCCGAGCCCGGCTTCGACCCGCACTCGGCCGTCGAGCAGCTCCGCCGCTCCATGCCGGCAGCTCTCGTCCCGCGCCTCGCCGTCGTCGACACCCTGCCCACGCGGACCTCGGGCAAGATCGACCGCGACGCGCTGCCGTGGCCGGTGCCGAATGCCGGGGCCGCACGGGCGGGAGCGCCCGTCGCCCTCGACGGCACGGCCGGGTGGGTCGCGGAGCACTGGAGCTCCATCCTGGGCTCGCCGCCCTCGTCGGAGGCCGACGACTTCTTCGACCTCGGCGGAGGGAGCCTCACCGCCGCCCAGCTCGTGTCGCGCCTCCGCGAGAGGTTCCCCGAGGTGACCGTGGCCGACGTCTACGAACGGCCCGTCCTGCGCGACCTCGCTGCGGGGCTCGACGAGATGGCCACCCCGGCCGGTCGGAGCAACGCCGCAGTCCCACCGGTGCCGCGGCGCACCCAGGTCGGTCAGGTGCTCGGGACGCTGCTCGTCCAGTGCCTCCGGGCGCTGCGCTGGCTGGTCTGGATCGGCGGTGGCGTCATCGCCGCTCGCGAGCTGCTCGACCTGGCGTGGCTGCCGGTCGTCGACTGGCGCTGGGTGGTCCTCGGCTGGCTGGCCCTCGTCAGCCCTCCGGGCCGCGTGCTGCTCTCGGCTGCCGCCGCGCGAGCGGTCCTGGCCGGCGTCCGGGCCGGCCGGCATCCACGGGGTGGCCAGGTCCACGTGCGCCTGTGGCTGGCCGAGCGGCTCGTCGACGAGCTGGGTGCGTCCAACCTCTCGGCCGCGCCGCTCGTCAAGCTGTACGCCCGGCTCCTCGGCTGCGGGGTGGGCCGTCACGTCGACCTCCACAGCGTCCCGCCGGTCACGGGCATGCTGCACCTCGGCGACGGCTGCTCCATCGAGCCCGAGGTCGACCTCGCCGGCCACTGGCTCGACGGTGGCGTCCTGCACGTCGGTGCGGTCCGGGTGGGGGCGGACGCCAGGGTCGGTGCGCGCAGCACCCTGCTGCCCGGTGCCGACGTCGGAGCCCGTGCCGAGGTCGCGCCCGGGTCGGCCGTGTTCGGACCGGTCCCTGACGACGAGTCCTGGTCCGGCGCGCCGGCGACGTTCTCGGGGGCAGCGCGCGGCCCGTGGACGCCGGAGCGCCCGCCCAAGCGCCCGGTGTGGGTGGTGGCCTACGCCGCGTCGGCCGTCGTGCTCGCGTCGCTCCCGCTGCTCGCTGTCCTCGCCGGGGTCGCCGTCGCGCTGCCCGCCCTCTCGGGGACGCAGAGCCTCGATGAGGCCACAGCCGTCGCCCTCCTCGCGGTCCCCGTGGCCGTTCCCGTGGCGCTCCTCGTCCTTGCCGGCCTCGTGCTCGCCCTCGTGCGGCTGCTCTCGCTCGGCCTCGAGCCCGGTGCCCACGCCGTCCACGGCCTCCGCGCCTGGCAGGCCTGGTCGGTGCTCCGGGTCCTCGACGAGTCGCGCACCTGGCTCTTCCCGCTGTACTCCTCGGCCCTCACCCCGGCGTGGCTGCGGGCCCTGGGGGCCGACATCGGCTCCGATGTCGAGGCGTCGACCGTGCTCATGATCCCGCGCTTCGTGCGGGTCGGCGAGGGCGCCTTCCTCGCCGACGACACGCTCGTGGGGGGCTACGAGCTGGGCGGTGGCTGGCTGCGCGTGGAGCGGGTCCGGGTCGGGAAGGGCGCCTTCGTCGGCAACTCGGGCATGGCCGCCCCGGGGCGCAAGGTGCCGCGGCAGGCCCTCGTCGCCGTGCTCTCGGCGGCGCCGCGCAGGGGGGCGGCCAAGGCCGGCACCTCGTGGCTGGGCAGCCCGCCGCGCCCGCTGCGTCGCGAGGCCGGCGAGGTCGACGCGGCACGGACCCACGCCCCGCCCCGTCGGCTCCGGGTCGCCCGCGCCCTCGTCGAGGTGTGCCGGGTGGTCCCCGAGTGGGCCCACGCCGTCCTTGTCGTCCTCGTCGCCTCCGTCCTCCTCGACCTCCTCGACCGGGGCGGGTGGTGGGCCGTCGGGTCGGGCGGACTCGTCATGTTCGCCGCGGGCGCCGTCGCGGTCGGCGTGACGACCCTCGCCAAGTGGGTCCTCGTCGGGCGCATGAGGGCCTCGGAGCACCCCTTGTGGAGCTCGTTCGTCTGGCGCAACGAGCTCGCCGACACCTTCGTCGAGGTCGTGGCGGCCCCGTGGTTCGCGCGGGCCGCGACCGGTACGGCGGTCCTCAACGTCTGGCTCCGTGCGATGGGCGCCCGGGTCGGCCGGGGGGTGTGGTGCGAGACGTACTGGCTTCCCGAGGCCGACCTCATCGAGCTGCGGGAGGGCGCGACGGTCGGCCGCGGGTGCGTCGTGCAGACCCACCTGTTCCACGACCGCATCCTGTCGATGGACCGGGTCACCATCGCGGAGGGAGGCACCCTGGGACCGAACTCCGTGGTGCTTCCGGCCGCTCGGATCGGTCGCCACGCTACTGTCGGCCCGGTCTCGCTCGTCATGCGGGGCGAATCGGTGCCGGACAAGACACGGTGGATCGGCAACCCGGTCGGGCCGTGGGTGGAGGACGACGAATGACGGGCGCAGACCCTTATCTGCCCGGGCACGGTGACGACCGCTTCGGCGTCGAGCACTATGCCCTGACGCTGAGGTACCGCCCCGCGGGCAACCACCTCGACGGGCGGGCCGAGATCCACCTCACGGCGACGACCGAGCTCCGGGAGGTCGTGCTCGACCTCCACGGTCTCGAGGTGACGTCGCTGCGCACGACGGGCGCGCGGGTGGCCCGGTGGACCCACCGCGCGTCACGCATCCGGGTCCGCTTCGCCGCACCGGTGCCGGCCGGGTCTGCGGTCGTGGTGACGATCGCCTACCGGGGGTCTCCCCACGCCATGCCCGGGCCCGACGGACCCGCCGGCTGGGAGGAGCTCACCGACGGGGTGCTCGTCGCGGCGCAGCCCCACGGGGCCCCCACGTGGTTCCCGTGCAACGACCGGATGGCCGACAAGGCGACCTACCGCGTCAGCGTGACGACCGACGCGGCATACAGGGTCGTCTCCAACGGCACCCTGGTGTCGCGGCGGACGGTCGGGCGCCGGGTCGAGTGGGTCCACGAGCAGCGACAGCCGATGGCGCCCTACCTCGCGACCCTCCAGATCGGGCGCTACACCGCCGAGCACGTGCCGGCAGAGACCCCCTGCTGGCTCGTCGCGCCCCCGACGCGGATGCCGGCCGCCCGCGCGGCGTTCGCCGACCAGCCGCGGATGCTGGCGCTGTTCTCCGGGCTCTACGGTCCGTACCCCTTCGACCAGTACACCGTCGTCGTCACCGACGACCCCCTCGAGATCCCGCTGGAGTCCCAGTCGCTGTCGACGTTCGGGACCAACCACCTGACCCGGGACTGGTCGGCGCAGCGGCTCATCGCCCACGAGCTCTCGCACCAGTGGTTCGGCAACGCCGTCACCGCGGCGTCCCTGAGCGACATCTGGCTGCACGAGGGGTTCGCCTGCTACTCCGAGTGGCTCTGGTCGGAGGCCTCGGGCCGCTCCACCGTCGAGGAGGAGGCCGCTCTGCACCACCTCCAGCTCGCCCGGGAGCGCCAGGACCTCGTCCTGACGGACCCCGGCCCCAAGCGCGCCTTCGACGACCGCGTCTACAAGCGCGGGGCCCTCGCCCTCCACACGCTGCGGCGGTGCGTGGGTGACGAGGCCTTCTTCGCGTTCCTGCGCTCCTGGGTCACCACCCACCGCTTCGGCGTCGTGACGACGGCCGGCTTCGAGCACGCGGTCCGGGCCGCGGCCGGTCCGGGTCCCGTCGCAGCACTGCGCCCGTGGCTCCACGAGGAGGCGCTGCCCGCGTGGCCACCGGCACCAACTGGACCCTTGGTGCCGGCACCTGCTGCGGCACCGACAAGCGCGCCGTCCGCCGGAGGCGCGCCATCCGCCGGAGGCAGGCCGCCCGCCGGTGGCTCGTCGTCCGCGTCGACCTGGTCGGCTCCCGCCGTCAGGGGACGACGCCGAGGGTGACCACGACGGTCGGCCCGACCACCCACCGGCCGCGGACCGCCACCGATGCGGCGCTTCCCACCCCCGAGATGGCCGTGAACCGCCCGTCGCCCGACAGCTCGACGGCCACGTCGTCGTGGCCCAGGACGCGCCCGAGCAGCGGGTACGCCGCCTTGAACGCCGACTCCTTGACGCTGTAGAGCACCGTCTCCCACGGGACCCCCGGGTCGAGCCCACGCAGCGCGTCGACCCGGGCCCGCTCGCTCGCGGACGCGACGACGTCGAGCACACCCGCGGGGAGCGGGCCGACCGGCTCCGCGTCGATCCCCACGCCGGCGACGCCCCTGCCCAGCACCCCCACGCGCCCCCGGGCGGCGACCGCACCCGTCCAGCCCGTGCAGTGGGTGATGCTCCCGACGACCCCACCAGGCCACACCGGCGCGCCCCGCCCGTCGGCGAGCACGGGCAGACCGGCATCCGCCGGCCCCAGGAGCGCCCCCAGCGCACCGTGCGCACACGACCGACCAGTGGCGAACTGCGCCACCCGCCCGGGCGACGCCCCCTCGACGAGGGCGAGCTCCTCGCGGTGCAGCGCCCCCACGCCCGCTGCGGACTCCGTCGCGCAGACCGTCAGCCGCCACCAGCGACGCGTCCGGCTCGGGGCCGTCGGCGAGCGCATGGGGCTAGGGTGCCACTCGTGAGCGTCGACCTGCCCATGCCCCGCGTCGGGCCGGTCGCCGAGCACGCCCCGAAGCCGATCCGCGTCGTCCTCAACTGGGGCCGTCGCTACTCCCTCTGGGTGTTCAACTTCGGGCTCGCCTGCTGCGCCATCGAGTTCATCGCGACGTCGATGGGTCGCCACGACTTCATCCGCCTCGGGGTCATCCCGTTCGCCCCCGGACCCCGCCAGGCCGACCTCATGGTGGTCTCGGGCACCGTCACCGACAAGATGGCACCGGCCATCCGACGGCTCTACGACCAGATGCCCGAGCCGAAGTACGTCATCTCCTTCGGCGCGTGCTCCAACTCGGGCGGCCCCTACTGGGACTCCTACTCGGTCACCAAGGGCGTCGACCAGCTCATCCCCGTCGACGTCTACGTGCCCGGGTGCCCGCCCCGCCCCGAGGCGCTGCTCCAGGGCATCATCCGGCTCCAGGAGAAGATCGCGGCCGAGAGGGTCAGCGGGGCCGGCATCGCCGCCCGCCAGCCCGGTCGGCCATCGGGACCGACGCCACGGTATGCCGGGCACCGCACCGCAGAGGCGGCCGAGGTGACTCGGGACCTCGTCACCAAGCCGTGAGCGAGCGACCTGCACCGGGCCAAGGCTCCGAGCTGATGTCCACGCCGAGCCTGCTGCTCCTCGCCACGCTCGCGTTCGTCGTCGAGCTCGCCCTCTTCGGCGGGGTCGGCGCGATCGCCTACCGGTCGACCGGCGGCGGCGTGACCGGTTGGCTGGCCGCCATCGGGGCGACTGCGGCCGTCGTGGTGCTCTGGGGGCTGTTCATGGCACCGAAGGCGCGGTTCCGCCTCGGCACCGGCGCGCGGGTGGTGGTCACGGCCGTCCTGTGCGTGGCGACGGCATACGGGCTGGTCAGGGTCGACCTCCCCGTGTGGGGCTGGTTCGTGGGGATCGCGGGGCTGGCAGTCGTCGCCGCCCAGGTCGTCATGCCGAAGGGCTCCGCCTGACGTCCTGCGCGCGGGGACCCGACGTCCCTACGCTGTGGTCCCATGCCCACGATGAGTATGAACAAGGTCATCCACGCGGCGTTCCGGCGCGACCTGGAGCGCTTCATCGGTGCCCTGAGCACCTTTCCCGACGGTGACACGGCCCGTGCCGCCGGGCTCGGCCGGGCCTGGGACAACTTCGACGCCCAGCTGACCACCCACCACGAGGGGGAGCACGCAGTCGCCTGGCCGCACCTCGAGCGGGCAGGGGTCGCCCGCGAGGTGCTCGACCGGATGGACGCCGAGCACCATGTCATGGCCGAGGCGCTGGGCGGGGCGAGGGCGGCGATGCAGGCGCTCCGCACCCAACCCTCCGCAGACCGGGCCATCGCGGCACGCGCAGCCGTGGAGCACCTGCGCAGTGCCACGCTCACCCACCTCGACCACGAGGAAGCCGAGCTCGAGGCGTTCTACCTCGCGCACGAGGACCACCCCGAGATCAAGGCGATGGGCCGCGAGTTCGGCCGGCAGAGCCCAGCGGTGGCAGGCCGGTTCTTCGCCTGGGCCACCGACGGCGCGGCACCCGAGGAGGACGCGGCGCTCCACGACAGCGTCCCCGGGCCGGTGTTCGCCGTCCTCAACGGCATCTGGGGCAGGGGCTACCGCAAGGACGTCGCACCGGTCTGGCGCTAGTCACCCGGCCGCGGCGTCGGCTGGTGGATAGGCTGCCCGGGTGGCTGACGAGACGCGCGTGGTCGAGGCCGGCGAGTGGCGTGCCGCCGTCTCCGCCGCGCGCGACGACGGCTACGCCTTCTTCGACTGGCTGAGCGCGGTCGACCGCACCGACGACGAGTCGGCACCCGGGTTCGACGTCACCGCCCACCTGCTCGACGTCAGCAGGCCAGGCGCGCTGCGCGGCATCCTCCTCGTCACCCGTGTCCCCGACGGCGAGCCCGTCGACTCGGTCACCGGCGTGTATGCCGGTGCCGCATGGCACGAGCGCGAGACGTTCGAGATGTTCGGCATCGACTTCGCCGGGTTCGACGACGGAAGCGGGCTCGGGATCCGCCCGCTGCTGCTGCCCGACGGCTTCGAGGGCACTCCCCTGCGCAAGTCCTTCCAGCTCGCCGCGCGCGCCTCGAAGCCGTGGCCCGGCGGCAAGGAGCCCGGCGAGGGCCACGAGTCCGCGAAGTCGCCGAGCCGCCGTCGCGTCCAGGCGCCGGGCGTCCCGCCACCGGAGTGGGGTCCGCGATGACCGTCCTGGAGGTGGCCGTTCGCGCGGCCTCGGTGCTCGCCGCCTTCCTCGTCCTGCCCCTGCTCGTCGGGCAGACCGAGCACAAGGTCATGGCGCACATGCAAGGCCGCCTCGGACCGATGTATGCCGGTGGCTTCCACGGGTGGGCCCAGCTCGTCGCCGACGGGGTCAAGTTCGTGCAGAAGGAGGACATCACGCCGCGCGCCGCGGACCGGTGGGTCTTCCGGCTCGCCCCCGCGGTCGCGCTCGTGCCCTACCTCGTCGCGCTCGCGACGATCCCGGTCCACCCGGGCGTCGCGGCGATCGACGTGCCCGGGTCGCTCGTCCTCGTCCTCGCGGCGACCTCGGTTGGCGCCCTCGGCACCCTGATGGCGGGGTGGGCCAGCGCGAACAAGTACGCCCTCCTCGGCGGCCTGCGCGCCGCCGCCCAGCTCGTGTCCTACGAGCTCCCGATCGTCCTGGCCCTCGCCTCGATCGCGCTGGCCGGCAGCTCGCTCTCGCTCGCGACCCTCACCGGGCGGTGGTCGCCGTGGTGGATGCTGTGGCAGCTCCCCGGCGCCCTCGTCTTCCTCGTCGCCGCGTGCGCCGAGCTGCAGCGCCCGCCCTTCGACATGCCCGTGGCCGACGCCGAGCTCGTCATGGGGGCCTGGACCGAGTACACGGGGCTGCGCTTCGCGTTCTTCCTGCTCGCCGAGTACGCCGGCATCGTGGTCATGTCGCTGCTCTTCGCCACCCTCTGGCTCGGCGGCTGGCACGGGCCGTTCCCCGAGACCCTGGGGTGGGTGTGGACCCTGCTCAAGGGGTTCGTCGTCGCGGTCGTCGTCATCTGGGTGCGCGTCGCGTGGCCACGCCTGCGCGAGGACCAGCTGCAGCGGCTCGCCTGGGTCTGGCTCGTCCCGATCGCGCTCGGCCAGCTGCTGCTGACCGGCGCCGGGGTGGTGATGGGCTGGTGAGCCCGCTGCCCGGCATCCTCAAGGGCCTTGCCACGACCGCGCGCACGGCGCTGCGGCCCACGCACACGGCCGAGTACCCCGACGTCGCCCCCGACCTCCCGCCCCGGAGCCGCGGGGTCATCGCGCTCCTCGAGGAGAACTGCACGTCGTGCATGCTCTGCGCGCGCGAGTGCCCCGACTGGTGCATCTACATCGACTCCCACAAGGAGACGATCCCCGCGACGGCGCCCGGCGGTCGGGAGCGCCAGCGCAACGTCCTCGACCGCTTCGCCATCGACTTCTCGCTCTGCATGTACTGCGGCATCTGCATCGAGGTCTGCCCGTTCGACGCGCTGTTCTGGAGCCCGCAGTTCGAGTACGCCGAGGTCGACATCCGCGACCTCCTCCACGAGAAGGACCGGCTCGGCCAGTGGATGGCCACCGTCCCGCCGCCACCCGCGCTCGACGAGCGCGCCGGCGAGCCGGCGGAGGTGGCGGCCGCGAACAAGCCGGCGCGCGGCACCGGCCTCGTCGGTGGGGGAGGTGGGCCGGCCGGCGGTGCTGGTGCGGCCGGTGGTGCAGCGGGTGGGTCGGGAGCCCGTATGCCGCGCACCGTTCGTCCGCGCCCGGCGACCGCGAGGCCGCCGGCATCCGCGGGCCCGCCATCATCCGCGAGCCCACCGGCATCCGCGAGCCCACCGCCGCCATCCGCACCGGCGCCCTCGCCCGAGGCGCCTCCGCCCCCGGCGTCCCCCTCCAGCGGGGACGACCAGTGACCGCACTCGACACCGCGTTCGCGGCCACCGGCCTCGTGGCCATCGTGGGGGGGTTGCTGGCCGTGACGACCCGCCACGTCGTCCATGCCGCCCTCTGGCTCGTCGTCGCCCTCCTCGGCGTGGCCGGGTCGCTGCTCGTGCTGGGCGCCGAGCTGGTCGCCCTCGTCCTCGTCCTCGTCTACGTGGGCGCCGTCGTCGTCCTCGTCCTCTTCGCCCTCATGCTGACCCGAGCGCCGATCGGCCCGGACGTCGAGCACCGGGCCGGGGCATGGCGCACCGCGGGCGCCGCCGTGCTGGGGGCCGCGGTGGCGGTCCTCCTCGGCTCGGTCCTCCTTCCCCTGGCCGGCCCCGTGGGAGACCCTGTGGAGCGCGCCCCCGTGACGAGCCAGCAGGTGGCGGGCCAGCTGTTCGGCACGTGGGTGTGGCCGTTCGAGCTCCTCTCGCTGCTCCTGCTCGTCGCCGTCGTCGCGGCGCTGGCGGTCTCGCGGATCCCGCGCGAACCCTCGCCCGAGGAGGGTGCCGCGTGATCCACCTCGCCGGGCCGTACCTCCTCGCCGCCGCCCTCGTCGGCATCGGCGTGTTCGGAATCGCCGTGCGCCGCAACGCAGTCCTCCTCCTCGTCGGCGTCGAGCTCGTGCTCAGCGGTGCCCTCGTCCTCCTCGTCACCACGCAGGCAGCCGCCGCCGACCGGTGGGCAGCGGGGAGCGTCCTTCCTCTCTTCGTCATCACGATCGCTGCCGCCGAGACGGTCGTCGCCCTCGCAGTCGTGCTCGCGGCCTTCCGCCAGCGGTCCCGGATCGACCTCGCCGAGCGGAGCGGTGAGGCGCCGTGAACCCGTGGCCGATCGTCCTCGTCCCTGCCGTGGCGGCCGTCGTCGGCCTGCTCGTCGGCCGTGACGAGCGACTCTCCCGAGTCGTGGCGGTGGGCGCGAGCGGCGTCGCCCTGCTCCTCACCCTCCTCGGCTGGGCGCTCGCCGGCGACCCGGTGGCGGCCGCAGGCCCCGGCCTCGACGCCGGAGAGCTCGACGTGCCCCTGGGCCTGGTGTCCGACCCCACCCGTGCCGCCGTCGCGTTCGTCGTGGCACTCGTCGCGCTCGCGGTGCAGGTCTACTCCACCTGGTACCTCGAGACCGACGACCGCTACCCGCGCTTCGCCGCGTCGGTCTCGCTCTTCACGTCCGCGATGCTCCTCGTCGTCCACTCCGGCGACCTCGTGCTCACGGTCATCGGCTGGGAGGTCATGGGCTGGTGCTCCTACCTGCTCATCGGGCACTGGTCTCGCCGCGCAAGCGCCCGCCGAGCCGCGCACAAGGCGTTCCTCGTCACGCGGCTCGCCGACATCGGCTTCGCCCTCGGTGTCATCGGGCTCGCGGCTGGTGCGGGCTCGACGGGCCTGGCCCGCGTCATCGAGGCATGGGGGCGGCCCACGGCCGACGGCACGCTGCGCGGCATCCTCATCACGCTCATCGTCATCGGCGTCCTCGGCAAGTCGGCTCAGATCCCCTTCCAGGACTGGCTCGCCGACGCGATGGAGGGCCCGACCCCCGCCAGCGCCCTCATCCACGCGGCGACGATGGTCGCCGCGGGGACCGTCGTCCTCGCCGGCCTCTTCCCCCTGCTCGCCGCCAGCCCTCTTCCCCGCTGGGTGCTCGGCATCTCGGTGTCGCTGACGATGCTCCTCGCGGCCGTGCTCGCGTTCGCGCAGAGCGACCTGAAGCGGCTGCTTGCCTGGTCGACGGTGAGCCAGGTCGGGGTCATGCTCTCCGCCCTCGCCGCAGCCTCTCCCGAGGTCGGGCCGGATGCCGGTCTGTTCCACCTGTGGTCGCACGCCGTGTTCAAGGCGCTCCTCTTCCTCGCCATCGGGTGGGCCGGCATCGTCGGGGGCGGCACCGCGGCCCGGGCGCTGCGCGGGAGTGCCGTCTCGGCACCCCTGATGCGGATGTCGTTCCTCTTCGGCCTCCTCTCCCTCGCCGGCGTCCCCCTGGTCGTGGGCGGCCTCTCCAAGGAGCACGTCGTGTCGGCCTCCTGGGAGGGCGCCGTGGAGGGCGGGCCGGGCGTCGTCATCCTCGTCGTCCTGCTCGTCACGGCCGCCGTGACCGCCGCGTACTGCACCCGTGCCTACCTCATCCTCACCGCCCACGTCCGCCCTCCCCTCACGGCGCCGCCGATCCCACTCGGGGTCCAGACCGTGCTCGGCGTGCTCATCGGGCTGACCGTCCTGGGCGGGCTGGTGCTGCTGACGGACGCGTTCGACGTCGGCTCGGCATCCCTGGTGTGGGTCATCATCACCGCGCTCGTCGTCGCCGTCGGTGTCGCCGTCGCGTTGCTCGGCGGGTTCGACCGGGACCCCGCCGAGGTCATCGCGCCACGGTTCATCCCGCTGGCCGACCGCGGGCTCGGCGCCGACACGGCATACTTGCGGCTCGTCGCCGTCCCGGTGGTCGCGCTCGCGCGGCTCGTCGCCTTCCTCGACACCGAGGTCGTCGACGCCTTCGTGCGGGGGAGTGCCGTCCTCACGCGCATGGCCGGGTGGGCGGGCACGCGTGCCCAGCGGGGTGAGCGCCCCAGCTCGGCCGTCGCGCTCGTCCTGGCAGCGGCCGTGGTCCTCGGGCTCGCGGGGGTGCTCGCGTGGTCGTGAGCCTGCTCCTGGCGGTCCCTGCCGCCGTGGGCCTCTGGCTGGTCACGGGTGGGCGTGCGCTCCCGCTCGGACCGGCACGGGTCGCCACCGCGGGCGCCGCCGGCCTCACGTTCGTGCTGGCCCTCGCGGTGGCCGTCGCCCGACCCGAGGTCGACCGCCCGTGGCTGCCGGACCTCGGGGTGCGCTTCACCTTCGGCGTCGACGGGATCTCGGTCCCCCTCGTGCTGCTCACCGCCGCGATCGGGGTCCTCCTCGCGGCGCATGCCTGGGTCGACGTGCCCGAGGGCGGGGCGCCGGCGACCTTCCTCGGCTGCCTCCTCCTCGTCGAGGCCGGTGCGCTCGCGACCTTCACGGCCCGCGACGCCGTGCTCTTCTTCGTCGCGTTCGAGCTCGTGCTCGTGCCGATGTGGGTGCTCATCAGCCGCTATGGCGACCGCCACGACGAGCGGACCCGGGTCGACGCCGGGCACCGGTTCGTCCTCTACACCGCCGTCGGCTCGACGCTCATGCTCGTCGGCATCCTGACCCTCGTGACCTCCGCCGGCACGTCCGACCTCCGCGCGCTCGCCTCCGGGGCGGGCGCCGCACTCCCGGCCGACCGACAGCTCCTCGTCGCGGCGTTCCTCGTCGCCGGGCTCGCCGTCAAGGTGCCGGTCTTCCCGCTGCACACCTGGCTGCCACCAGCCCACACGACGGCCCCGACCGCCGGGTCGGTCCTGCTGGCCGCCGTGCTCCTCAAGATGGGGACGTACGGCCTGGTCCGCCTGCCGGTGGCGACGGTGCCCGACGGCTTCGGGCGACTCAGCCCCCTCCTCGCCGTGCTGGGCGTCGTCGGCATCGTCTGGGGCGCGCTCGTCTGCCTCGTCGAGCGTGACCTCAAGCGGCTCATCGCCTACTCGTCCGTGGCCCACATGGGGTTCGTCGTGCTGGCGCTCGCGGCCGGCAGCGAGACCGGGCTCCAAGCGGCCTTGTTCGCCAACATCGCCCACGGCGTGGTCTCGGCGCTGCTCTTCGTGCTCGTCGGCGGTCTCAAGCAGCGGTGGGGAAGCGTCGACCTCGAGGTCGCGAGGCCCGCGTTGCGGGAGACCTCGCCGCGCCTGGGGCTCGTGCTCATCCTCGGGCTCGCGGCCAGTCTCGGCCTCCCCGGCCTCGCGGGCTTCTGGGGCGAGCTGCTGGCGGTGTATGCCGCGTGGGCACCCGCCGCCGACCGCCCCCGTGCGCTCTTCGTGGCATGTGCCGTGGTCGCCGCGGTGGGTGCGGCGCTCGCGTCGGCGTACGCCCTGCGGGTGGCGCGCACCGTGTGGGTGGGCGACGTCCCCGACCCGGAGGTCGCGACGACACCGGACACGCGCGGGACCGAGGCGGTCGTCCTGGGAGTCCTGGCGGTCGGGGTCGTCGTCCTCGGTGTGCTGCCCGGTCCCGTCCTCGCGGTCACGGCCGGGGTCGTGAGCGCGACGGGCGGCGCCCCATGATGCCCGCGGTGGACCTCGTCACGGTCGACGCCGTCGCTCTCGCCCCCGTGCTGCTGCCGGCGCTCGGTGCCCTCGCCGTGCTCGTGGGCGACGCGATCCTGCCCGGCCGGCGCGCTTGGCCACCGCTGGTCGGGATCGCCGTGCTGCTCGTGGCGGCCGGCACCGCCCTGGCCACGGCCCTGCGGCCGGCCAGCGACCCGGTGCGGACCCTGTGCCTCCCGGCCCCCGACGGTGCCTGCCTGTGGACGGCGGGGCCCGCGACCGGCGCCCTCCAGGCCGGCATCCTCCTCGCGACCGCGGCGGCCCTCGCGATCCTGCACGACGCCGGGGGAGGCCCTCGCGACACGACCGTCACCACGGCCCTCTTCCTCACCGCGGCGGCCGGCGGGGTGGGCGTCGCGGCGTCCCGGGACATCGGCACCTGGATCGTCACCCTCGAGCTGGCGACCGTCCCGCTGGTGGCCCTCGTGGCCATGCGTGGCACCCGCACCGCGGCCCACGGCGCCGTCACCCTGCTCGTCACGTCGGTCACCTCGTTCGCCCTCCTCGTCCTGGGGGGCGCCCTCTGGCTCACGGCGACCGGCGACCCGGCGTTCGCCGCGGACTCGGTGGCGCGGGCGTGGGCCGACCCGCAGCGGCGGGTCGTCCTCGTGCTGGCCGCGGCCGTGCTGTTCTCGGGTCTCGGCTTCAAGCTCTCGCTCGTGCCGTTCCACGGCTGGACCCCCCAGGCCTACTCCACCGCCGACCTCGGCACCGCCTCGGCCCTGGCCACGACCTCGAAGATCTCCGCGGCGGCCGCGCTCCTCGTCGTCGTCCAGGCGGTCGCGGGCGCGGAGGTCGACCCCGGCCGCGTGAGCCTCGTGCTCGGCCTCGTCGCCGGCGCGTCGATGCTCCTCGGCAACGTCATGGCCCTCCGCCAGGACGACGCGACGCGACTGCTCGCGTGGTCGACCGTCGCCCAGGCGGGATGGGTCGTGCTGCCGGTGGCGGCCTTCAGCGCCGGCGGCAGCCGCGCGTCGGCGGCATACGTGCTCGTGTATGCCGTGGCCACCCTCGTCGCGTTCGCCGCGGTGGCGCTCGTCGGGGCGGGGCCGATCGAGCGGTTCCGCGGGCTCCTGCGACGGGACCGGCTCACCGGGGGTGCCCTGGCGCTGGCGCTCCTCGTGCTCGCGGGGCTGCCCCCGGGCATCATCGGCCTCGTCGCGAAGGTCGTCGCCCTCGGGCCGGCCGTCGACGCGGGCCTCTGGGCGCTCGTGGCCGTGGCGGTCGTCGCGGTCGTCCTCGGGATCGCGGTCTACCTGCGCTGGTTCGCCCTGCTGCTCGGGGAGCCGGGCGAGGCGGCGGTCGGCGCGGTCAGTGTCGCGGGCGCGCGCGCGGTCCGCACGGGTGGCCCGATCGATGCGGGTGGTGCGGTCGCCGCGGGCAACGTCGGCGATGCGGCTGGTGCGGGCAACCCGGGTGGTGCGAGTGGCGCGAGCGCATCTGGCAGTCACGGCGCCGCTCACGGGCGGCGCGCGGCACGGCGCGGGGCGCGGGTCGTTCTCGTGCTAGGAACCGTGCTCCTCGTGCTCCTGAGCGCCCTCCCCGCCGTGCTGCTCGACCTCCTCTCCTGACGGAACGAACCCGCGGCCTCGCGACGTTGACGGGACATGCACAGCCACCAGAACGGCCTCAAGACCGCTGCCCTCTTCGGCGGCATGTGGGCCCTCCTCCTCGCCATCGGCTGGATGGTCGCGCAGTACTTCGGCAGCAGCGTCTTCCTCGTCGTCTTCGCGCTCATCGGTCTCGCCACGACGGTCTACGGCTACTGGAACTCCGACAAGCTCGCCATCCGGGCGATGCACGCGTACCCCGTGAGCGAGGCCGAGGCCCCCGGCATGTACCGGATCGTCCGCGAGCTCTCGACCGCCGCGGGCAAGCCGATGCCGCGCCTCTACATCTCGCCGACCCAGGCCCCCAACGCCTTCGCCACCGGGCGGAACCCCGAGAACGCCGCCGTCTGCTGCACGCAGGGCATCCTCGGGCTCCTCGACGAGCGCGAGCTGCGCGGCGTGCTCGGGCACGAGCTCATGCACGTCTACAACCGCGACATCCTCACGGCGTCGGTGGCCGCCGCCATCGCCGGGGTCATCTCCACGATCGGGCAGTTCCTGTCCTTCGGCATGATCTTCGGTGGCGGCGGGTCGAGCGACGAGAACCGCAACCCCGTCGCCGGGCTGGCGCTCGCGATCCTCGCCCCCTTCGCGGCCATGGTCGTGCAGCTCGCGATCTCGCGCACCCGTGAGTACGACGCCGACGAGGACGGCGCCCGCCTGACGGGTGACCCGCTCGCCCTCGCCTCGGCGCTCCGCAAGCTCGAGCTGGGGGTGGCCCGGGCCCCGCTCGCGCCCACTCAGAAGGTCGTCAACGCGAGCCACATGATGATCGCGAACCCGTTCCGGGCGCAGGACGTCTCGCGCCTGATGTCGACCCACCCGCCCATGGCGGAGCGGATCGCGCGCCTCGAGCAGATGGCATACGGCTTCCGCACCAACCCCTGACCGAGGTCCGAACCGCCCCGGCCGAAGGCCGAGAACCACCACAACGCTCAACAAGGAACCCAGCCGTCGGCTGAGCTCTCACGAAACTGAGTCTCCGGAGTCTCCGGACTCGCCGGGGCGGTTCAGTACGCTGTGTGCATGGGGGTTCTCGACATCATCGCTGGTCGCCCCGTGGCCACCCCACACAGTGAGGCGCTGGGCCATGCAGAGCACGGCGTCGCGATCTACTGGCGTCCCGGGTGCCCTTACACCGCCCGGCTCCGCGTCGCCATCCGAGCGCAGCGCGACCGAGCCCGCTGGGTCAACATCTGGGAGGACGAGGCGGGTCGGGCCTTCGTCGCGACCGTCAACGACGGGGACGAGACCGTTCCCACCGTCGTCATCGACGGCCTGCCGCACACCAACCCCGCGCCGTCGATCGTCAAAGCGGCCCTGTCTCGCTGAGACGCCGCGCGACCTCGCGTGTCGTTGGGCGATGGATCGCCCTCTGGGTCCGCACAAACCCGCTTGGCAGGAGCGGGCGCTGAGCGACTCCCAGGAGTGGCGGGCCAGCATCGACTCAGGGCTGCGCTCATCGTCGGCTGGCCGCATCCGCCCGGACGTCGGGAGCGGCGAGCCCGGCTGAACGATCGAGAACCTCCGGATGGGACGACCGCAGGGTCGCCAGTGGCCTTGAGCCGACCTCCCGTGTGTTCGTGTCCCGCGAGCGGATCCGTCAACGGCGCACCCGATAGCGCAGGTGAAGCACTCGGTTGCCCTGAATCACCACATCAGGGTCGTCCAGCAGGTGCTGCGCGTGGACCGACCCGAAGTAGCGCTTGCCGGACCCGAACACGACGGGGACGACGTCCATGCGCACCTCGTCGACCAGACCCGCGGCAAGCACCTGGCCACCGACGACGCCAGCGGCGACCTCGACCAGGCGGTCACCCGCAAGCTCCTGCGCCCTGGTCACGGCTGCCTCGACGCCGTCGACGAAGTGAAACGGCGCCTCGGGGTCCCAGCCCTCGGGCTCCGGCCGGTGGGTCACGACGACGACGTGGTCGATCCCGCTCGGAGGCTTCCCGTCCCAGCCGTCCGTCAGGTCGAACACGTGGCGGCCGGCGATCGTCACCCCGATCTGGTCCCAGTACGCCCGGGTGTAGTCGTAGGACGGCCGCGACACCTTCAGCTCTCCGCTCTCGTCCAACGGGACGTCACCGCTGGACAACCAGTCGAACAGCGGTCCGGGCTGGTCGCTCTCGTCCGCGACGAAGCCGTCCACCGACACCGAGGCATACATGACCACCTTGCCCACGGCGCTCTCCTCTGCTGTGCGTCCCCCCAAGTTAGCGTGTCGTGGGCTGTCGCTCCCGGACGACGTCAGTCGGCCGGCAGCGGCCAGCCGTCCAGCGCCTGGCCGGGACGTCATGCAGGAACCGCCGCCAGAGGGTCGAACACCAGGTGCAACCTCGCGATCAGCGACCGGGGCTCCACCTGGTTCACCCCACGCCGACTGCCCTCGGGAGGACGCGCCCAGGAGGCGCCGATGGCTCTTTGTGACCATGGACCGCGCCCCATTGCCTGACCCAGACTGAGGACCACTGGCGCCTGGGCCCGCACTCGGGCCCGCTCCCAGCTCGCGAGGAGGCCCCAATGAGGACATCTACGCTCCTACGTCGCGCCGCTGCCGCGGCAGCAGCAGTCACGGCATCGCTCGCCCTGGCGGTGCCTGCAGCCACCGCCGGTGATGCCCCCAAACCGACCCGGGACAACACCTGTCTCCATCCCGTCACCGGGGTCAACCTCAACGAACTCTTCGGTGTCCCCGAGCAGCTCGTCACGGCGTGCGGAGGTCCCACGGTGGGCGAACACTGGCGGCCGTTCATCGCCTACTTCGGCGCGGAGGCGTCCAAGGCCGTGTACCCGCAGGGATACGTGCCGCTGTACCCGAGTCCCGTTGACGACATCCTCGCCAAGCTGACGATCACAGTGGTGGTCGACGGCGGCACCAGGCAGGAGAAGAGCTACTCATTCTCCCCAACGGACGAGGACGCGTTCCGCACCGACCTGACGCTCCACGACATCAACCCGGCAAACCCCGACCTGCCGGGGTTCATCGTCATCCCGCGGATGGCGCCACTCAGCCTGGGTCACCACACCTACGAGTTCCTCTGGGTGCAGAGCGCGCCACACTGCGACGGAACCAGCACTGACGAAGACGCCGCCTGCCTCCCCGCCGGCGAGCACCCCCAGGGTCTGCGACCGTTTGACGTCTCCATACCCGAGCCTGTTGCCGCTGGGTGAGCCAGCGACGGGGAGCGTGCCCATCGGCGTGAGCGCGAACACGCAAGGTGCGTCACCACGCCGCCTGGCGGCGGTAGGTGATGAGTGCAGACAGCGCGGGTGGGCTGCCCGGCGCCGCCGTGCGGGTGGCCGCGTCACGGGGCTATCGGCTCCCAGACCAGCTCGGCGACGTCGATGACCAGGTCAGGGCTCTGCTGGGAAGGGTCATCCGAGGTGCGAACCTCACCGACGCACACGCACACCACGTCGTTGAGGCGGCGGTAGCGGGGGCTGTCAGTGAGGTGGAAGACGGCGCCGACGATCTGTCGCCGCCCGGGCGGGTAGGAGCGGCCGTAGCCGTGCCACTCGACCATGAGTGTCGCGCCGTCGTCGGTGTCGATGACGGCGCGGAAGTCCGGACGGAACGGGCCGGAGGGCGTGCGGCGCTGCGGGAAGTTCACCCCACGGAAGCGACCCACGAGCTGGCCCTCGCACCGACCTTCGGCGATCATCAGGTGCTGCTCCCAGGCGCCCTCGAGGCCGACCACCCAGCTCTCTGGGTAGGTGAACCGGATCCGGTACAGGGGCTCGAGCTTCACCGTGGCAATCTTCCCGCCGTCATCCTCAGCCGGACCACCCGAGCATGGCACGCCAGGCCCGGTGGAGCACGCGACCGGCCAGGTCCGAGCGTGCGTCCATCCGCCGCCAAGGCGGACCGAGTGACGTCCGCCCGGCGCGCGGTCGCGGGGTGATCAGCTCGGCGACAGGAGAACCGCCAGCGCTTCGAGTGCCTCGGGCTGAACCCAGTAGTAGACGTAGGTTCCTCGGCGCTCGCAGCCGACGAGTCCGGTCTCGCGAAGGGTCTTCAGATGGTGCGAGATGGTGCCGGAGGACAGCTCGAAGGCGGGGGTGATCTCGCAGACGCACAGCTCGGGCTTTGCCGCGATCATCGACATCATCTGCAGCCGGACCGGGTCGCCGAGGGCCTTGAACATCGGCGCGAGACGTGCCGCGTCCGAAGCAGAGACCGGCGAGGTGGCCATGCCGCAGCAGCTTGCCTCGCGGGCGGGCGCCGTCTGGTCGATCACAGTCACGCCCCTATCTTGACACATCTCAAATCAGTGAGCCATGCTGCGAGCAGTTGATTCGATCGATCTCGAAACAAGGAGAGAAACATGACGACACAGCGGATGAGAGACGAGCAGGTCCGGGAGATGGTTCGCGAGCGGTACGCCGCCTCGGCCAAGGGTGTGCTGACCTCCCAGTCCGACAGCGGCTGCTGCGGCGGGGGTAGCTGCTGCGGGTCGTCGATGGAGGCGCTCGACCCGATCAGCAGCGACCTGTACGACGCCGCGGACGCGCCCTCGGAGACCGCGCTGGCGGCCTCGCTGGGCTGCGGCAACCCCACCGCGCTGGCCGAGCTGCACCCCGGGGAGGACGTGCTCGACCTGGGCTCCGGTGGTGGCCTCGACGTGCTGCTCTCGGCCCGACGGGTGGCGCCCGGTGGCACCGCGTACGGGCTGGACATGACCCCGGAGATGCTCGAGCTGGCCCGGCGCAACCAGGCCGAGGCCGGCATCGACAACGCGACCTTCGTCCAGGGCACGATCGAGGATGTGCCGCTGCCCGACGAGGCGGTCGACGTGATCATCTCGAACTGCGTCGTCAACCTGTCCCCGGACAAGGATGCCGTGCTGCGTGAGTCCTTCCGGGTGCTGCGGCCGGCCGGCCGGTTCGCGGTCTCCGACATCGTCCTGCTGCGCGACATCCCGGACGAGCTCCGCGGGGTGGTGCGGCTGTGGACCGGGTGCATCTCCGGGGCCCTGCGTGACGAGGAGTTCGTGACCAAGCTGGCCGCGGCCGGGTTCGAGGACGCCTCCGTCGAGGTCACCCGCCGCTACACCCGCGACGACCTGGAGGCGATGGCCGAGGTCACCGACATCGCCGAGCTGCCCGACGGCATGTCCCTGCCCGAGCTGGTCGACGCCCTCGACGGAGCCTTCGCGAGCGCCTTCGTCCGCGCCCGGAAGCCGTGACCCACTGGAATGGTCAGGTCGGTTCCGGTTCGGCCGTCGCGTCACTGACCTGCAGGACCTCGGGAACCAGGTCGTAGCGGTGGGTGTAGGTGTCGAGGATGGCGACGCCGGCCGCGGCGAGCGGGACGCCGATCAACGCGCCGAGTGGTCCCCAGATGGCCGCGCCGACGAAGACGGCACCGAGTGCGATGGCCGGGTTGACGTCCATCGTCTTCTCGCTGACGCGTGGGGTGAGGACGTACGTCTCGATCTGCTGGTACACCGCGGCGAAGACGACGATCGCGACCGCCTTCCATGGGCTGTCGAACACGGTCGCAAGGGCGGGAAGGATGACCCCGAGGTAGGTCCCGACGATGGGGACGAACTGCGCCGTGATGCCGGCGAACAACGCGAACGGCAACCAGTACGGGACGCCGATGGCGGCGAAGAAGATACCGTGGAAGAAGGCCGACGCCGCCGCGAGCACGATCTTGGAGACGACGTAGCCGCCGGTCTTGGCGATGGTGATCTCGGTGATCGTGATGAAGACCTCCTGGACGCGCGGCGGCATCCACGAGGCAAGAGCGTGAACGAGCTTGGGACCCGCGCCTGCGAAGTAGAAGCCGAACACCAGGACCGTGACGAGGTCGAACAGGACCGAGGACAGGGACCCGACCAGACCGAGGACCCCGCCCGACAGGGAACCGGCCCAGGTGGCGATCTGCGAGGAGTCCAGGTGCAGCTGTGAGGAGATCGTGGTCGGGTCGAGGTGGGTCCTGAACCGGTGGTTGACCCAGTCGATCACCGAGGTCGTCAGGTCGGGCACGCCGCGGACGAAGTCGGTGACCTGGTTGAAGAACAGCTGCCCGAAGACCACGGCCAGGACGAGGGCCAGGAGCACCGCGCTTCCGCCCACGATGGCGCTCGACATCCCCCTAGACCGGCCACGCTGGACCAGCCATCGGATCCCGGGTTCAAGGGCGGTGGCGAACAGCCACGCCAGCACGAGCAGGAACAGGAAGTGGCTGAGCATGGAGAACAGCCACAGGAACAACAGCAGCCCCACCCCCACACCCGCGAGGACCATCCCCGACCGCCAGACCGACGCGCGGTCGAAGCGCACGGTGACGTCCAGGCCGCTTCGCGTCGCCGGCGCCGCGACGTGCGGAGCGGTCTCGGAGCGTGACGCGTGGTCCGCGTCTGAACCCGACATTGTCATCATTCGTCCCAGAAGTCCCGAGGCGGAGCTTGCTCGGCCGTTCGCAGTCTCCCAGATCCAGGCGCGGTGCACTCCGGGACCAGCACCGGCGCTCGTACGCGCCCGAGACGACGGGAGTCCGTCCCATCGCGGCGTCGCGGTCGTCGCACGGGGCCGCTGCTTCGAGAGTGCCGGGTCCAGCGCCACAAGTCCTCCCGCCGTTGCGGCATGCCACACCGCCCGACGAGCTGAGGGGATGCCGCCTCAGCGTCCGTGCGCCCCCGCGGCGCGACCCCTGACCAGGTACACGCAGGTGACGATGACCCACGCCCACACCAGGCCGTAGGGAAGGAACCACAACCCGTCGACGTGCCAGAGGAAGCGGGCGACGAGCAGCCCAGCGCCGCTGCAGACGGCCATCCAGCCCGTCCAGGTGGGCAGCATCCCCGTGGCCACCACCACCCAGCCAGCCGCCGCCGCGAAGCTCGCCATGGTTAGCCACGCGTTGGCGAACCCGATGTTCCCCACGTCGAACGCGTAGCCGGCCAGGGCGTCGTCCAGCTCGCCACCGCGATGGGCAGCTGCGTCCCAGCTCGCGTCAAGGACCCCATAGGCGGAGAACAGCACCCCGGATGCGAAGACCACGCCCGAACGCCAGGGCGGGTCTCCCTCTGCGCGCCGCAGCAGCAGCGCGAAGCCGACGATGAACCACAGGAACACCAGCATCCCCACACTGGCCAGTGCCTCGGCAGCCTGTGCCCACTCCGCCCCGAGGTCGCGGAAGAAGGCCGCAGCATCCCCGCTCGGGGCGTCAAGGGGAGGTTCCCCCAGCGAGCTGATGGCGATGACCGCCGAGAACAGCATCACCATCCCGGCCAACCCCGTCACTCCCGTCGCGAGGGCAAGCCGGCTCCAGTCCTGGGATGGATCCTCGCCCTGGACGGCAGGGCCTCCGCTCGGGTGTGACATGGAGTCCTCCAGAGACGCGGGTACCGAGCAACTCACCGTGTGGCGACAGGGGCCGCCGAGCGTCGCAGCGCTGCGGCGCCGTGGGGCCCGCCGACCCTCACCCGTCCACCGTCGCAGGACGCGACGTGCTG
Organism: Ornithinibacter sp.; assembly: GCA_035703305.1. Classification (GTDB taxonomy): domain Bacteria; phylum Actinomycetota; class Actinomycetes; order Actinomycetales; family Dermatophilaceae; genus Fodinibacter. The sequence goes on along the minus strand of DASSYJ010000003.1, from coordinate 13,484 downwards.
AGTAACGGGGAAAGCCGCCCGAACGGCCGAGGGTCGCCGTCCTCGGGTGGCCGGGCAACCCCCGGTCGCCTGGGGGCTGACCGCGGGGGTGGTGCCGGTGCGACGGGACCGCATGATGCACGCGCCGGCTGATGCGAAGGCACATCCTGGTGTGACCGCTCGGTCAGTGGCTGGGCTGCGCGGTGGCGCGGGTTCGATGAGTCGGCCATGGTGAGGGGTCGGTGAACCCGATCTACGTGACAGGAGCGCAGTCGTGACCAGACCGTTCCGATTCGGACTCGTTGCACCAGTGACGACTGACGTGCGCACCTGGAAGGAGCAGGCGCGCCGCATTGCCGGCAGCGGCTACTCGACGCTCCTGATGCCCGACGTCCCACAGTGGCAGCCCGCCCCAGGCCCGGCGCTGGCCGTCGCGGCAGCCGAGACGGACCTACGCGTCGGGACCTGGGTGTACGCATCACCGCTGCGCCCGGCGTGGAGTACCGCATGGGAGGCGCACTCGCTGTCGGTGCTGACCGAGGGTCGCTTCGAGATGGGCATCGGCACTGGCCGTCCGGGTATCGAGGACGAGCTCCGTGAGCTGGGGATGCCCGTCCTGGCACGGGCCCGGCGGCTGGACGAGGTGCGATCGGCCGTCCAGAGACTGCGCTCGTTGGACGGTGACGCGCTGCGGACGCCGGTCGTCATGGCGGTCCACGGATCCAAGGCTCGGGCGTTGGCCGTCGAGGTCGCGGACACCGTGACCCTTGCCGTGACGGCCGGCGAGACCCGCGCGGACGTCACGGCGTTGGCGCGGGAGGTTCGCGCCCAGCGCGACGTCGAGCTCGCGCTCCACGTGCCGGTCATCGGCACCAACGTCGCGCCCTTCATGGCCTCGGCGCGCGAGACCGACCCGGACGCGTTGGCCAAGGCGGACTCGCTCGCCATCCTCCCCAGCGATCCCGCGGCGGCTGCTGAGGAGGTCCAGCGGCGGCGCGAGGAGGTCGGCTACACCTACTTCGTCATCGGCGCCGACTCCGCGGAGACCTTCGCTCCGGTCGTCGCCCAGCTCGCCGGACGGTAGGCGGCCCAACATGTGCTCGACGGGCCAGAGGATCGACGCAGGCGCGGCAAGCAGGACCCGCGCCCACCCCTGCCCGAGCCGCCCCGAGCACTCAGGACGATGGCAGGCTTCTTGTGCCGCGGCACCTGCACCCCTCGAGTGGTGAGCCGCCACCGAGCAGTGGCCAGTCCGCTTCGACGAAGCACAGCACGCCGGGTGCTTCACCCGGATGGCTGCCGGAGCGTCCGGAGCGGGCTTCCCGCCCAGATCCGGTGGTGCGCGACCCACGGCGCACCGCCGGTCACACAAGCGACCGGTGCCGACTTCGGGAATGGCTGCGGATCCGCGTGGAACCAACGTCAGCCGTGCACGCGCCTCACGTCGACGAACAGCTCGAGCAGCTCGACGACAGCTTCAGGGTCAGGCACCCGGTGTACGGCAACGGTTTCGCCGGTGCCGACCTTGATGGTCAGGTCGCCCGACAAGGGATGGAGCGCGGCGAAGGCTCGCTCATCCGTCGCGTCGTCGCCGACGTAGAGGGTCGCGTCCGAGCTCGATGCGAGCGCCAGGTCGGCCAGGGCGGTTCCCTTGTCCGCCGCGGACACGGAGAGCTCGACGACCTCCTTGCCGGGTATCAGGTGTACTCCCGTATGCCGTCGGGCCGCCTCGTTGGCGGCCTTGGTGGCTGCCTCGGCCGCGGACGGCTCGACGTCTCGGGTGTGCAGGACCACGGCGGCAGGCTTGTACTCCAGTCGCACTGCGGGGTAACGGGACCTGATCGCCTCGAGCTCGTCCGCCACCGTGTTCAACAGCGCTGCACCGGATGCGTCCAGGACGGCGCTCCCGGCGGTCGAGTCGGGCGCGGCCCGGTCCGCGCCGCGTGTCTCGGCGCCGTGGCTGCCGATGAGGACGATGCCGCCGTCTGGACCGATGGCGGTCAGCATCTCCAGGGTTGCGAGGTCGCGCCCCGAGACGACCGCCGAGGTGACTCCAGCGAGGGATGCCGCGTCACGCAACGCCTCGAGACCACCGGGAGCGGCCTTGGCTTGGAGCGGGTCAGTGACGAGCGGAGCGAGCGTGCCGTCGAAGTCGACGGCCACGAGCACCCGAGGCCGGGCGGCGAAGGCGCCGAGCGCGATGCGTAGCTCCTCGCTCAGCCGGCTCAACGGCCGATCACCTGTGAAGCCCTGTCCGGCACCCACAGGTCGGCTCGGCTGTCGCGTTCGGCACCCAGTCGCTTTCCGGTGCTGGCCCGGGTCGACCTGTGGGGTCGTGACGGCGCGGACGCCAGCGCCTCGAGGTAGCGGGAGGCCCACCGCTGGACGTCATGGTCGGCGACACGCTTGCGCATCGCCTTCATCCGGCGGCGACGCTCGTCCTCGGGGGAGCTGATCGCGCGCATGATGGCCTGCTTCACGCCCTCGATGTCGTGGGGGTTGCAGATGAAGGCCTGGTGCAGCTCGTGCCAGGCACCGGTGAACTCGGACAGCACCAGGGCGCCACCGAGGTCGTTGCGGCAGCTGACGTACTCCTTGGCGACGAGATTCATGCCGTCACGCAGGGGCGTCACGAGCATGACGTCCGCGGCCACGAACATCGCCGCCATCTCCTCACGGGGGTAGGAATGGCGCAGGTAGTGGATGGGGGTCGAACCCAGGACCTCGTACTCGCCGTTGATCTGTCCAACCGTGCGCTCCACCTCGTCGCGGAGTACCCGGTAGGCGTCAACGCGCTCCCGAGTGGGCATCGCAACCTGCATCAGCGTCACGCTGGGTGCGTCCAGGGCCCTTTCCTTGAGGAGCTCCCCGTAGGCCTTGAGCCGGTGCCGGATGCCCTTGGTGTAGTCGAGTCGGTCGACGCCCAGCATGAGGATCTCCGGATCACCCAGTGAGGCCCGGATCTCGGCCGCGCGGGCGAGGACCTGGGGGGTGCTGGCCAGTGCCGACAGGCGCCGGAAGTCCACCGAGATCGGGATGGCGGTCGCCCGCACCGTTCGGGGCTCTGCATCACCACTTGGGGGCGTGAACGTCACGGTGTGGCCCTTGGTGGACATGCCGAGCAGACGGTGGCAGGAACGCAGGAAGTTCTCGGCGTCGGCAGTGCGCTGGAAGCCCAGGAAGTCCGCCCCCAGCAGCCCCTCGACGAGCGCCCCACGCCACGGCAGCTGGGCGAACAGCTCCACTGGCGGGAAGGGTATGTGGTTGAACCATCCGATGCGCAGGTCGGGCCGGATCGCTCGCAGCATCGCCGGTACCAGCTGCAGGTGGTAGTCGTGCACCCACACCGTGGCACCCGGCGCGCCCACCTCGGCGATGGCCTGCGCGAAGCGACGGTTGACCATCCGGTAGGTGTTCCACCACTGGCGGTGGAACGTCGCCTGGACGATCACGTCGTGGTAGATGGGCCAGAGGGTGTCGTTGCTGAAACCCTCGTAGTACTCCTCGACCTCGACGGAGGTCAGGCTTACCGGATGCACCAGCAGGTTGCCCTGGTAGAAGGGCTCAGGTGCAGGTCCGGGCTCGCCGGCCCAGCCGACCCACGCCGCCTCCCGGTCCGCCATGGCGCCCTCCATGGCGGACACCAGGCCTCCCGGACTGCGCTGCCACGTGCCCTGACCGTCGGCGTCGACAACGAAGTCAACCGGCAGGCGGTTCGCGGCCACCACCAAGTCGAAAGTCGGTGCAGCACCGGTCACACGCGATCAACCCCTGGCTCGCGGACGTGACGTCAGCCTACCCAAGGGCTCCACCTCGCACCCGAGTCGTGGTGCCGGCCCCTCGCCAGGCGCGCGCTCAGAGAGATGGTGAGTCACCCCGCCGCGTCAGGCAGGGCGCTGGAAACGCCATCCAGGCGGGACTAACGAGAACCCCGGGCCGGTTCACTCGGCTGCATGTCCTGCTGCTTCGGCGAACGGCGCCGGGGGACCAGGCCCTTGGAGAGGATCGACCCGTGGACGCTGAGAGTCCTTCCCGTGACGACATCCGGGCCGCCTTGCACCGCAGCCAGGTCATCGACCTGACCACGACAGGCCGACGGACCGGCGAGCCGCGTCGCATCGAGATCTTCCTGCACAGCGACGACGGCCGGTTGTTCATCACCGGGATGCCCCGGGCTGACCGGACGCGTGACTGGATCCACAACATCGGCGCCGACCCGCACGTCGTCCTGCACCTGAAGCGGTCGGTCGTGGCGGACGTGCCGGCGACGGCGCGAGTCGTCACCGATCCGGACGAACGCCGCCCGCTCATCGAGTCGGCCGCCAGGCGGTGGGGCCGCACGGACGTGCCGGACATGCTTCGTCACAGCCCGCTCATCGTGCTCACCATCGACGAGGCATCCCCGACCAGCTGATCAGCTCGTCCGTCAGACGTCAGTGCACCTGAGTCGATCGCGGCGTGCTGTCGCATTCTGGGGGAGGCTTTCGTCGTACAGGTGAGGGCGGGTGGAACCGCCTGCACCGCGACGGTGGCCGGTCCGGGTATGAGCAGTGGGACCACCGTCCGCACCACCGACCCAACTCTCCGAGGAGTGCCACGATGACCGTCACCTACACCGTCGACGTCTTCTCCAGCCTGGACGGCTTCGGCGCGGCCAGCGGCGACTGGGGCGGCTACTGGGGCAAGCAGGGCCCCGAGCTGCTCGACCATCGCCTTGCCGTGTACAGCGAGCCGCAGCGGATGGTTCTGGGCGCCACCACGTATCGGGCCTTCGCCCAGATCCTCGCGTCGAACACCGAGCCGACCGTGCACGACCCATGGGTCACCCGGATGCGGAACCTGCCGGCGACGGTGGTGTCGACAACGCTGGAGGCCCCCCTCGACTGGCCGGACGCGACCGTCGTCAGCGGCGACGCCGTCGATGTGGTCGCCCGGCTCAAGGAGGAGTCCGACATCCCGCTGCGATCGCACGGCAGCCTGTCGATGAACCGGGCGCTGATGGCCGCCGGTCTGGTCGACCGCCTCCAGCTGACGATCTTCCCGGTGATCACCGGGCTGACGGGGGCAGACCCCATCTTCCACGGCGCGGCCGACTTCGACCTGGAACTGCTCGATCACCGGACGCTCGACACCCACATCCAGGAGCTCGTCTACCGGCCCGCGATCCATTGACCGTGCGCGGTGCGAGTGATCCGTCATGCGCCTCCCCGCCTTCCGCCAGCCGACCTTCTTGAGTGGTGCGACGTTACGGTGGGGAGCGTGCGGGCTCCCCGGCATACGGCTGCGTTTGGACGGAACGCACCAGAGTGGGGTGCGTGGTCGATGATCCTCCCGAAGGTCCGGGACCCCCGGTTCGTGACGGTTCGTCGCGGTGGGACGCTCACCGATGCGGACCACCGGCTCCTCGCGCTGTGGGCGGCCTCGTGTGCCGAGCACGTCCTGCCCCTGTTCGAGTCGGCTCAGCCTGGCGATGCACGGCCGCGTGACGCGGTGGAGGCAGCCCGCGCCTGGGTGCGGGGCGATCTGACGATGATGCAGGCTCGTGCGGCGGGTGGCCATGCCATGGGTGCGGCCCGCCCGCTGCTTGGGGCCGCACGGTATGCCGCGTACGCCGCGGGCCAGGCCGCGGTCGTCGCCCACGTCGCCGCGCATGACCTCGGTGCGGCCGCCTACGCGATCAAGGCCGTGCGTGAAGCCGCACCCGAGATGCAGCGCGAGGCCGCAGGTCGACGCGAGTGTCAGTGGCAGCGTGACCAGCTCCCTGAGCCGGTCCGCGAGCTCGTCCTTGACGACCAGCGTCTGCGGAACGAGATCTGCTGGTACGTGTTTGACTGCTGACCGGGGGTCAGTCGTCCTTCCTCAGGCTCGGGTACTTCTTCTCGACGGCCGCCCGGACCTTCTTCTTCTCGGCCTCCGACCCATGCTGTGCCACCCTGGCCAAGGCGTTGCGAGCGTGCTCGATGTCGGGGATCGGGTACTTCTTCTGCTCCGGCAACGCGTACGACGACTTCTTCAGCTTCTTGCGGTTGGACGCATCGCTGAGATCCTTCGACATCCCGGTCTCCTTCCGTGAGGGTCTCGGTCTGGGTGCTACCCGGTCCGGCGTGTCCCCAATCCCGCGTGAGGCACGGCATACCGCCGGGGACGAGGGCGGCCCGGCCAGGAGGACAAGGCCAGGCGGACCCGGCCGAGCGCGCACGGCCAGGGCTAGGGTGATTTCATGCGCTACCGACTACTTGGCCGCAGCGGGTGCGCGGTCTCCGAGATGTGCTTGGGCACCATGACCTTCGGTGCCGAGACCGACGAGGGTGGCTCTCACGAGCAGCTGGACGTGTTCGTTGACGCAGGTGGCACGCTCGTGGACACCGCGGACGTGTACTCCGCGGGCGTGTCCGAGGAGATCATCGGCCGCTGGCTTGCGACGCGCCCGCGAGATGTGACAGAGCGGGTCGTCCTTGCGACCAAGGGCAGGTTCGCCACCGATCCTGGTCCCAACGGCAACGGCCTGTCGGCGCGGCACCTGACCCGCGCCCTCGACGCGTCGTTGCGTCGGCTCGGGGTCGACGTCATCGACCTGTACCAGGTCCACGCGTACGACCCGCACACGCCGATGGACGAGACGCTCCGCACGCTCGACGGCTTCGCGCAGGCCGGGAAGATTCGGTACTACGGGCTGTCGAACTTCACGGGATGGCAGTTGACGAAGGCGGTGCTGACCGCACGGGCGCTGGGTCTGCGCGAGCCGGTGACCCTGCAGCCGCAGTACAGCCTCATCGTCCGCGAGATCGAGTGGGAGATCGTGCCGGCGGCCCTCGACGTCGGCATGGGCCTGCTGCCCTGGAGCCCGCTCGGAGGCGGCTGGCTCTCCGGCAAGTACCGGCGCGACCGACGGCCCACAGGCGACACGCGGCTCGGGGAGGACCCCGGGCGGGGGATGGAGGCGTACGACCGACGGGGCAGCGACCGTACCTGGCGGGTGATCGACGCGGTGGAGCAGGTCGCCGACAAGCGCGGGCTCTCCATGGCGGAGATCGCGCTCGCCTGGGTCAACAACCGCCCGGCCGTGGTGTCCACGATCATCGGTGCCCGCACGACCGAGCAGCTGGAGACGAACCTGGGGGCCGCCGGGCTCGAGCTGTCGACCGAGGACTACGCGGTGCTCGACGAGGCGAGCGACCTCCACGCGAGCGACTACCCGTACGGTGAGCTGGGCCTCGATCAGCGCCGGCGCACGTTGAGCGGCGGCTAGCGGTCGGTGGGTCCACGGTGCAGAGGCACCCGTTGAGGAGCTGACGTCCCCGGCGATCGGCGCGGGACTCCGCACCGGCGTGTCGTCGATCGGGCGCGGAACGGCTCGGGTTTCGCGGAAGTCAGCCTGCTCCTGGCGACGACCCTGGACGGGGCGTACTTCGGTGTCGCAGAGGACGCTCGAGGCCCAGGGCGGCTCCCGAGGAGCTCCCGCCGGGCCGGGCCCAGGACGCCGCCCTTGCGTCCTACGGCTACTCGTTCTGGGTAGTGCTCCTCGGGGTCGTGCTCAGTGCCGCCTGGGTGGAATGCCTTGGTCGCTTCGGTGAGGCACCACCCGTGGCACGGGCGCCCTGTTCGGTGTGTCCGGGGGTGATGCTTACGTGAGCCCGAGGGCTGTGCAGACCTTGTCGAACTCGGCGGCCCCATCACCGAGTGCGATGTCCCACCGACCGTGGAAGTCGGCGTCGTCGGCGGAGATCTGCTTGTCCTGCCCCACGTCGAGCGTGAAGACGCCCCCGTGTGGTGCCTGGAACCATGTGTCGATCCCCTGCTTGCGGGTCAGGCGAGAGTCGGGGTCACCGGGCTGGGCGAAGGTGCTGACCCATGTCATCCGCAGCTTGGCGAAGACGCCGTCGGACGCCGGCTGGTCGGGGGCGGAGACCAGCGACTCGCTGATGTCGAGGTGGATGAGGCGCTTGGTCTCGAGGTAGTTGCCGGTCGACGGGTCGAACGAGTAGTACCGCGTCTGTCGCCGCTGGAACTGCCCGTCCACGCTGAACAGCGGCTGAGAGCACCAGTCGTCGGGACCCGGCTGGGAGGCCCAGGTGTAAGCCAGATCGCCCGAGCACTGGACGTCGCGCCCGGCCAGCTGGCAGGCCCATTGCGTGCCCGGGTCGGATGCCTCAACAGGGTTCTGCACGAGTGCGGGGTCCGTCGGGTCGATGGTGGGCTCCGCCGCGGACGCCACGCCGGGAACTGCGAGCAGCCCAGCCGCCGCGCAGATCGTCGCCCAACGGCGCTTGTTCTCGAGCCTGGTCATGGCATCTCTCCTTCGATCGGCCGTGGCACGCTCGCCCTGACCGTGCCAGGGCCAATCCTCGGCGCGTCGCGGCCGCACCCGCGTCGGGGCCAGGTACACCTCCCAACGCCTGGCGGGTGTGGCCAGCTTCAACCCGCGTCCGGGCCCGCACTCCCTCCTTGGGGCAACCGTGCGGGAGGTAGTTCACGACCGCGAGCACCCAACGGTGGTTGGCCACGCTGGTGGGCAGCCGCTTGGAGAGCATCCCGTCGAGCACCCGAACCGAGTCCGGCGGGACACCGGCCTACCGACAGTCGTCAGGTAGCCGCAGGTGCCCGGGTCGTCGTGCCGTTCGACGCGCCGCGGCCACGCCCTCGGAGACGGGGCCGCGGGTCAGCCGAGTGACCAACCCTTGGCATCACAGCTTGTCGACCGCAGAGGACCCCAGGTCACCCCTCAAGTAGTGCTGCAGGACCGGACCCACCGCCGCGATGAGCTGCTCGGGGGTCGCGTCGGCCACGCCGGGCACGCGCAGGACGTAGCGCCCGAGCATCAGCCCGCCGAGCTGGGTGCCCACGAGTGAGGTGCGGAGCTCGGGGCAGTCCGGCGCGGCGAGGTCGCCCAGGCCGCGCAGCATGGTGCGACCGAGCAGGTCGCGCAGAAGACCCGCGGCGCGCTCGTGGGAGATCCCGCTGCGCAGCATTGCCAGCATCCGCTCACGCACGTCGGGCTGGGTCTCCCACACCAGGATGACCCGCTCGGCGATCTCGGGGCCGAGCCGGTCGGGGTCGGCACCCACGCCGTCGAGGACGACCTCGGGGGAGATCGGCAGGGTGATGGCCTCGGCGAGCAGTCGCTCCTTGGTGCCGAAGTGGTGGTGCACCAGCGCCGGGTCGACGCCGGCGGCTGCGGCGACGGCCCGGATGGTGGTGCGCTCGTAGCCCCGCTCGGCGAACAGCTCCCGGGCTGCCGCGAGCACGGCCTCCCGGGTGTCCGGCCCGCCGGCCGGGCGACGCCCGCGTGGCGGCATCAGCCCACCGGTCCCGTGACGCCCGCACCGACCGACGTGCCGGCCCGCGCCAGCAGCATCATCCGCTCCTCGATGGTTGCGGGCACCGATGTGATCGCGGCCTCCAGCCCCGCCGCCGACAACGTGCGCCGGATCCGCTCGGGGTCACCGTCGGCCACTCGTACCGCGCGACCCGCCAGGAGCACCGGCTCGCCCGCGGCGTTGAGGGCAGCGAAGACCGCGGCCCAGTCGTCGGCGCGCACTTCGAGCGCCGTGGTCGACCCGATGAGGTCCTGGTCGCTGCCCTCGGCGACCAGCCTCCCGGCGGACATCAGCAGCAGGCGGTCGCACTGCGTCGCCTCCTGCATGTAGTGGGTCGTCACCAGCACGCCCGCCCCGCGGTCGGCCTCCGTGCGGATCGTCTCCCACAGGGCGGCGCGGGCCAGCGCGTCGACGCCGGACGTCGGCTCATCGAGCACCAGGACGTCGGGCCGGTGCGCGAGGGCGGCGACGAAGGACAGCTGGCGTTGCAGGCCCAGTGACAGTGACCGCACGAGCACGTCGCCGTGCCCAGCGAGGCCGTCGGGGAGCGTCGGCGGCGCCACCCCGTAGGCCTGCGAGCTGAACGACAGGTTCTCGGCGACCGTGAGGTCGTCGTAGAGGCCGAGCCCTTGCGGCACGTAGCCCATCCGCCGGCGGCGCTCGCGGTCGGGCGGCCCACCGAGCAGCTCGACCTCGCCGGCCGTGTGGGCCAGCAGTCCGAGAACCATCCGGATCAGCGTGGTCTTGCCGGCTCCGTTGGCGCCCAGCAGTCCCACGACCTCACCCGGCTCGACCGCCATCGTGACGTCGTCGACGGCGACGAACGAGCCGAAGGTGCGGGTCGCCGACGTGGTCCGCAGCAGTGCCGTCACGACGCCACCGCCGTGGTCCGGCGCGCCAGCGACAGCGCGATCACGACGTCCTCGAGGTCGGGCGCCACGACCCTTCCGCGCGTCGGGTCGCCCTGTGGCCAGTACTCGCGCCGCATCCGGCCGCGTCGCCACGACCACTGGGGGCGCACCGCCTCCTCCACGGCGGTCACGACACCGGGGAGCGAGGCCAGCACCTCGTCGACGGGGCCTTCGGCCAGCACCTGCCCCTCGTCGAGGGCGAGCAGGTAGGTGGCCCGCTCGGCCTCGTCGAGGTAGGTGGTCGACATGACGACGGCCGCTCCCGCGGTGGCGGCCTCCGCCACCATCCGCCACAGGTCGACCCGGCTCACCGGGTCGACACCGGTGCTCGGCTCGTCGAGCACGAGCAGCGGGGGTTGGTGCTGCACCGCCATCCCGAAGCCGAGCTTGCGCCGCATCCCGCCCGAGAGCTTGGCCGCCACCCGGTCCCCGACCCCTCCCAGCCCGGCCCGGCCGAGCACCTCGTCACGCCGGGTGTCCAGCGCGGAGCCGGTCAGGCCGTAGACGCCACCGGCGAAGTCCATGTTCTGCACCACGGTGAGGCCGGCCCACGACCCCGCGGATGCCGGCAGGTAGCCCAGCCGCCGTGGGTCCGGGGCCTGGACGGTGCCGGAGGCGAGCGGCACCTCTCCGGCGAGGGTGCGCAGCAGCGTCGACTTGCCGGCGCCGTCGCCCCCGACGACGACGACGATCTCGCCCGGCGCGACCCGCAGGCTCACGTCGACCAGTGCCGTGGTGCCACCGAACCGCACCGTCGCACCGGTGACGCCGTAGCTCGTCACCGGGTCGCCTCGGCGGCGTGCCCGTCGCTGGGCGCCGCGTGCTCGCCTCCACGACGGTGCGTACGGCGCCCTGGTGCCAGGTCGCGGCGGAACCGCAGCGTCGCGCCGGTGAACACGACGACGGCCATGACGGTGAGGACGAGGAACGGCAGCCAGAGGGAGGCCAGGGACGCGCCACGCAGCATGACGCCCTGGCTGATCATCGTGAAGTAGGTCAAGGGCAGGAGGTAGCCGATCCAGCGCACCCCGGCCGCCATGGCGTCGAGTGGGAAGATCATGCCGGACAGCAGGATCTGCGGCAGCAGGAAGAAGAACGCGGTCTGGATGGCCTGCCCGGTCGTCTGCGAGATGGTCGAGATGAACACACCCAGCCCCAGGACCACGAAGAGGAACAGGCCCGCGCCCAGGGCGAAGACGAAGGGGTTGCCGTTGAACGGCACGTCGAAGAGCAGCATCCCGAGCACGGTCACGATCACCATGTCGAGCGAGGCGAGCAGGAAGTAGGGCGTGATCTTCCCGAGGATGACCGTGCTCGGTGTGATCGGCATGACGGCCAGCTGTTCCAGCGTGCCCGTCTCGCGTTCCCGCACGAGGCCGATGCTCGTGATGATGGTGCCGATGAACGTGAGGATCAGGCCGATGATCGCCGGCACCATCACCCACGACGTCTTGAGCTCGGGGTTGTAGAGGATCGTGCTCGTGACCTTGTCGCCCGACTTGTTGAGCACCGAGACGATCGACTGAGCGGCAAAGAGGTTCGACCCGTCGACGAGGGCGACGACGGGCGATGAGCCGGTGACGAAGGCGACGTCGACCTCGTTGTCCTGCACGAGCGCCTCCGCATCGGCCTCGGTGTCGCCCGGCTCGACCACCGTGACGTCGAAGAACGAGGGAAGTGCCGCAGCCACGGTGCTGGCCTGCGGCCCCACCACCCCGGCCGTGACGTTCGAGACGTAGAAGTTGGCGGCGTACCCGAAGATCACGAGCAGCAGCAGGGGCATGAGGATGAGCAGCCCGACCGTCCGCCGGTCACGGCGCAGCTCGCGGAACTCCTTGAGGATCATGGCCCGCACGGAACCGAGAGTAGGACCGCGCGCGCAGTAAGTCAACAGGCGATGAATAATCTCGCCTGCGAGGAGCGGCGGTCCCCAGACGGCACCGTGACCCGCGGGTGAGGAGAGCCGAGCCGCCGCCGCCTCCTTCAGTGTCCGGAGCCCTCGATCGGGAGCGTCAGACCGGCCATGACAGCGTCGGCGAAGGCGGCGTGAAGCGTCGGGCTCGGGTGGAACCCGTCGTCGGCGAACATCTCCGGCCCGAGCGGTTCGGTGGCCTCGATCCGGAAGGCCCTCTCGCGAGCTCGGACCGCCGAGACACCGATCGCGTCGAAGGCACGGCCTCGCCAGCCGAGGACATCTGCCAGGGGTCGGGGAAACGCCGGGAAGTGGTCGAGCGGTGGGATGCCGAGGAGGCAGACCTGGGCCCGTGGAGCGGTGGCCAGGATCGCATCGAGAAGTGTCGACAGCTCGCGGCGGAAGCGGGTCGTGCTGTGCAGGTTCTTGAGGTCGTTGACACCGATGGACACGAACACCAGGTCGGCGTCGACCAGGGCTTCGGGTGAGACCAGACCGACCGCCCGCCCAGCGGTGGCGCCCGTCAGGGCGCAGGCCCGCCAGTCGACCGTCGCGCCGTACCGGTCGGCGAGCCGGGCGGCGAGCTGGCCCGCAACCGAGGATCGGTGGTGCCCGACCGCGTAACCCGCCGCGACACTGTCACCCAGGGCGATGACCTTCATGCGGCGGTCGCCTGAGCCGACCCGTCCCGTGACGCCGTCGGCATCAGCGAATCGCGGGAGCGTACGGACGAGTCGGTACCCCTGGACCGGCACGATGGGCAGGCCCAGCCACCACCACCGCACGAGTCGCCCGTCGGCACCTCGCGGACGGGTGCGTCCCGCAGGCACCAGGGCGCTCGGCATCATGCGCCCGATGGTATGCCGCGCGCCAGGTCACCCTCCCGCGTCTGCAGGTCATCGCCGTGGGTTCTCCGACTTGACGTATGCCGATATCGGCATACGATGGCATGCATGGCACGCGCGGCGACGACGTCAGACGTCTTCAACGCGATCGCCGAGCCGCAGCGTCGGGAGATCCTCGTGCTGCTGCGGGAGGGTGAACGGCCCGTGACCGAGCTGGCCCAGGAGCTGGGGATGACCCAGCCGGGGGCGTCCAAGCACCTGCGGGTGCTCCGCCAGGTCGGGCTGGTGCAGGACCGCAGGTCGGGCAAGCAGCGTCTCTACGGCCTCGACGCCCGGGGCCTGAGACCGGTCCACGCGTGGACCGGCGGCTTCGAGGCGTTCTGGAACGAGAGCTTCGACCGGCTGGACGCGTACGTGCAGGATCTCGGGCGGGAAAGGTAGGTGGAGTGACGGATGGCAGCGACAGGACGGGATGCGCCGGCACAGTCAGCGAACGCCGACAGGGAGGTTGTGATCACCC